>CAZIKU010000227.1:0-1517 GCA_964539815.1 uncultured Klebsiella sp. | reverse complement strand
CGAGGCGGAACGCGTCTGATGCAGTAATTGGCTCACCGGTGAGTGCCATCATTAGTGCGGTACTCGCGCCTGCTTGGCGTGCCACGCGCACGCTGCCCCCCCAGCCCGGCATGAGTCCGAGCGTAATTTCGGGCAGAGCGAGTTTGGCGTTCGTGCTCGCAATGCGCATATCGCACATCAATGCCAACTCGCAGCCGCCACCAAATGCAACACCATTGACCGCCGCAATGATGGGGTATGGTTGCGTGCGCATGTATTGCCCGAGTGCAAGCACGACTTGACCGAAATTACGTGCGTCATCGATATCACTGAGAGCATTGATTTCTTTGATGTTTGCACCGGCCACAAAGGCTTTTTCGCCAAATCCCGTTATCACCACAGCACGCGTCGTATGGGCATCGAGTGCATGCAGCACGTCGGCGAGTTCGGCGACTGCGGCACGGCTCAGTGCATTGACTGGTGGATTGTTGATTGTCAGCGTGACCACGCCTTCATCGAATTGGTGTTGCCAGATCGTCATGGAAACTCCTGTCAATTAAGAATTAAGAATTATGAATTAAGAGTTATGTGCATCATACTGGATAGAATCCGCCACCCGATTTGCGACCGAGTTTGCCGGCAGCCACCATGGCTTTGAGCGAATCAGGGGCGGCAAGACTAGCATCACCAAGCTCACGTGCGAGCACATCACCGATGGCAACCGCAGTGTCGAGTCCAATCACGTCGAGGAGCATGAGTGGTCCCATGGGATAGCCACAGCCAAGTTTCATGGCCGTATCGATGGCATCACGGTCGGCGACACCGGCATCGAGTAGGCGTACTGCTGCAAATAGATAGGGGATGAGCAGGCGATTGACGATGAAGCCACTTTCGTCTTTGACGTCGACAACGGTTTTACCGAGTTGTTGACCGACAACATGCAACACTGCACGGGTATCCGCGCTCGTAAATGGGGTGGAGACTAATTCAATCAACTGCATGAGTGGCACTGGATTAAAGAAATGGAAGCCGGCCACACGATCGGGGCGTGTAGTGGCTTGGGCGAGTTGGTGGATGGGAATTGACGATGTGTTTGAGACGAGGAGCGCATGTGGTGCACAGATGCGATCAAGTTCGGCAAACAATGATTGCTTGAGCTGGAGGTTCTCGGCAATTGCTTCGATGACGACGTCACAATCAGCCAAATCAGTCCGGTCAAGGGTGGGGAGCAACCGAGCCACCGCAGCATCGACGTCGGCTTGGGTCATCGTGCCTTTTTTGAGACTGCGGGCGTAGCCATCGTGGATGCGTGCGAGACCGCGGTCGAGTGGGGCTTGGGCGACTTCACAGATACGCGTATGAAAACCAGCAGCGGCGACAACCTGTGCAATCCCTGCCCCCATGAGTCCACAGCCGACGACACCGATACATTGTACCGCCATACTCGTTCTCCCTTTTGCAGTCGTTCGACGATTTGCCTGTTTCGTACTATAATTGGCGCGCACACGTGCGGCAAGCACAAATCATGGTTGCCGTCA
>CAZIKU010000226.1:0-1523 GCA_964539815.1 uncultured Klebsiella sp. | reverse complement strand
AGAGTGACCACATCAAGGCGCGCTTGCCACAATTGCAGCCGCTGACTGGGGACTTTGGCACAGCCGACGATGTGGCGGCTGCAGTGGCGTATTTGCTGTCGCGTGATGCGGCTTTTGTTACCGGTACTGTGTTGGCTGTGGATGGGGGATGGACGGTACAGTAGTAGGAAGGATTGCGGAATGATTGATTTTCAAAGTAACGCGTTGTTTAAATTAACACCGATTAACCCAAATGAAATGCTGGCACCGATTCGTAGTTTTTTGATTGATGGTGAAACAGTGCTGGCTGTATTCAAAACTATCCGTGACCAGGTCGTGTTTACCAACAAGCGGATTATTGCGGCAAATGTACAAGGGTTAACGGGCAAAAAGGTCGACTATACGTCGATTCCGTATAGCAAAATCCAGACCTTTTCGGTGGAAACAGCCGGGACACTTGATCTGGATTGCGAAATCGACATTTACATCAGTGCAGTGGGCAAGGTACGCTTCGAAATCCGTGGCAACTTTGACATCGTGGCATTTAATCGCATTCTCAGCGAGCATGTGCTTCACTAGCTATGCCAGGACGGCTCCGATAATTGCGACCAACAACACCGCACCGATGATGCCGTATTCCCAGTATGGCCGGGAATTGTTGGCTTCGCTCAGGGAGTGCTGCAACATGCCAGTGACCACATAAAAAATCACCAACAGCAAGGCTCCACCCAGCAAAAACGGTGCTGCCCAGTAATTGAGCGCCCACAACGCCTGTGCCAAAATAAAGCCGACCATTAGTGACAAGAGTGCCAGATTGGCACGAGTTTGTGTCCATTGGAGTTGTGAGTAGGCGAGCAATGCACCACTGCTACCCACAAAGACGGCCGAATACAACGTGCGCAAGTGGGCAAAGTAAATCGCACTGAACAAGCCGAACGCCATGACCAACGCCAGGCCTTGCAATACCATGAGTGCGACTTGACGCACTTCGGGTTGGCGATCCATGGAGAAGTGTTGCGCCACGAGCGAGGCCAACAACAGCGTCCCAGTGGCGATGAGGGCCAGCACAAAGGCAAACATCTGCAGGCCACTACTAAACAGACGGAAAAAGGCAAAACTGGTAATGACCGACATGGCGGGGAGAATCCAGAAACCTGGGGCTAACTCAACGACGGTGTACCCCAAATTCACGAGCCACAACGGTCGGGCGTGTACCTGCGGGTGGTCGCGAGTAAACAGATCGGCGCCCATGCTGGTCAAAATCACGATGGCCGCCAAGATGACCCACGACACCGTGATGACGGGTAAGTCGCCACCGAGTTGGGCGCGGATGATGTTGGGGTTGATGTCCACCAAGAAGACGACCGCCATTCCCAACAATGTCAATAAGACAAGCGATACGATACGGTCGTAGCGCGGTGTTGATGTATCAGTGCTCATTGCTCACTCCCTGTGACAGTCACTGTATCTATTATACAACGCCTGTGCTGATGATTTGGCGTGTGTTGTATCGCATAAAAAACAGGCATCGCACGGAGATGTGT
>CAZIKU010000225.1:0-1608 GCA_964539815.1 uncultured Klebsiella sp. | reverse complement strand
GCGCGCGAAATCTCACGCTGACGTGTCAGCAGTTGCAGGCGCTTGGCCGGCTGCAAGGCAATCTCGGCCAGCGTCATGCTAGGGGCGGCTGCGGCAATCACGGCATATTCGTGGCGGCGCCACAACTCGTCGGCCATGGCGGGGGTGGTGATTGCCCAGCCAATGCGCAACCCACTCAGTCCATATGCCTTGGAGAGGCTATTGGTGCAGATGAGGCGATCGTACATCCCCCAAAACGTAGGGGTATCCGCTACTCCTGCATGTTCGGTGCCGTGGTAGACCTCGTCAACATGTAGCCAGGCACCGACACGAGCACAGGCGGCCACAATGGCCTGCATTTCGGTCATCGTCAAAATCGTCCCCGTCGGATTGTTGGGATTGACGATGGCGACCAGCTTGGTGCGTGGTGTGACCACTCGGTTCAGGGCATCGAGATCAACACGCCAGCCGTGGTCGGCACGCAGAGGTAATTCACGCACCACACAGCCCATGTTTTGTGCCGTCCCCCACACCTGACGATAGCCAGGGGTCATCACGACGACCTCGTCTCCAGGGGCGAGGAGCGTTTGACAGACCATGGCGTTGGCCTGCGAAGCACCAACAGTCACCAGCACGTTGCTGGCATCGGCGTTCATATAGAGCTGTGCAATCGCGCTACGCAAGCGCGTCGTACCGTTGACTTCGGGGTAGAATAGGCCGGTATCGAGCAATGCCTCAATCTCGTCTTCGTTGAGCCATTCCCGCGTGGTCACGCATTTGACACTACTATCGGCCAAATTGTAGTCCACGATGCGCTCATAAAGCGACTGGTAGTGTTCGAGTTCAAAGGGGACAAACGTCGTCATCCTATGTCCTTTCCGCTGATAATGGCACCATTGTAGCGGTTTTATCGTGAGATAGTTACAATACCTACGCCAAGTAAACAAGGCTTTTCCTGTATAGTCTGTGCTCTGCTCACGCAGAGTACGCTGAGGCGCAGAGATACCCCGTCATGCGATACACTTTGTGCCTGTCCGCAACTCCCTCTGCGGCTCTGTGCCCTCTGCGTGCGTTTAGTGCTCTGCTCACGCAGAGGCGGAGATACCCCGTCATGCGATACACTTTGTGCCTGTCCGCAACTCCCTCTGCGGCTCTGTGCCCTCTGCGTGCGTTTAGTGCTCTGCTCACGCAGAGTACGCTGAGGCGCAGAGATACCCCGTCATGCGCTGTCGCGCTTGGTGTAGGTATTGCGTATTACCTATTGATTTTTTCGAGTATACTCGAAACAGCTCCTTTTTATAGAAAACACCACTATGCACACACATACCGCCTTTACTCCCCCGTGGGTTGATGCCTGTATACACGCCATCCGCACCAATAGCGACTATCAGCGCATAGCCCGCAGCTGGCAATGGCCATTACTGTTACAGGTCAGCGATACTCCAGCGCATGCCGTCTTTCTCGATCTGGCCGACGGCACCTGCCGCACTGCCCACATGGCCAGCGATGCAGACCACGTGCGCGCCGTCTTTATCTTGGCTGCCGACATTCCTACCTGGCAGCGCATCCTGACCGGGCAACTCGACCCGATGAGTGCGATTATGCGCCGTTTGTTGTTGGTGAAAAAAG
>CAZIKU010000224.1:0-1610 GCA_964539815.1 uncultured Klebsiella sp. | reverse complement strand
CTAAGACTTGCGCGTCTGCCATTTCGCCACGTCCCCTCACGCTTGCGCTATGATGTATGATAGCATACGCTACCGCGCCGGTGCAACCACATCGCATTCGTCACGCTTTTTCTCACGCAACGGCACAGAAAAGACAGCTGGCATTCCATCAGATTGCCCGGGCTAGTCATATGGTGTACGGGCGCCATGAAATGACGCCCTTACCTATTCATTCAATGCGAATCTGTGCCAACAGCTGACGCAGGCGTTCAAAGTCGTCGCGGAGCAACAGTGCTAGCTCACGGCCGGCACGCACCACGTAGGCACGTTCATCGGCACCATGTGCGGCAGCAATGCGGCGAATCAGCGCCGCCAAGAGTTCGTCGCTAGGGAGTTGGGATGCCTGCAGAATCATGCGGATATAGCCGAATTGGGCACCAAAGGCGCAGAGCTCGGCATCATCGCACGCAGCCACCGTGTAGTGCACGGGCGGGGGCAAGGCGGGCAGGCGCTGAGCCACGCGATCACCCTGCCGGTAGCCGATGACCCATGCGCCGAATTCTGTTTGGAGCACTTCACTCAAGTCGGGGTGGGCGCGGTAGATTTCGGCGTCGTAGAGGGCTTGTCCGGTGTAGCTTTTGCCACGCACGATGGCACGACCACCCGGCTCGCGGCTCTGTGTGCGGATATCAAAGACGACGGCATAGACCACCACCTGCGGGTCACGCGTATGGATGCGCACCAGCGAGCCAAAGGCGGGCGCATCGAGCAACTCATAGCTGGCAGCAACCACCTGTTGCGTGCTCGCTTCAATGATTTCGGCAATCCGGTCCGTCATATTCCCTCCACATCCACGGTCACAACCCAAATCGTCAGGCGCAATCAGGTGCGCCGGTCATACATCCTTGGCGAGAGCCTGCACCAACTGCGTCCATTCCACGGGGAGTGTTGTCGTGCAGACCGGTTTCCCAGCACGCCGGTACCAGTAGGCGGCATTGAATTCGTCGCCCTCGACACGGTGCAAGTAGGCGTGGACCCAGGCACCATCGCGACTATTGTCATCTTGCAGGGCATCGTGTGCCGCCGTCCAATCGCCCTGTGCCTCATACCACAACGCCGTGAGTGCGGCCGACCACGTCGCGTCGCGTGTGGCCCGCTGGCGGAAATCTTCTCCCGTCATGGCAATTCCTTTGTCACAAACAGTGCTACCAGTGTTATACCACGTCCAGCGTGGCATCTATCCGCTGCCGCCACGCCACGAGTCCCCCTGCCAGCGATACGGCTGTATAGGCGTGGCGGCGCAAGATATCGCGGGCGCGGGCGCTACGCATGCCACTGCGACAGTAGACGATGATGTCGGCGCCCGCGGGGATGTCGTGCAGGCACGTGGCCAACACATCAACCGGGATATGCACGGCACCTGCCAGATGCCCCGCCGCATATTCATGGTCGTCACGCACATCGAGCAACAACGGTGCAGGTGTGCGGTGTAGCCGTTGCTGTGCCTCAAGTACGCTGATTTCATCGGCACCAATTGGGGCCGCACAGACCGCCTCCATATCCACGATGCCCGTCAGCGTAGGGTGCGTACCGCAACGTGGGCAATCGGGATTCGCCGCAATGGGCCACGA
>CAZIKU010000223.1:0-1613 GCA_964539815.1 uncultured Klebsiella sp. | reverse complement strand
AGAATATTGTCGTAATTTCCTTGTGATCCGGCCCCAGCATCGAAATGACCAAGGACTTTGATCGATGTATATGACGCACCACCATTCGTACTTTTGTAGATGGTGCCACTCGACGCATTATCAACAGCGGCATAGACGATGAGCGGATTTGATGGCGCATATGCCAATTCGACCGTCTGTGACACACAGCTGCCACTCACATAAATACCCGTAGACAACGTCCAGGTGCTGCCTGCATTCGTCGAATACCACGTCTTGCCACATTCGCGCGTGTAGGTAGCATCGCGTTCATAGGCACCAGCCACGAGTTTATTGGGATCGCTTGGATTCACTTCGATGTCCATGACGCTATTGGTCATGACAGACGTGCCCACATTCGTGGTACTCCAAGTAGCACCACCATCGGTGCTTTTGAGGATACCACGCCATGTGGCCGCAAAAAGGACAGTATTTGAACCGTTTTTGACGGCAATCAGTTTGTTGACAAAGCGGAATTTATCGTAGTTCGTCACTTTGTTGTTGGCAGTACTGGCAAGTTGTGTCCAGGTGACACCCGCATTCGTCGATTTAAAAATACCGTCACCTTGAATCATCTGACTGACTTCACCCGTACCCGCATACAACACATTCGGATTGTTTGGATCCATCACCATCGTGCTGACCGCCATGTTGGCCATGAAGTCATTGAGTGGTTGCCAGGTTGCCCCGGCATCGGTACTTTTCCAGATGCCGCCACTCACTCCAGCCGTATACAGGATGTTGGCATCAGTAGGATGCACCACAATCGAGCGTGTGCGTCCGCCGATATTCCCGGGGCCGAGTGCCGTCCAGCTGGCCTTGTTGATGCCGGCTTCACGGGGGGACGGTGCACGATTCATCTTGGCGATGTGGGCCTGTGCGACGCGCCAGCCATCTGCGGGAATGTTGCCGTTTTCGTCTTGGAGACGTTGGATGAAGTACTGTGGGTCGACACGCTTGCCTTCACCACCTTCACCCTCGCGCTCGGCTTCACTTTCGCTTTCACCGCCCGCAACCCAGGCTTCGAGTTCGTGCCACATGCCCATCAGACTCTCGTCTTTACGCTGTGCGCGCTGCATGTTGACCACATTCTGGGCTTTGTTGAGCGTATCGTCGGACAAGCGGCACAATTCGCTAGGAGTGGTCTGGAATTGTGTGAGCAACGCTCCGTACATCTCCATACTCAGCTGACGCTGGGTGGCGATTTCTTGCGCCGTACGGGCCGTACCATTGCAGTCGTAGGTGGTGGCTGGTGACACAGGGGGCGACCAGTATCGTACCGCCACGACTACCGCACACACGCTCACAACCACACCCAAGACGCGCCATAGCGGCAACGCCGTCAATCGGTCTTTCATGACATTACCTATTCATATTGAAGCATTCACCATGTGGCTACTAGCATAGTGTGTTCGCTGGTAAATGTCAATGTATTTGTCATATTTTTGTCATTTTTACGTCATATGTTTCGTTCAATGGTCAAGTATCTTCATCCACATACACACATCTCCATTACCGGGTATCAAGTGCGCGTAGTGGTGGCACAAACAGCGCCAGGAAGATCACATTGAGCACCAGATTCCCTGGTAATCCAG
>CAZIKU010000222.1:0-1617 GCA_964539815.1 uncultured Klebsiella sp. | reverse complement strand
GGATGTTTCGTGATGTACGGGCGGGGATTACGCACCCACCAAATGATGATGCAGCACTCGAAATGGTGGGCAAAAATTTGTAGTACACAGTCGGAATGCGCACGCACAAACATATGCTATAATGGGCGGCGCAATCATGCAGATTTATGGGAGCTAGGCATGACCATTACCGACACCGCCGTCCACGCATCAACGTTTGATCCCAGTATCCCGATTACCAACGATTTCACAATCGTCGTCGCCACCGAGAATGGGTCAGGCAGTCAGACCGCCAACAACGCACTCATCCGTGCCATGTTCACCATGGGTATCCCAGTAAGTGGCAAAAATCTCTTCCCCTCAAACATTCAAGGCTTACCAACCTGGTATAGCATTCGTATTAGCAAAGACGGCTATACCGCACGGCGTGATGTTTCGGAGATTCTGGTGGCGTACAATCCACGCACATCCGAAGAAGACCTCTCCAAACTCCCCAGCGGTGGCGTATGTGTGCATCCCACCGACCTCAAGTTTGCCAATCCCCGCAGCGATGTGGTGATGTACGCCGTGCCCGTCAAAGAGCTGGTGAAAGAAATCAACCCACCGGCCAATTTGCGTGACTACATCGCCAACATGTCGTATGTGGGTGTGCTGATGACGTTGCTGGGTATTGAGCGCGCCCAAATTGAGGCGGCGTTGATGCACCACTTCAGCGGCAAACGCAAAGCGGTCGACCTCAACATGACCATGGTCGATTTGGCAGCCAAATATGCGGCTGACAATCTGCCCAAGCAGGACCCCTTCCGCGTCGCCACCATGAATAAAACGGCTGGCAAAATCATCATCGACGGCAATACGGCTGCAGGCATCGGTGCCGTGGTCGGTGGTGTAAGCGTAGTTGCGTGGTACCCGATTACCCCGTCCACCAGCCTGGTCGATGCAATTACCGAATATGCCCCCAAACTGCGTCCCGCCGAAGAAGGGCGTGTCAATTACGCTATCATTCAGGCCGAAGACGAGCTCGCCGCTGCGGGGATTATTGTGGGGGCTGGCTGGGCAGGATGTCGCGCCATGACGGCGACGTCGGGGCCTGGCATTTCGCTGATGAACGAATTCGCCGGCCTGGCCTACTTCGCCGAAGTGCCCATCGTGATTTGGGACATTACGCGCATGGGGCCATCCACCGGGTTGCCCACACGCGTCTCACAAGGTGACATTCAATCGGCCTACTACCTCGGTCACGGCGACAGCCAACACATCTGTTTGCTGCCAGGGTCGATGGCTGAGTGCTTTGAATTTGCGGGCACGGCTTTTGATTTGGCAGAACTCTTCCAGACACCGGTTATCGTGCTCAGCGACCTCGATTTGGGCATGAATAACTGGATGACCGAGCCATTTACCTATCCTACTCAGCCACTCAATCGTGGCAAAATCCTATACGACGAAAGCTTCGAGCAATTCCTCGCTAGTCACGACAACAAGTGGGGACGCTACCGCGACGTCGATGGTGATGGCATCCCCTACCGCACCATTCCCGGCAACGCGAATCCGCGGGCGGCCTGGTTGGGACGCGGTACTGGTCACAACGAGCAAGCCGTCTACAGCGAGCGCAACGACGACTGGCAACGCAACATGGAT
>CAZIKU010000221.1:0-1673 GCA_964539815.1 uncultured Klebsiella sp. | reverse complement strand
CCCAGTAAATCCCACATGTTGCCATACTGGTCGCGCCACTTGACCACCGACCCATAGTCCTCGTGGCGTGGAGCCTCGGTGAATTCCACACCGAGGTGTTGCATACGGGCATAATCATGGGCAAAGTTGTCGCTGTGCAAGAAAAACGCCACGCGCCCGCCGGTCTGATTGCCGATGTGCGCCACTTGTTCGGGGGTGCTGGCTTTGGCCAGCAGGAGTTGGCAGCCGCGCCCATCGCGTGGGCCGATGACCACCCAGCGTTTGTGGGCATCGAGCACCCTGTCTGTGTGCACCACAAAGCCACAGACGGCAGTGTAATAGGCAATTGCGTCGTCGTAATCGGGGACGACAATGGTAACTGTTGCCAGGTATGGCATCGTCAGCGCCGTGGCGGCATGGCCGCCCCAATGGCGGCTTCGTCGGCATATGTGGTGGCAAAGCGATCGAGGGCAAATTTGCGCGTATCGACCCAGGTACTCGTCCCCGTAGTCACGATGTCGGCCATCATGCGTCCCATGCCGGGGCCGTGGGTGACGCCTGATTCGTTGTCGCCGCTGGCCACCCACAGTCCAGCGATGCCGGGGACTGCGCCGGCACAAAAGAGGCGGTCGACGCTATAGGCGGGGATGCCCTGCGTCCATTCGGCCACCTGCAGGCTGGCACGGGGGAACAGGCGTTGGAATGAGGCACCGACGGCGTTGGTGAGGGTGGTCACCAACTCGGGATAGTGTGGGCGGGTGCCGATTGGGGTGTGCCCGGCAAGGGCATGCACCGGTGCATAGCCGTCACCTGTGCCCCACAGCAGTCCGGCCCGATGTTCGCGGATCCAAGCCCCTTGTTCGGGGATCATGATGGTGGGCAACGTGCTGGGGATGTCACTGGCCGGACTGATGACGCGGGTGGCGACGACGCGATAGAGCGGGATGGTGACGTCGATTTGGCTGAGGAGTTGGTTGACCCAGGCGCCAGCAGCCACGATGACTTTGTGTGCAATGTATTCGACGCCATCGTTGGTCGTCACACCGGTGATATGACCATTGGCAATATTGAGTTGCACGACGCGTTTGCCGTAGATGGGGGTGGCCCCATGGCGGAGTACCTCGTGTGCCAGTGCCAGGATGGCAGGTGCGGTGTGCACTTGGATGCCACGCGGGTGATAGACGGCACCGTAGACTTCGGATTCGGCCATACTGCCGCCACTGATGTCGTGGATGTCGCGTGGCGACAAGTGGCGGGTATCACTGGGGGCGAGGGGATGCTCGCGCATGGGGGCGACCCAGGTATTGTAGCCGTGGGCGGTACGTGCCAGGTACATGTTGCCGTTTTCGCGCAGGTGGATGTCGTGGCGTTTCCCGAGTTCACGGTAGAATTGCATGCCGTACTGCTGGATGGCTAGCTCGTCTTTGCCCCAGTTTTTGGGGCCAAATCCTGCTGCCCACTCTCCCACAAAGCCGGCACCGGCACCGGTGGTTGCCACAGAAGGATGACTCATATCGATTACAGCGATGTCGTGTACACCCTGTTGCTGGAGGTGATAGGCCGTACTCCAACCGATGATGCCGCCGCCGATTACAATTGCTCCGTAGTGTCGTGTGCGCATGCCAACCTCCTTGTGTGTCGTGCGATGCAGGTATTATCAATGAAGAATGCAAAATTAACAATTCACAGGGATG
>CAZIKU010000220.1:0-1721 GCA_964539815.1 uncultured Klebsiella sp. | reverse complement strand
TGTGGCGGCCACGGGATTCAATGGCACTACCAACAACACCGTCTACTTTGGCAATGACGGCGGCATCTGGAAGGCCACCAACTACAAAACGGTGGCCTACAACAGCGGCTGGACGGAGATGAATAACACACTGGGCATCAATCAATTCTACTCGGTAGCTGGTTCACAATCGGGTGGCTACGTGATTGGTGGCGCCCAGGATAATGGTACGCTCCAGGCCAGTGTGCCGGTAGCGCATGATTCATGGAATATGGTGACGGGCGGCGATGGTGGTTTTGTGGCCATCGACCCTGACACTCCTGCCCGTTGGTACGGCGAGTATGTCATGCTTGGCGGCTTGTGTCGCTTTGATCCGGGTGCCTCAGAATGTATCGACATCAATGGTGCAATTTGGACATATGATAGCGTCAACGGCTGGACACAGTCGTGGAAGTCAACGCCTTACGTCATCGATGATGCCAAAAATAGCAACGCGATTTTTATCGCGCCATTCATCCTCGATCCCAATAACTCGAATACGATGCTCGCCGGTGGTATCTCGCTGTGGCGCAGCACCAATGTCAAAGCCACACTCACCGATACCACGGGGCCTGAATGGTATGCCATCAAACCACCGATTGCAGATGCCACGAGTTGGGATGGGATTAGTGCCATCGCGGTGGCTCCCGGGAATTCCGATGTCATCTGGGTCGGTGATGGCAATGGCAGTGTTTGGAAAACCAGCAACGGTACGGCTGCGCCTGGCAGTGTGAGTTGGACACAGGTCGATGCAACGATTCCCAACCGCGCCGTCACGCGCATCGTGGTGGACGCCAACGACAACAATGTCGTCTATGTCACGTTGGGCGGGTTTTCGCCCTATCTCACCTACTTAACTTCGCCCAATATCTGGAAAACGAGCGATGGTGGTACGACGTGGAGCCCTGCGGCAGGCAGTGGTGCAACCGCATTGCCCAATCTGCCCGTGTATGCACTGGCGATTCATCCTAGCCATGCAGACTGGCTCTATGCAGGCACCGAATTGGGGATTTTCACCAGCGAAGATGCCGGTGCCACCTGGAAGCCGACCCTCGACGGCCCAGCCAACGTACCCGTCTTTGATTTGCAGTGGATGGGCACCAAGCTGCTGGCCGGTACGTACGGTCGTGGCATGTTTACCTCGGATACCAACAATGAACCACTCCCCACCGAAACCGTCACGGATACGCCATCACTGACACCGACCATCAGCAATACGAGTACGCGCACACCAACCAGCACGCGCACGGCGACCAGCACCCGTACGTACACGCGGACGCGCACTAATACGTCTACGCGCACCAATACGCGTACGGCGACCAACACGTTTACCCCGAGCAATACCCGCACGTATACAAATACACGTACGTCCACCAAGACGCGTACAAGTACCAGCACGCGCACCAACACACGTACTGCGACAGCGACGCGTACAATGACACCATCCAAGACGTTATCCCCGTCCAAGACGTTGACGCCATCGAGTACGCCGAGCGAGACTGCCATAGAGACTGCAACCGAAACGGTCGCCCCGTAATCGCACTAATGGTGTATGAATATCCCCACCCACGCATCGTGGGTGGGGGGTATTGTATGATTTATGATGAATGCGATTGTGGTAATCGCTATGCGCACAATGGAGTACCCTATGACTGACAAACCTACTGGTCCCGCATCATACTTCCCGTCAATTGAAAAGAAGT
>CAZIKU010000219.1:0-1751 GCA_964539815.1 uncultured Klebsiella sp. | reverse complement strand
GGCCACGCGATACTAGCGTGGCCACCAAGTCATACAGTGGAGCAAATTCTGCGTACAACCGTGCAAGCATCCATTGAAAGAGCCGGCGCACGATGTCGCGCATATGATTTACGAGCGGCGCTCTTTGATGCGGGCTGCCTTGCCGGTCAAGCCGCGCAGATAGAAGAGACGTGAGCGGCGGACCTTGCCACGGCGGACCACGGTGATTGAATCAACGCGGGGAGCATGGAGCAAGAACGTGCGCTCGACACCGACGCTGTGTGACGCAATACGACGCACCGTGAAGCTGGCGTTGATGCCACCTTCGCGCTTGCGGATGACCACGCCTTCGAAGTCCTGCACGCGTTCGCGATTGCCTTCGACCACGCGCACACCGACGCGTACCGTGTCACCTTCGCGGAATTCGGGGACGTCTGTTCTGAATTGACGCTGCTCAATAGCGTCCATAATCTGTTGCGACATGACGCAGTCGCTCCTTCATTGTTTACTACAAACGCACCTGCCATAGAGCCGGCACGCACACACTGAGGTGTAGTATAGCACGTCTCAATGACCACGGCAAATCAAACATCATGGGATTGCGGTGGCATACACCAACAGATATGGGGTATCTCCCCCTAATGCAACAATTGCAGGGTCGCGGGTAAAGCGTGCATCACCATCAGCCAGATTAATCACGGGGTTGGTGATGTCTGGGATGCGTTGAAACGTAGTACCGTCGCTGGTTTGTGCCATACTAATGCCGCGACCTGGTGGTTGAAAGGCCATTACAAGCGCATTGGTATCACCGTTTACGCCGATGATTGTGTGGGAAAGTACGTGGGGCTTGTTGTCAATCATGCGCGAAGCGCGGGATTCTTTGACGAATGATTTCCCGTCCGTTGAAGTGGCATGCACCATGTCAATGCCATCGATCGGCAAGACGTACATGTGCCATGTGTCACCTAATTTAAAGGTCATCGAATCGATGACTGAATCATCCGATTCAAAGGCAATCCCACCGTACTGCCAGGTGATGCCATCGATGCTTTCGGCGTAGTGAATGCCCAGTTTGCGCTCACCTTTGCGCAACCCACCTGTGAGATAGATGCGGTACTGCTGATCTGCAACCCGTACCACATCGGGATCCACGCCGAGCACTCCAGGGGGGAAGTTTATGAGTTCGGCGTAGCAGTGGCGCCAGGTGCGGCCATTGATGTCACCCACCGACACGGCAAAACCGTCTTGTTTACCGTTAATGGCATTCGCCGTCATGTAGAGCAGTGGCATGCCTGTTGGGCTAATCGTGAGTGATGGCGTTGCAGATTGATCAATCAAAAATTCTGCATCAACGCTCCACGCCTTCATGTCGGCCGATCGCACGATGCGTAAGCGATTTCCACCCGGCTGATTTTCGTTGCGATCAGGTGCTTTGCCTTGTGGTATTGGACGCTCACGGCACACTTTGGGGACACGTGTCGCTGTTGCTGGTGGTGGCGTTGCTGTTGGCAGCGGCACCGTGACCGTGGGTGGTGGTGGCGTTGCTGTCGGTGGGCGCACTGTCGCCGTCGCTTGGGGGAGTGGCGTGGCTGGTGGTGGCGGCGGCGGTGCGCCACAAGCAGTCACGAGCATACATCCGAGGAGTGCGATGCGCCAGCGCAGAAACGATGTCATATCAGCTCCTTTCGCGAGAAATCATTTAAATCAATCATATACTACAATACCTACGCCAATCGAGGCCGCGCGTTGCTGGTTTGGTGGTGCATTGATAC
>CAZIKU010000218.1:0-1752 GCA_964539815.1 uncultured Klebsiella sp. | reverse complement strand
TGGCGTGGTAGTCGCTGATGATGGTAGCGACTTTTTGCGTGAGTGCGTCCATGGTTAACTCCTGTTCCGTTTAATTGATGATCATGCGGAAGTCGAGGTGTGCTGGTGGCGGATGTTGCTGGCGTACTGTCGCTTTTTGGGCGTCAGTGAGCGGTGTGTTGGGTGAAGTGCGCTGGTACCACAGCGCAAACCACAGGTCACTCAATTCGGTTTCGCCTTCACGAATCACGGCGAATTCGCGCTGCAGGAGCACTTCGGCGGTATCGAGGTCGCCTAGTGCAATGGCGATGCGACAGCGCATAATTAATAGACGCCCGTTTTGCTGTATATCAGCTGGTAGCGTGTTGTAGATGGCCAAGGCACGGGCGAACTGATTAGTGCGGCACAACAGCTCGATATATTCTTGGGCGACTTCGAGGATGTGTGGTTGTACTGCCCAAGCATTGGCATAGCACTCCAAGGCAGCGGTCTGGTCGTGTTGATGCAAGGCGTGCATGGCCAGATTGCGCCAGGCCCAGGCGGTAGGTTGCAGTGCCAGCGACGCCTGCCAGGCAGCCACCGCCCCGGCATGGTCGAAGTGCTCGCGGCGCATCACACCGAGGTGGAGCAATGCGTACCAGTTGTGCGCAGTATGTGGGCTGTGGGCGAGCAGATCGAACCACTCGCGTTGCACCATCCACTCGCCGGGGATATCGGTGGGGGCTGGTGTAGGGAGCGTGCCCTGGGTGAGCAGTGTGTGCCACTTGTGCTGCTCAGGACCAATGCGTTCTGCCGGGAAGACAAAGGCTGGTGAAATCGCTGGCTCGTGTTGAGCTGCACGTCGTATGCATTCGAGTGCCCCCCAGCTTGACCCATGCTGTAGGATGCGCGTGGGCGGCAGGTCGGCACGCTGCGCGTACTGGGCATCAATGCGCGCAAGTTGTGCCACGCTGATGCGCGATTTGAGTGTGGCATCCACGTATTGCCACGCCGTGTCCCAATCGGGATGATGGACGAGACTGGCGTCGCCGCTGAAGAGTCCAAAAATTTGCGTCCAGTGCCAATCGGTCTGGGCGGGCATCATCAATCCGTGCAGTTGGGTGGGTGCCAGCCCAGCCTGGATTTCGAGGTAGGGTTTGCCACCCGGCGCCAAAAACTCTTGCCAGTGTTGCCCGCCACTGTGTGTACCCCAGCAGAACATTTTGCGGTACTGCAGGCGGGCGGTCGAGGCTTCGATGAAGCCCGATCCATCCGCACCGAGTGCCGTCTCCCACGGCATGTCGACGTTGTCGGGCTGGAAAAAATACTCGCTGGCCGCACCCGCATGCGTCGAATACGAGGCATCTTGATGGTTGAACGTGGTCAGGTGCGGCATCGCTGCAAAGCCGAACTGTGGCTCTTTTTCACGTAAATCGGTGTAGATGACATTACGACTCGGTGCGAGCACGCGCACATCGGGGCGTTCGTCGACGGCGGTATTGCTCCACCAGTACATCGACGTCTCTGCATCGTTGGGATTGGCGACGCGCGTGTGCGCAATCAGCCACGGCGAACCAGGTGGCAGGTAGAAATCAATCTGCCAGAAGAGCTTTTTGCAGCGCTCAAACTCGTAGAGGCGTAGACCGGGCTCACCATCGTTGCCGGTAATTGCCGCGGCAAACACAGGTGAGCATGTGGCAAAGGTGTGCCCGAATTGGCTGACGTTCCATTCGATGCCACCCGAAAACCAGGCGTTGCGGATGGCCAAATTGGCAGGCTGGAAGACCGGGTTGC
>CAZIKU010000217.1:0-1760 GCA_964539815.1 uncultured Klebsiella sp. | reverse complement strand
CGACGACGCCACTCAAACCCGGCTCGGGCACCAAACCATTCCTAGGCATTGAAATGGACGTCGTCGACGAGCAGGGCAACAGTAAAAACGCCGACGAAGATGGCTTGCTCGTCGCCAAACGCCCTTGGCCTGGCATCATGCGCACCATTTTGCACGATCCCGACCGCTACGCCAACCAATACTGGAACAGCGAGCCGGTAGGCATGTATACGGCTGGTGACTCGGCGCGCCGCGACAAAGACGGCTACTTCTGGGTCATCGGGCGCATCGACGACGTCATCAAGGTCTCTGGCTATCGTCTCGGCACCGCCGAAATCGAAAGTGCCCTGGTCTCGCATCCCGCCGTCGCCGAAGCAGCCGCCATCGGCTTGCCCCACGAAGTCAAAGGCACAGGCATCCACTGCTTCGTGATTTTGCGTGCCGGCATCGACGGCAGCGACAAACTCAGCGAAGAGCTACGCACCCATGTCGCCAAAGAACTCGGTCCCATCACCAAACCCGAAGCCGTCACGTTCGTACCAGCCTTGCCCAAGACGCGCTCCGGCAAAATCATGCGCCGCGTCCTCAAAGCTCAAGCACTCGGTCAGGATTTGGGCGACACGTCGACGCTCGAAGGCTAACGATTCATCTCCGTGGCGTCTGAGTGGGTTCACCCATTCAGACGCCTTCGCATTCACGTCATAGGAGCGCATTCATGCCACGCCTCGGTGCAATCATTATCGGTCAGACGCCGCGCCCAGACCTCGTCACTCCCCTGCGCAAGGTCAATTCGCTCCACCAATTCATCGAAGTCGGCGCACTCGATTTCATCGATGCGGCCGACATCCCCACCAATCCCGTCGGCGACTACTTGCTGACCACGCGCCTGCGTGATGGCACACTCGTCTCCGTCGAGGAAGCCTTTTTGGCGCCACTCCTGCAAAAAGCCATCGCCAATGCAGAGGCCCAAGGGGTAGATGGAAGTATCCTGTTGTGTGCCGGACCATTCGACATGCTGCGTAGCGAAAAGCCGCTCTACCGCCCTACCGCTATCGCTACCACCATGATGCAAGTCCACGGCTACCAAAACATCGCCGTTCTTTCGCCCAACGATGCGCAATCGCGTCCCATTCGCGAAAAATGGTTAGCTCGGGGATTTGCACCGACGATTTTCGTCGATCCACAGCTCCCCAATGACCAGATCGGTGCCTGGTTTACCCGTCAATTCGCGTTCCACACGCCGCAATGTCTCGTACTCGATTATGTCGGGTATCCGATTGAAAAAGTGCATGCCATCGAACGCAGTGTCGCGATTCCGGTGATTGATCTCGGCAAAATCATCACCGACATGTTGAAACATATGACATAGTGAGGACTCTATGCCCCGTCACTCTTTTCTCCACGGCACCTACACGATTGCCCCCACACCCTTCCTACCGGACGGCAGCATCGACCGCCCCAGCCTGGCCACCATGGTTGACTTCCTGGTCGGGCTCGGTGTCCAAGGCATCACCATCCTCGGTGTGATGGGCGAAGTCGACAAACTGGGCGATGCCGAACGCGATGTCATCATTGACGACGTCATCAGTGCCAATGCTGGCCGCGTACGCATCTGTGTCGGCACCAGCCACGTCGCCACCGACCGCTGTGTGGCGCTGAGCAAGCGCGCCAGCGAGCTCGGCGCCGATGCGCTGATGGTGGCACCACCACGCCTGGCCAAACCCAACGATGCCGCCCTGCGCGCCCACTACCACGCCGTCGCCGCGGCCGTTGATATCCCC
>CAZIKU010000216.1:0-1836 GCA_964539815.1 uncultured Klebsiella sp. | reverse complement strand
TGAGTGGACTCACCCTCACCGGGACGGACTTTCGCAATGCCAACCTGACGGATGCAAACTTGACGGATGCATTGTTGCAGTATACCAACTGGGGTGGTGCCAATGTGACGCGCACCAACTTTACCCATGCGTCATTGTCACATGCCACTATGATTGGTGTTGATTTCCGCAACGCGAACCTTGGGAGTATCTATCCGGCTACTGATTTTGTGTATGCTGATTTACGCAATGCCAACCTACAAGGAGTGGTGGCAACTGCGACGTTTTGGGAAGTTGATTTGCGTGGTGCAGATCTACGAAACGGTATTTTTGACTATATGCGTAACATGGATATGAGTGGTGCCAATCTGACCAACGCAACATTTACGCGTATGGAATTTCTCGATTCATTTACCTGGGGGTCAACAACCTGCCCTGATGGGAGTAATAGTGATGCCCATGCTGGCACCTGTGCCGGCTATATGACACTGCAACAGACCAATACCCCGTCGCTGACGTTGACCCCGTCAAAGACCTACACTCCATCACGCACGCCCACGTTGACTACCTCGCGGACACCATCAACGACGTTGACACCGGTGCTGAGTAGCGATTGTAGTGTGCGTACGCAAAACAGCAACTTGGCGGGCTGTGATTTGCAGGGGCTTAATTTGAGTGGGCTCAATCTCAACGGGACGGATTTTCGTAATGCCAATCTGACCGATGCCAATCTTTCTGGTGCATTGCTATGGCGCACTAACTGGGGTGGTGCAACGCTGACGCGCACAAATCTCACTGGAGTAGAAATTGTTGATGCCACCATGATGGGTGTCGATCTGCGCACGGTGATTCTTGGCTCAACATACCCTGCGACGGGATTTTCGCGTACCAATATGCGCAATGTCAACCTGCAAGGTATGGTGTCGAGTGCGGGGTTTTGGCAAGTCGATTTGACTGGTGCTAATATGCAAAACGGTACCTTTGATTATGTGCGCGATACGGATTTGACGGGAGCCAACCTGCGTAATGCCACGCTGTTGCGCCCTGAATTTATCTCGTCCCTGACCTGGTCCAACACGACCTGCCCCGATGGCACGAATAGCGATGCGCACAGCAATACGTGTAGTGGGTATACTGCACTCGAGTCGACGCGTACACCGACGGCGAGCATGACGTATACCCCGAGCAATACGGCAACGCATACCAATACACCCACAGACACGCCGCTGTTTACGGCAACGAATACCCACACCGCAACCCGCACACAGACGCCTACCATCACGTTTACCAATTCGCGCACGCCAACAGCTACGATGACTGCGACCAATACGCGCACATCGACGCGCACTGCGACAGCCACGATGACCACTACCAGTACGCGTACGGCTACCAACACGGCGACAGTTACCAGCACCCGGACACCCTCATTTACTGCAACGGCGACGAGTACGTTGACGAGCACACGCACCGCCACGGATACGGCAACTTATACCAACACACGCACGGCGACGAGTACCCGCACAGAGACCAGTACGCGCACGGCGACATATACATGGACGCCGACGCGCACCGCCACGGATACGGCAACCTATACAAATACGCGTACACCAACCAACACGAGTACACCAACCAACACGCGTACGGCCACGAGTACGCTGACCAGTACACGTACGGCGACGGATACGGCAACCTTTACGAATACGCGTACGGCCACGAGTACTCGGACGTCGACGAATACGCGTACGTCTACGAGTACCCGCACCAACACACGCACGGCGACAGACACCGCCACGCGTACCAGTACACGTACCTATACCAGTACACGCACGCCGACGGTGACAATGACGGCGTCAAAGA
>CAZIKU010000215.1:0-1884 GCA_964539815.1 uncultured Klebsiella sp. | reverse complement strand
CAGTTGATTCTGTGACTACGATGCAGTTTCTTGAATCGAATTCGAATTCACTACCCGATGTTATTCTGATGGAGGTTATATTGCCTGGTATGAATGGATTTCAGCTTACGCAGGCAATTACCCATGATGAAAGGTATTCTCATATTCCCATAATCATGGTGACATCGAAAAACCAGGAAACCGATAGAGTCTGGGGGTTGCGTCAAGGAGCACGAGACTATCTTGTCAAACCATTCAGTGCGGAAGATCTTATAGCAAAGCTAAAAGCATTGTTATAATAAACACTGTGCATTGCGCGTGGGAAATCGCAGCGTAGGAATTTCGATGGTGTACGTCGGGGCGTCATTGTATGGCGCCCCGAGATATGGCGCCCCGTCATCCCATGGCATAATAGATGCAGACGCATATGCCGAAAGGAACCACACCAATGCTCGACGCCATCAAGCGCAACCATGCCAACCTGCACCAACGCACCTTGCCCAATCTGTTTGCCAAACTGAGTGACGCGCAGCTGCGCACGCGGCCGCGCCCCGAAACGAATTCGATTGCCTGGAACATCTGGCACCTGCTGCGTATCGAGGATATTACGCTCAACCGCTTTGTGGCGCTGACTCCACAGGTCTATACCAGTGGTGGCTGGCAATCCCGCCTCGGCATCGCCTACGGCGACATGGGCACAGCCATGGCAATCAGCGACGTCGATGCCTTGTCGCAAACTATTAATCTGACCGAGTTGGCCAACTATGCCACCGCCGTCGGTGCGCAGAGCACACAGACGTTGCAGGGCTTTGATATGGCGTTGGTCGGGCAAAAGCGCCCCGAAGCGCATATGCGTGCCGTCATCGCGGGTGAACAGGTGTGTGTGCCGGCCATCGTCGAAGGGGTGGTCAAATACTGGGGCAATCTGACGATTGAGCAGTATGTGGTCGACTACTGCGTACTGCATCCGTCGCTGCATGTGGGCGAAATCGGCGTGCTGGCTGGTCTGCACGGCGCAGCCTTGTAAGTGATGCGCGTGGCGGTGGACCATACGTCCACCGCCACCCTGCGGATGTCGGTCGATGCACGAGGCGTCAACCCATGTGGGATTTTTTAGCAAAAAGAAAAAGAAAATAATAGGGAAACGCTACAATTGCGTGTCGCGGCGGCGGATGATGAGCAAAATCAAGAGTGAAATCCCCAGCAAAATCAGACTCATGGTGATGGCGGTCGCGTCGTCGCTTTCGGCGGCCACATAGATGGCCAACGCCATGGTGCGCGTGCGCCCGGGCAGACTCCCGGCAAAGAGCGCCGTGGCACCGAATTCACCGAGCGCGCGTGCGAGTGCCAAGGCCGCTCCCGTCAACATACCCGTGCGTGCCAGCGGGATGATGATGTAGCGCCACTGTTGGGTGGTGCTGGCACCGTCGATATGGGCAGCAGCGATGACGTCGTCGTCGATACTGCGCAAGGCGACGACGGTGGCTTGTATGTACAGCGGTGCAGCCACAAAGAGTTGGGCGAGTATGACGGCGGTGGTGGTGAACGAGAGGGGCAAGCCTAGTTGGCCACTCCAGCCAGTGCGCCCAAAGATGGTGAGCAGGGCGAGACCGGCTACTGCTGGTGGCAATACGGTGGGCAGATCGACGCAGATGGCCAGCCAGGGGTGACGACTGTGTGCCATCCAGATGGCCAGCGGTGTGCCAAAGATGAGCGTGAGGGTGAGTGTAGCGGTGCAGGTGGCGATGCTCAACCATACCGCCTGCTGGAGCGTAGAACTCGCCAATGCCTGCCAGATGGCGGAGGGCGTGCTCTGCCCAATAAGCCCGAGAATGGGCAGACAGAGCAAAGCCAGCATGGGGAGCGCCAACAACGAAATGCGCGAGAAGCGGTGTGTCATCGGTT
>CAZIKU010000214.1:0-1932 GCA_964539815.1 uncultured Klebsiella sp. | reverse complement strand
TCACGGTACCGAGTCCACTCTACGTGACCGATTTCGATGATTATTGTGGTGGCACGACGACGGTCACCAATAGCACGATTGTGGATGTCTCGGGAGTGACATTAGATTCATTTACCAACTGTGTGATTTCATTAAAAGTCGGGCGGTCGACGGCTGGTGTGACCACATATACCAGCAGTAGCGTGTCAAACATGACTGCGGGGATGAAAAACCTCATCGGTACATCATCCATTACATTTACACAGCAATCTGACACTCCGACCCCATCCGATACGCCGTCTCCGACGCCGACAATCACGTGGACACCGTCGTTGACGCCATCTGTGACGCAGACCGCATCACAGACATACACGCCAAGTAAGACACCTACGCGTACCCCATCGTTTACGCGTTCATCGACACCGACGCGATCGAACACACTCACGCGTACACCCTCGTATACACGGACATCGAGCCGTACCCGTACGGCCACATCGACGTATACGGCGAGTGCGACAGCGACGGCATCATATACGGCGAGTGCTACAGCGACGTACACTCCCGCCCCGACAGGTACGGTAACGGAAACAGCTGTGTTCACGCCGAGCAAGACGCGTACTTCCAGCAAAACGCGTACCGTGTCACCAAGTAATACGTCGTCACCTACACTTACGTTGACTCCGACCGTGCGCAGTGATTACGTGGCACGAGTGGCCGTGGGGCATGGGTATATGCTTGGGATTAAAGGGAATGGCACGTTAGCGGCTTGGGGCAAAAACACCGTCGGGCAAGTCACCATTCCATCTGCGCTGCGCACCACGCTGTTTATGGATGTCGGTGCCAGCGTGGATACCAGTTTTGCAATTGATGGTGCCAATCGCCTCTATGCATGGGGCGGCAATGAATACGGCGAGAGCGATATTCCGCTCACGGCACAGACCAATGTGAAAGCAGTTGATGGTGGTTCGCGCCATGTCCTCGCGCTCAAAACGGATGGCACTGTGGTTGCATGGGGGCGAAATCAGTATGGTCAAGCCAGTGTGCCTGCGGGACTGAGTGATGTGATTGCGATAGCGGCTGGCGATGAATTCTCGCTGGCATTAACTTCGGCTGGACAAGTCGTTGCATGGGGGCGTAACCAGTATGGTCAAGCCCGTGTGCCAGCGAGATTGGGCGGGGTGATTGCGATAGCGGCAGGTTCTGACCATGCGTTGGCCTTGCGCTTTGATGGCACCGTGGTGGCCTGGGGCAACAATTCCAAGAGCCAAATTACTGGGATGCAATATGCCAAAGATATCATACAAATTGGTGCTGGACGTGAGTATTCAATCCTGTTGCGCGCCGATGGGAGCATCTATGCCTATGGGAATAACTACGTCAATGCGATTAACTTCCCACAAACTCTGACAAATATCGTGTGGATAAGCGCATCGTGGGTGCACACGGTAGTCGGGTTGCGTGATGGATCAATACGGATTTTTGGCAGTGTGGTTGACGATGAAATCTATGCGTCGCCATCAGTCACCGCATCACCACTGATTACGGAGACGGCATCGATGACATCGACTCCATCAATGACACTGACACCATCACGCACATTGACTGCTTCGCCTACATCTTTGCCAACTCGTACACCAACATTTAAACGTTAGCCAATGGGGTAGATGACTATGACATCTAAGTACAACACAGTTCACGTACTCGTGCAACGGCTAGGCATCGTATGCCATACCGTGCTGGCCCTTGGGGTGATGATGGTCGGCATGAGTATCATGCTCCAACCTACTGTTGCTGCATCGCATATAGATACGTATTCGACGGCACCATTGCATCTGCCAGAAGTACCCTACTTTCGGATTGTCGGGAAGCGGTTAGCACCTGTGGCCCCAATGGCGCGACAATCAGCAACGCTCATCATCAATCCGGGTGGCGGTGTGGACTTGTCGGGGAGCG
>CAZIKU010000213.1:0-1936 GCA_964539815.1 uncultured Klebsiella sp. | reverse complement strand
TCTACAAACAGCGCCCCAACAAACTGATTATTTTTGTGGCAGGCGCACAGCGAATCTGGCAATTCAGTACCCGCGATGCGCAACGCAAACGGGCCATCCGCGAATTCGCCGAGCCGCACGAACGCCTATTGTTGGCGCAGTTTTTGGCACGGATGGAGTTTGGCCTCGACCAAGAAGAATCACTCACGTTGGTTGACGTACTCCAATTGCTTAATCCTGTGGCCGAAGTCGAACGGGTCACCAAAAAGTTCTATGATGAGTTCAAAAAACAACACGACGTGTTCATGAGCTTTATCAGTGGTATTCCCGACGAGCAGCTGCAACGCTGGTATGCCTCGGTGATGCTCAATCGCTTGATGTTCATCTACTTTTTGCAGAAAAAGCAGTTTGTGGCTGGTGATGTCGATTACCTCAAAAAAAATCTGGCCAAACACCCACGCAACTACTACCACGAATTCTTGTGCCCGCTTTTCTTTGATGGATTTGCCAAAAAGCCCGAGGAACGTACCCCGGAATCGAGCCGCAAATTGGGACAGGTACCCTACCTCAATGGGGGGATTTTTAATCAACACCAAATCGAACAACTCCACGGACAGACGATTACGATCGCAGACGAAGCCTTTGCTAACATATTTACCTTTTTCGATGGTTGGACATGGCACCTCGATGACCGCCCGCTGAATGCCAATAGCAACGAAATTAACCCCGATGTGCTAGGCTATATCTTCGAAAAGTACATCAACCAACGCCAAATGGGTGCCTACTATACCAAAGAAGACATCACCGAATACATCTGTCGGAGCACGATTGTGCCCTTTTTGATCGACATCGTGGTGAGTGATGCCGATTGGCACCTGCTCGCCGATGACCCCGAGCGCTATATCTTTGCGGCGGTACGCCATGGGCTTGAACTCCCACTCCCTGAGCATATCGCTGCTGGTGTCGACACCGTGGCACGTCGCGAACGTTGGAACGAGGTTGCGCCAGCGACCCATGCCCTGCCTACCGAAATCTGGCGTGAGACGGTGGCGCGTCGTCAGCGTGCCACCAGCCTGATTGCGCGTATGCATGCGGGCGAGGTGCGTGCCAGTAACCAACTGATTACCGACAACCTCGACGTGCGCCAGTTTCTGCAGGATGTGATTGCTCGAGCGGATATCGCGCAAGTAATGACGCTTTGGAATCGCTTGCAGACGTTGAGCGTCCTCGACCCTACGGTGGGCTCAGGCGCATTTTTGTTTGCGGCATTGACTATTCTCAAGCCCATTTATGATGCGTGTCTCGACCGCATGGCGGTATTGCGTGCTGACCAAGCGTTGGCCGGGTATGCGGATGCGGTCGACGTGGTGTTGCGTGATATCCGCACCCACAAAAGCCAGACGTATACGGTGCTCAAGCGCATCATGGTCAACAATTTGTATGGGGTCGATATTATGGAGGAGGCAGTCGAAATCTGTAAACTGCGCTTGTTCCTCAAATTGACTGCGCAAATCACTCAGCTGGGTGACCTCGAGCCGTTGCCCGATATCGACTTCAACATCCGTGCGGGTAATACGCTGGTGGGGTATGCACGCTTGGCCGATGCCCAGACGACGGCCGAGAATACCACTATCGACCTAGACTTGTTTAATACCAAGAGCACGTTGCGCACACAGATTATGGCATTGGCACAGGTCGCCCAACGCTACCGTGATCAACAAAGCGATATGGGGGCGACGTATGCCGATAAACAACAGCTCACCGCACAGCTGGCCGAGACGGCAGATGCATTGAATCTCCGCTTAGCGGCGCTGTATGGCGTGGATGTGCGCAACAAAACCGCCTATGCCAAATGGAAAGAAAGCCACCGCCCCTTCCACTGGTGTAGTGAGTTCTATACCATCATCGAGGAGCGCGGTGGCTTTGATGTGATTGTGGGCAATCCGCCGTATGTGGA
>CAZIKU010000212.1:0-1949 GCA_964539815.1 uncultured Klebsiella sp. | reverse complement strand
TGCCTTTGAGTGCTGATGCTGGTATCCACAACGTGGCGTATGGTATCCAGTACACCATTGGCAATACGCCGGGGACATACAACGAAGAAAACTATACCTACGTCGGTCTGCAAGGGCTCAGCCTGGAGGCCGAGTGGGTCAATCCGGTAGTCTCGAGAGCCGCCCAACTCGATATCGTGTTGGTGAATTCATATGGCACGAATGCCACAGGCAACGCCTTTCGATTCACGATTCCGCGTGGTTTGTATATCACGGGTGTGACCAACGGGTGTGGTGGCTCGATTAGCAACACGGATACGGTGGTCAATCTCACCGGATTTAATGTAGCAGGACTAGGTGGTTGTGTAGTATCAATCAACGTTGGTACATTTACTGCAGGTATCTATACCGTCACCAAAAAGAGCTTTACTAATTTGGTAGGCAGCACGATGATAAACTCGGTCAGTGATGCGCCTGTCAACTTCAGTGTTCCCTCAGATACCTTTACGCCGACCCCCACCAATACGTACACGCCGACGTCCACCAGTACGTACACGCCGACGATGACGCCCACACCGACGGATACGGATACGCCGACCGAGACGTTGACTCCATCGGAAACGTTTACGCCCACAGAGACCGAAACACCCACGGAAACAGAAACGTGGACGCCATCGTATACCGTCACGCCGACAGATACGCCCACAGAAACAGATACGCCAACAGAGACGGATACACCGTCACCCACGTTGACACCGTCGTTGACCCCTACCCAGACGTTGACGCCGTCGCTGACACCGACGTTGACGCCGTCGCTGACGACGTCGTTGACACCGAGTCGGACATTGACATCGAGTATCACACGTACGCCATCACCCACATTCGATAACTCGGTGCTCAACAAGCTCGCTTTGGGGCACTCGTTTGTGATTGCCATCCAGGCAGATGGCACACTGGTGACGTGGGGACGCAATCAGTGGGGACAGACAACGATTCCCCCAGCCCTGCGTACGATGCAATTTTTGGACGTGGCAGCCAGTCATAGCACCAGTTTTGCCATTGGATACGATAACCGCCTCTATGCCTGGGGACACAACATCTTTGGCGAAACGGCCATCCCCCCCGAAGCCTGGGACGATGTGATTGATGTGGCGGCTGGTGCCAATCATGCCCTCGCACTCAAAAACGATAACACGGTGATTGCATGGGGCCGGAATGATTTTAAGCAGGCGCGCGTCCCTGTTGGGCTCACTGGGGTTATCGCCGTGGCCGCAGGTGAGCGTCATTCACTTGCCCTCAAATCGGATGGCACGGTGGTTGCATGGGGTGCCAATGATGCAGGGCAGAGTCGTGTGCCTGCAGGATTGCGTGATGTGGTCGCTATTGCAGCTGGTGCTAATCACTCACTTGCGCTCCTCGATAATGGACGTGTGGTGGGCTGGGGTAGCAATATGCACGGACAGCTCAAACAAATCGGTAAACCGAGCGACATTATTCAGATTGCGGCAGGGCGTGGATCATCGTTGTTGCTTGATTCACGAGGTGTCGTCTATCCGTTTGGGCTCAACGAATCGAACATGCTGTTGTACCCCGCATACACGACGCGTCCAGGCAGTGATATCGTTGCCATCGAGCTTTCGACGTCGAATTCAATCCTAATGTATCGCAACGGGATGATGCAGATCTATGGTAGCTCCATGGATGGAATCTTGAGTTCGCGCACGCCCACCAGTAGTCCGCTGATTACCTTGACGGCATCGGAAACTGCCTTGCCTACCGAGACATGGACGCCATCTTTCACCAAGACGCGTACCTTCACCCGCTCGCTCACACCGTCACGTACCCCCACACGCACACGGACGCCATAGGCGTGCCTGACCACACCCCCCACCACTGGAAATCGCTAGTGGTGGGGGGCTTTTGTGTCAAGGGAATGTACAGTGGTATCAATATCGATATCCAATTGACGG
>CAZIKU010000211.1:0-1966 GCA_964539815.1 uncultured Klebsiella sp. | reverse complement strand
GATGTTGTCACCCTCGATGGCAAGATGGCCGATACCGCCTTTGCAGGCAACTCGCTCGCCATTTCCGTCAAAGCCGGCAAGGTCTTTTTGAACGAGACCGTGCAAGTCGTGATCACCGACATCGAGACAACCAATGGCGTCATCCACGTCATTGACACGGTGCTTTTGCCTGAATAACGCGCATGTGTTGACATCATTCTGATTGATTCACCACAGAAAGGAGCCGGGTATCCCGGCTCCTTTCGATTATTCTTCAATGTCTTGAGGAACAACAGTGTGCCTCTTGAGCGCTGATGATTGGCCCTCAGTACCAGCAACGTCGGTGTACTGCCACCCACCAGATCAGTACCGCTGCTGACGATTGACTATTTATTTGTGATGTCAATTTTAGTAGTGTAACGCGCATTCAATTCCCGCTGAATCATGTGCATACGCATCTACTCGTTGGCATGGCAATGGTGTTTGATGGCGATTCGTGCGTATCACTCATCACAACAAATATAGACTCGTGGTGCGCCACCCTCGTCCATCAGCCATTCATCGTGGCGAGCACGCACCCCGGTGTGGACCACCACCCCAGTACGTGGATCAACGATACGGTAGCGCAACGGCACATCATCACCAAACATCATCAACGGTCCACCATCCTCGCTATAGGTCACAAACAGGCGTCCCGGCACCAGCACACCGCGCCGTCCGAGCGTCGCTTGCCAATGCGGCGCCATGTCGGCCAGCGGCAAGCCGTCGAGAATGCGCGCCAGCATGCCCACATACGTGGATCCGGCGAAATCGAGTGCGGCACGCCAATCGCACCCCTGCGCCACGAAGTAAGGGGCGTGTCCGGGCTCGTCGGGATGGTAGACCCACTGCCACAGACTGCCTGCACCGTAGATGACACCCATTGTGCCACCAGCCAGCAGATTGCACCACGCCTCGTGGCCCTGCCACCAGCCGGCAGCTCGCCCCCATACGACGCCGTTTTCGTAGGTAGGTTCGCCGTTGGCGACTGCTTTGACGGGCGTATTGCGCCACATATCGGCCACACGCTCAGGGATGTGTTCGCCGCTATGTCCCGTCTGACACCACTGGAAGTCGAGCCAATCCGCCCCCTGATGCGCACAGTTGTCGGCATGGGGGCGGTAGTGGATGCCGGTGGGTTGTGCATAGGCATCCCACAGCTGCACCTCATTCCCACCCGCCGCGACGGGTGCTTCGTAGCCAGAGCCGTCACCACCCACCAAGTAGATGACTGGGCGGGCACCGTAGCGGGCCACCAAGTAGCGACAGTAGCGGGCGTATTCGGCTGGGGGCAGCACGGGTCCCGCCACACGCAACCCTTTCCAGCCAAAGCCCATAAAGACCGGCTGCAACACGGGGACAATTTCGTGTGCCACCAAAATGTCCATGAGCGTATCCATGTATTGAAAATATGCGGGATCGAGCTGATTGATGTGTCCGTCAACGAGGTCGTGGAATGCGATGGCAAAGGCTTCGTCCACACCACGCTGTTGCGGTCCACGCGCATCCATGTCGGGTTGAATGGTCATCAGCAAGGCCGCATTGAAGCCTTTGGCGTGGCGGTCGGCCGCATAGACCGTCACCTGTTCAGGAGTCGCACGCCACGGCAGGGCCCAGGCGGTATCGCCACATACCAGCGCGGCGCGCCCATCGGCATGCACCACGTTGCGCCCACCCGGTGACATACGCCAGAAACCATGGCGGTAGAAGCGGTGGGCGGTATCGTCGGCGGGGAGACAGTGCACGGTACCATGCTCTCCAGCTAGCCCGGTATCGGCCACACTGGCGAAACTCTGCCACGTCCACGAGCCAGTCGCCAGGGGGGACGCAAAACGCACGCGCCAGGTCTGCCCACCATCCCAAAAAGCAGGACGACGGAGCACCTGCCCCGTGCTATGGGTGAAGTCTACCCACACGTCCACATCGGTGTAGCCATTGGCATAGGCTT
>CAZIKU010000210.1:0-1967 GCA_964539815.1 uncultured Klebsiella sp. | reverse complement strand
AGTAATGCATCCGTAATGCCTGCCTGCGAAGATATCGACAAGCGGTTCACCACCGCTGACTCGCACCGAGGAGGAAACACTTCTCGAATCACACACAGGAGGATCGTATGCAATTCCGTTTCATCATGATGGTGGTCATTGCCATTACTATCGCCACCTGTTGGGCACGCCCCGCCACGGCTGCGCCCACACCCATCTCGGACAAAGCGGCTGACGCCATCGCCAGCAACGACTACGAACAAGTCGGATTGGCCCTCTTCTCCGCAGAATCACAAGCCGACATCGATGCACTCACCCCCGTCTTTGAACGCCTACGCGCCCAGCAAGTAGCTACACGCAAGCTTGCCGGTCCCTCAGCCAATGACTGGGCGAATGCCAACGCACTCTTTGACAAAATCACGAAAGACATGTCACTCAAAAACAAACTGGCTAATACTACCTACTCACGCCTGCAAAAAGGAGATGTCATCCTCCGTCGCACTGGTCCGTATGGCTGCAAAATTGCCATCATCGTCCCGCTCTGTCAATTCTGGGCGTTTATGTACGAGCATTCGGGGATTTATTACGGCAAGCGCAACAAAGCATACAACGAAGTATATGAATCAACCAGTGAAGGTGGCGTACAATTCAAGGATGTCAAAACATGGCAAAAAACTGGCTTGTATGTAGGCATCCACCGCAGTGCCGTCGACGTCTACAAAATCGCTGCCACCTTCGAACGCCTCATCAATACCTACGGCTACGATGGACGTACCCCCTACAACTTCAACCTACTCGACAAGTACACCAACAAGGCCTTGTACTGCTCGCAGTTGGTGTGGAAATTCTACTTGATGCTGGGCATCGACGTCGATAGCAATGATCCCTTGTACGCCTCATGGTTGCGCATCAATTACGGGCCAATATTGGGCAACTACACAAGCACCAATGCCGTGGCCCCCGATGAAGTAGCCCTGACCAGCAAATTATTCCGCGTTACCTCTGGTTGGAATCAGTAGTAGTGCATAGCGCACACACATCGGGATATTCGATGTGTGTGCGCATAGCCCATATGGAGGTCGCCATGCGTACATTCTTGCTCTGTGTCTATGTGTGTATGTTGTGTAGCTGTAGCATGATACCGCAACTGCCGACGACAGTGCCGAATCAACCACTCTATGTTGTAGCTGGATTAGATGGAATTCCAAGCTTTTCGCGCACACATATTACCAGTGTTAATCGAGATAACTGGGCCGTGCTAGGCACGCGTAAATTAGTTGCTACGGATATTCCGAGTGGTGTATTTATAGACGATACCATATGGATGACGTTTTCGGGTGATATCAACACCGACAAATTCATTGTCTCAAAAATCAGCAACGACTTATCATTCCAAACCGACTATATCACCTGCATGGAGCCACGATCCGTGCACATCTACCACGACACACTGCTTGTGCTCTGCCAAGACCGTGGTTTTGTCACAGTAGCCATGGTCATATCGCGCAGCGATGGTCATGTCATCGCCAGCCGTGACTTGACCACCGCACACGGCGACATGTTTTTTGACATGAGTTTTGTGATTGGTGATGAGTTGGTTGTCGAGGGTGGCACCTATAAAGAAGTCGCGCAACGAACTGAGTTCCACGTCCTTGATCCCGCGACACTCGAACTCAAGCGAAAATTATCAGTAAACGGTGAAATCACATTCACCGAAGCCATCACCGACAACGATACCGTCTACCTACTCAATGGAGCCAGCCATATTGATGCCCAAGAGGGAAAGCCGGTGGTAGACGTCTACACGTACCATGCAGGAGATACATCATTCACGCCACTCGCACCGATTGCACGTTCACCACAGCATGGTGTCATCCATGACGGGTATCTCTACACCATTCACAACACGTGGCCATTTATCCCCGAAACAGAGACGCCGGTAATCACCATCTACCAGACCAATTTGCGTACATGGGAACAAACACACT
>CAZIKU010000209.1:0-1970 GCA_964539815.1 uncultured Klebsiella sp. | reverse complement strand
CACTGGTTTTTGTGGGGCGAGCGCATCATTCCCCTCCTCACTGCCCCCATCCTCGAGCTCGGCTGTGGCACCGGTCATCTGCAACAGACCCTCTCCCACCATGGTCTTGCTACCATCGGGCTCGATCGATCGTGGCGCATGTTGACCCAAGCACACCGCCGCGCTGCCACACTTATCTGTGCGGACAGTCGGTACCTGCCGTTCGGTGATGCCACATTTGCCAGTGTGGTGGCCGTCTTTCCCGCCCCCTATATCATGGATGTGGCCACACTCGATGCCGTAGCACGCATCCTGCGACCCGGTGGACAACTGGTCATCCTGCTGGCTGCAGGGCGTCTCGATATCACCACACATCCACTCACTCAGCAACTCAATGCACGGGGATGGCAGGTCGAGACACCCACCATCGTGCATCACACGACCCGTCTGTGCGTAATTGTGGCGAGGCCCCATGCCACCTGATTGCCAACACGAACTCGCATTGATTGCCGCCGGGTACACGCACATTGCCGGGATCGACGAAGTCGGTCGTGGCTGCTGGGCAGGGCCAGTCGTCGCAGCCGCTGTGGTCTTGAGTGATGTGGTGTGGCACATGCCCACACTTCTCGCAGGACTCAACGATTCCAAACAACTGAGCGCATCCCAACGCACTGCGCTAGTACAAACCATTGAACGCGTGGCGCTCGGCATCGGTATCGGCTGGGTGTCGGCATACGACATCGACTGTTTCGGCATCCTCAACGCCACCAAACTGGCGATGCAACAGGCCGTCATGTGCCTGCCCCTTATCCCCGATGCCCTGCTAATTGACGCAGTCACCTTCCCCCACTGGGCTATCCCGCAACAGTCGCTCATCAAGGGTGATGCGCGCAGCGTATCGATTGCGGCAGCATCTGTCATCGCCAAAGTCTACCGCGATCAGGTCATGGGCAGCTACGACACCTGCTACCCGGGGTACGGGTTCGCGCAGCACAAAGGATACGGCACCGCCCAGCACCAGGTGGCGTTGGCACAATTGGGGCCAACACCACAACATCGCTTCAGCTTTAGTCCGATTAGCGATTATGTCTGAGCACCATGTGACTATTGCGCCTGATGGGTGGTAATCCGGTCTTTTGGCAGAGCAAGGATGCGCTGATGCACACATAGTACACAGCACGACAATCACAGCCTGTATAATACACACGACACATCGTTGTATACAGGTGGACTCATGACTTTTGACATTGATTTGCACGAATACATACGTCAGTTGCGCACCGTCGGTGCCGAATTGCCCATCCCCCTCGCCCAGCGCATCGTGGCGGGTGGCGAACACGCCGTACCTGCCCTCGTAGCACTAGTGGTAGACATTGATCTGCTCAATAATGCCGTACCGCTCTGCTATGCGCCACTCCATGCCTTGCGCCTCCTTGGCGAAATCCGCAGTCTGGCCTGTATCACCCCACTGATTCATGCCGGTGTCCCGGCTTCCCCCGACAAAACGCGCGAACAACGTGCCACCATCTGGGATGGCGAAATCCCGCAAATCATTGCCCGCATCGGCCAACCAGCCTATGCACCACTCGTCGATCTGCTCGACGACGACCATACCAGCAATATTGGTCACCACCGTGCAGCGATTGCCCTCGCCTATTTGAGCCTGTACGCCCCCGATATGCAGCCAGCGATCGTGGCAGCCCTCGAAGCGCGTCTCGGCAGTAGCGACACCGATCGCAATGCATCGGTAGCACTGGCATTGGCCAATATGGGCTCTGAATCAAGCTACAAAGTGGTCATGGACGCCTACAAGGGTGGTCTCCTCTCCAAAGATGCCGTCCAACCAGGACCACTGCGCCAACTGTTGCTGAGCCGCTCAAATGCACGCTTGGCGTGTGTCAATCATCCACTCGGTGAACGTTATGCCCACCATCCACTCAACGAACAACCGCGCAATTAAACAGGTGTTATTACGGGGGTACCGCATGGTA
>CAZIKU010000208.1:0-1982 GCA_964539815.1 uncultured Klebsiella sp. | reverse complement strand
CCTTTACGGGTGGCAGTGTCTCCAACATGACATCAGGCATGAAGAGTCTGGTTGGCTCGTCGATGATTACGTTTACGCAGCAGTCGGATACACCGACGCCGTCAGATACGCCGTCACCGACGTTGACGAATACATTGACGCCATCGCTGACGCCATCCAAGACGCCGACGTTTACGTCGACGTTTACCCCCAGCAATACGCCGACGCGCACACCGTCGTTTACGCGATCGTCGACGCCGACGCGCTCTGAAACGTATACACGTACGTCGAGTCGCACGCGCACGCCGTCGTATACGCGTACACCGACCAACACGCATACCTACACAGCAACAAACACGGCAACCTACACGGCAAGCAATACGCCGACAAGCACGCATACGTATACCCCGACAATCACGGATACGCCTACATTTACGCCGAGCAACACGCGTACCTCGAGCAAGACACGTACGGTGTCACCGAGCAACACAGTATCGCCGTCTGCGACATTGACGCCTACAATCTCGGCTAACAATGTAGTCAAGTCAGCGATTGGTCATGGCTTCATGATCGGCATTCTCGGCAATGGATCGCTGGTGGCGTGGGGCCGCAACAACATTGGTCAAGTCACCATCCCGTCGGCGTTGCGTACCAAGTTGTTCATTGACGTATCAGCGAGTATTGCAACTGGCTTTGCCATCGATGGTGAAAACAATCTCTATGCGTGGGGTGCCAACGACTTCGGGGAACGCAACATTCCTGTGTCTGCACAGACGAACGTCAAAGCAGTCGATGGTGGTGGGCGCCATGTGCTCGCGCTCAAGACTGACGGGACTGTCGTCGCGTGGGGGCGTAACGACTACGGACAGATTAATGTGCCACCCGGGCTAAGTGATGTGATTGCGATTGCGGCCGGCGATGATTTCTCGATGGCACTGACGTCCGAGGGGCAAGTGGTCGCATGGGGGAGCAATACCCAGCGACAATCGATTGTCCCCACAGGATTACGCGGCGTCACTGCAATCGCGGCCGGCACGGATCATGCGCTCGCACTGCGTTTTGACGGTACAGTGGCAGGCTGGGGTGGCAATACCAAGCGCCAACTTGCGGGTGTCGAACTCGCCAGAAATGTGGTGCAAATTGGCGCGGGACGTGAGTATTCCGTACTGCTCCGTGCCGATGGGACGCTCTACGCGTATGGCAGTAATTACGTGAGTGCCATCAACTTCCCACGGAATCTTTCAAATATCATCTGGATTAGTGCGTCATGGGTGCATACGGTGGTTGGACTCCGTAACGGCAGTATCAAAATCTTTGGTAGCGCGGTCGAAGACGACATCTACGTATCGCGAACGGCAACGGTGACTCCGTTGACGACAGAGACGGCTTCGGCTACATCGACCCCATCGCTGACGCTCACACCATCGCGGACATTCACCGCATCGCCAACAGGTTCGCCGACACGTACACCGACGTTCAAACGATGAGTAATGGAATGAACGATATGCTACAGAAACGACACAACATAGGGAATTTCATCCGTCGCTGGCGCGTCGGTATCCTGCTCATCTGCGTCACTGCATTCATGGTTGGAGGGGTCGCCGTCGCGCTGCAGTGGACTGCAGGTGCCTCCCGTCTTACGTCATATTCGACCATCGCCCCCAAAATGCCTGAAGTGCCGTTCTTTACTATAACCGGGACACGTCTTGCGCCAGTTGCTCCCCAAGCTGTCATGACCAAAACGCTGATTATCAATCCCGGCGGTGGCATGGATGTGACCGGTAATGATGGTATCCGTATTCAGTTTAATCGGCAGATTACCGATTTGACACGTGCCGAATGTGGCCCAAGCAAAGGGGAAACGATTTATTGGCGTGGCATCACTCAGTTCTATGCTGATGCTGATACGGGTATTGCGCTCTCTATTGGTGGTGGGACATATGCAGGTAGTCCGGGATCTGCGACGTCATTGCGCACTATTTTGGCATCATGTCCATCGAGCA
>CAZIKU010000207.1:0-1995 GCA_964539815.1 uncultured Klebsiella sp. | reverse complement strand
CCACGCATGATGCCGACGAAAAGGTGATTGGCAAGGCGGTGCGCGCTGTGGTTGCACACGAGCTGGCATACGACTGGCATGGCAGTGCGGGAGTGAAGGCGTCGCTGCGGCACAATGTGATAGCGCATATGCCCCAGCAGGCGCGGATGCGTTCCCCGGGACGGGCGATGCGCGTCAGTTCACCAGCGCGTCTATACGAGTCGGCGGACACATTCACGTTAGCGAATCGCCAGTCTGGTCATGGTGGCAAGGCAAACGCGCGTAACATGGTGCGCAGTCTGCTGGGCATGGCGCCGGATACGGCTGATGCCGGCATCGACGTCACCACCCTGAAGGCGTACAAGCCGGTGGTGACCAAAGCGCTCAAGGCGGCCAAGGGCGCACTCCCGACCATTGCACAACTGCAGACCGCGGGCTTGGCGCAGGACGTGATTGATGCTGTGCAGGCGATTACGGGCTACAGCGATGCGCAGATTGTGGTGGCGATCATCACGCTGGTGCTGGGGGCATCTGCTGTGCCTGCTGGTGCCACTGCAGCACCGAATGCGCTAGTCGGTGGGGTAAAGATTATCCTCGAGACGGCATAGCCAGTCACCCCGTAATACCCCCCGTCGAATCGTTGATTCGGCGGGGGGTATTGTATGTGTGGGCGCTGATGCGATGTTGGTTGCTGTTTTTCATCAAAAAACCACTATGATGATAGAGAATAACGCGACCAACCAACAGGAAATGTGGTGCGACAGTGAGTGAGAGCCAGCAACGTGGTGTGCAAGGATTGGTGTGGGGCGGTATTGGGGTCTTGATTTTTAGTGTGTCGTTGCCGATGACGCGCGTGGCAGTGGCCGAACTCGACCCAGTCTTTGTGGCGATGGCGCGCGGCTTGATTGCGGCGTTGCTATCGGCGATTGCATTGCTAGTGACCAAGAGTCCATGGCTGAATCGGACACAGCTGATACAGGTGGTGATTACGGCGGTGGGTGTGACTATCGGCTTCCCGCTCTTTTCGTCGCTAGCGATGCAGCAGGTCCCAGCCGGGCATGGGGCGGTAGTCAATGGACTCTTGCCGTTGGCGACGGTGGCACTCGGTGCAGTTGTGATGCGCTACACGCTACGTTGGCAGTTCTGGGCGGCCGCAATTGTGGGGAGTGCTACGGCGGTGGGCGTGGTGATATGGCGCAGTGGATCTGGCATTGTCCCCGGTGATGTGGCGATGATTGCGGCCGTATTGATTGCGGCGGTAGGGTATGTCTACGGGGGGCGTTTGTCGGCGCAGATGGGTGGGTGGCGCACGATTTGTTGGGCCAACGTGGTGAGCATTCCGGTATTGCTGTGGCCGACCTGGGCATGGGCACCGGCACATGCGGTATCGTCGTCGGCATGGCTGGCGTTGGCGTACCTCGGTGTGTTCAGCATGTTTTTGGGATTCTTTGCGTGGTATCATGGGCTGGCGCTAGGGGGGATTCCGCGTGTCAGTCAGGTGCAGCTGGTTCAGCCGTTTTTGACGATTTTGTGGGCGTGGCCACTCACGGGAGAGCATCCGACCATCGAGGTAGTGGCCGCTGCTGCAATTGTGGTGAGTTGTATTTGGATTGCCCGGCGCAACGCCACCTGAATCATGTCTGGGCCGGGTATGAGGGGAATGTGGCACCTTGTGCCTGTATTCATGGTGCGCCCGGACATGCCATGAATGTCATAAATATGGGATATTTTTTCTAAAAAAGCAAAAAATAGTGTCGTGGATAAGAAAAAAGACCACGAGTCGGCGGACTGCCTGACCCGTGGTCTTGTGCGGTGTAGCTGATTAGCGCAACGTGGGGAGCATGTCGCCGTGGGCGGCGATGAGGTCGTCGCACAGCGCCCAGATCTGGTCGAGCGACAGCTCGGCAGCGGTGTGTGGGTCGAAGGCGGCGGCGTGGTAGACGTGTTCGCGCTTGCCGGTGAGGGCGGCTTCGACGGTGAGTGACTGTACGTTGATGTTGGTCTGCATCATGGCGG
>CAZIKU010000206.1:0-2006 GCA_964539815.1 uncultured Klebsiella sp. | reverse complement strand
GTGACCTGGTGCGTGAAGCCGAGCGTGACGGCTGGCTGGAGCCCAAGGTGGTCTACGGCTACTACCCGTGTCAATCACAGGGGCAGTCGCTCATCGTCTACGATCCCGCCGACCGGCGCAAGGAATTGACGCGTCTCGACTTCCCACGCCAACCCGAGCGCGAGCGCTTGTGTTTGGCTGACTACTTCCGTTCGGTGGAGTCGGGTGAGTACGACGTGGTGGCGTTGCAGGTGGTGACGATGGGTACCAAAGTCGATGATATGACGGAAGCGTTGCAGCACCAGGGTGACTACAGCCGGTCATACTTCATCCACGGCTTGGCGGTATCGCTGGCCGAGGCCTTGGCGGAATACACCAACAAACTGGTACGTCAGAGCCTGGGCTTGGCGAATGAGCAAGGCCGGCGCTATTCGTGGGGTTACCCGGCATGTCCTGACCTCGAAGAGCATGTCAAAGTCTTTGGCGTCTTGCCCGTGGACAAAATCGGCGTCAGTTTGACCGACGCCTATCAACTCATCCCCGAGCAGAGCACGGCCGCAATTGTGGTGCATCACCCCGAGGCCAAGTATTTTTCAATCGGGTCGACACGCGAGCGTGCCGACGATGATGTTGCAGCAGTACAACAATAGTAAGGAGGGCGCACGATGACAGACCACGTCGAGCAGTTCCTAGCGCATTTGATGCAAGAGCGTGAGTTGACGACCAACACCACCTCTGCGTACCGCACCGATTTGGCGCAATACCTCAAATTCCTGCAGGGGCGGGGCGTGGCATCGGCCATTCACGCCAACAGCGAAGACATCAAGGCCTTCATGCTCTTTTTGCGTGAGCGCAAATACTCCAACGCCACGGTGGCACGGCGTACCGCAGCGGTGAAGTCGTTCTACGCCTTTCTGACGTCGATTCGGGCAGTGAGTGTGGACCCGACTACCACCATCGAATCACCGCGCGTCGAGCGTGAAGTGCCCAAATCGCTGACGCCGGTACAGGTCGATGAGTTGATGGAATTGCCGTTGCGATCGCGCACTCCCGAACGCATGCGCGATCGCGCCATGCTGGAAGTGCTGTATGCCACCGGCATGCGCGTCAGCGAGTTGGTGGGACTCAATATCGGCGATGTCGATTTACGTGGTAAAGTGGTGCGCTGTGAAGGCAAAGCCAAGCGGGTGCGCATGATTCCGCTGAGCGAATCCGCAGTCACGGCTGTCGAAGAATACCGCGATATGGCGCGTGGGCAACTAGTGACGGACGGTGAAGGCGTCGCCGATTCGTTGTTCGTCAATCATCGCGGTGGTCGTCTGACGCGCCAAGGCTTTTGGTTGATTCTCAAACAATACGCCGATGAACTGGGCATTAGCGACCTGACGCCACACATGTTGCGCCACTCGTTTGCCGCACACATGATTACTAGCGGCGTCGACTTGCGCCGTGTGCAAGCCCTGCTCGGGCATGCCTCGTTGTCGACGACGCAGATTTATGCACAGACCATCAAAGGTGGCAAAGCGGTGTAGGGGGCTGTTTTTCAACAGGAAAAAAGGTGAACATATGAACGTGTGAATGATGTGTTGCGGCATCCTTCACACGTTTTCATTGGAGTAGTTTATGACCAAATACGACTATGACGTGATTGTGGTGGGAAGTGGGCACAACGGTCTGACGACGGCCGGATACCTGGCACGCTCAGGATTGCGCGTGCTGGTGCTGGAGCGGCGTGGGATTGTGGGAGGGGCGGTATGTACCGAGGAAGTCATCCCCGGCTACAAAATAGACGTCGGCTCGTCGGCACACATCATGGTGCATTTGACCCCCGTGATTCGCGAGCTCGAGCTGGAAAAGCACGGCCTCGAGTATATCGACATGAATCCGTACGCCTTTTATCCATCACCACAGGGCCAGGGCTCCATCGCCTTTTATCGCGACAAAGAAAAAACCTACAACTCGATTGCCAGCATGTCGGATCACGATGCCGAGGCCTACCGCAAATACCTGGAATACTGGGGGCCCAT
>CAZIKU010000205.1:0-2023 GCA_964539815.1 uncultured Klebsiella sp. | reverse complement strand
TCAAGCCCAACGTCGTGTCCGTCATGATGGAAGGGCGCATCGTGCGCGAGGGTGGTCCTGAATTGGCCCTCGAGCTCGAAGAGCGCGGCTATGACTTCATCAGGGAGGAAGTGTTCGGCAATGGCAACTAAGCTCCCTGCACTTGCAACACTCAATGCCACGGATTTGGCGTTTGCAGGCGAGCCAACGTGGCTCCAGCAGATGCGCCAACACGCCTGGCAAACCTATACCGCACTGGCGATGCCGTGGTGGCGCCGCACTGATTTGAGTGCGTTTGCGCCCACCGACATGCACGTTGTGTCGGGTGCACAGGCTGGCCAGATCAGCGGCACGGTGCCCACGGGTGTGGTTGTCATGCCACTGGCACAGGCCGTACAGGCGCATGGCGACATTGTACAAAAGCATCTCGGCAGTGCAGTCGCCTCCAACGCCACCAAGTATACGGCGTTGAATGCTGCGACGTGGCATGACGGTTGGTTTGTCTACGTCCCCAAAAACGTCATGGCGGAGCTACCACTCCATATCATCCAGGGATTTGGTGGCAATGACACGCTGGTCAGCCGCAATCTGATTGTGCTCGAGCGTGGGTCACAGCTTTCGTTAGTTGAGCAGTATGCAGGCAGCGGCAGTATTGCGGTGGCTGTAAGTGAATACATCCTCGGCGATGGTGCCATACTCAACCTCGTGAGCATGCAAACATGGGATGCTGGTGTGCGCCACATGGGTCACCAAATCGCCAAAGTCGGGAATGATGCCACCATTGAGTGGGCTGCAATCAACCTTGGTGCAACACATCAACACATCGAAGCTGAGACCAACTTGGTTGGCAACGGCTCACGCGTTGATTGGACGGCAGCGACGCTAGCCACAGAGGGTCAACGTCTGCTGACTGCGCCATGGTTGCGCCATGTTGGACGTGCTACCGAGGCCCACATGGACTTCAAGACGGTCGTCAAGGGCACTGGGTACACGACCTTTGATGGCATGATCAAAATCGAAGGCGCTAGTAGTGAAACAGTCACTCGCCTCGAAGAACACGCCTTGCACTTGTCTCCACAAGCACGGAGTGATTCAATACCTGGACTCAAGATCGATACCAACAACGTGCAGAAAGCCGGTCACGCCTCCACCAGTGGCGAAGTCGACGACGAGCACTTGTTTTACATGCAAGCACGTGGGATTCCCCGCGATGTGGCAGTCCATATGATTGTGATGGGATTCTTTGAGTCGGTGCTTGACCGCATCCCACTCGAAGCAATCCGTGAACAGGTGACGGCAACGATTGCCGCACGTATTTAGATTCGGTACGAAGGCACGGTCATGACCAAATACCCATTTGATGTGGCAGCGGTCCGGCGCGACTTTCCTATTCTGCAGTTGCCCGCTGAACGCCCGGTGGCGTTCCTTGATAGTGCCTCGTCGTCTCAAAAGCCCGAAGTCGTGATTTCGGCACAAGCGCATTTTTATCGCACTACCAATGCGAATGTGCACCGTGGTGTCTACCAATTGAGCGAACAGGCCACGTTCGAATTCGAACGAGCCCGTGGGCGCGTGGCGCTGTTTATTCACGCCAATCACCACCGTGAGGTGGTGTTTACCCGGAATACCACAGAGGCCATCAATCTGGTAGCCAATGCCTGGGGCAACGCCAATATCCGTGCTGGCGATGTGATTCTGATTAGTCAGATGGAGCACCACTCCAACATCGTGCCGTGGCAGATGCTGGCACAACGCACGGGTGCCGTGTTGCGCGCTATTCCACTCGACAGCAACGGACGCTTGGTGCTCGATGACCTCGACACGTTGCTCCAGGGCGTCAAGTTGGTGGCCGTCACCCATCAGTCCAACGTATTGGGGACGATTAATCCGGTGCAGTATCTGGCCGAAAAAGCGCATGCTGTCGGGGCACTCATCCTGGTGGATGGTGCCCAGAGTGTGCCGCACATGCCGGTGAATGTGCAGGAGTTGGGGATCGACTTCTTGGCATTTAGTGGCCACAAAATGTTGGCGCCTACCGGCGTCG
>CAZIKU010000204.1:0-2075 GCA_964539815.1 uncultured Klebsiella sp. | reverse complement strand
AAGTGCGGCAGAGCATCATAGAGGGATCCTTTTCGTCGTTGCGGGCGTCGTGGCTGGACCGCGTAGCGACATCGTAGTCGTCGTATCAGCACAAAGGAGACTGACATGCAGAAAACTCTGGACACACTCAAGAATCCGCGAAACATCATCCTGATGGCACTGGCAATTGCCATCAACATTGCCATCGGGCAACTGGTGACGGTCCTCAAGCTACCCATCTATCTCGATAGCATCGGTACGGTGCTGGTGGGGGCGTTGTTGGGGCCAGTGGCAGGCGCCTTGACGGGCACGTTGGCCAATCTGATTTGGGGCTTGCTGGGCAACGCCTATGCTGCACCGTACTTCATCGTAGCCACTGTCATCGGTTTGCTGGCTGGTATTTTTGGACGGCGCGGCGTATTCCGCAACAGTTCACCGCAATGGGTGGGGGCTGTGGTCGGCGGGCTCTTTTTCTTTGCGTTGGCATTGTTTGTCACCACATTCATGAATCTCGGTGATGATGGCAGCATGCCGGCCATGAGCGATCTGCTCGGTCAGAACGTGATTGTCTTTGCGATCGTGACCGTGGTGGGCATCGCACTGGGTGCACTACTCATCAAAAACGGTGGCTACGCTGGGTTGGCGGGTATCGCCACGGGTATTGTGGCGGCGATTATTTCGGCCCCAATCTCGGCGTATCTGTTTGGTGGCGTGAGCGGTTCGGGTACCGACATGTTGGTGGCGGCCTTCCGTGCCAGCGGGCAAAACATCCTGACATCGGTTTTTGCACAGGGTGTGGTCTCGGATCCGTTCGACAAAATGGCATCATACATGATGGTGTGGGCGATTATCAACCTATTGCCCAAACGCATCATCGAAAGCTTTGACGACAGCAACGACTAATCGGTACACCACAGAAACACCCACACGAGCGTAACTCGTGTGGGTGTTTTGGCAATAACGAGCAGATTTTCCCGTACAAAAGTGAGTTGCGCATGCCAAACGGCTGGTTTAATGGGCTCCATCCGCTCACCAAATTTACATGGGCATTGAGCTTGGCAGTGAGCACCTATCTCATCGACATTCCCAGTGTGACCATTGGCATCGTCGTGGTGGCACTTCTGACGCCATTGACCACGGCGCAACCGGCAGCGATTTATCGCACCTTGCGCACGATTTTTGTGCCGTTTGCGCTGTCGATTTTTCTCATCCAAGGCATTCTCTTTCCTGGTGATGCGGTCGGGACCTGGCACGTGTTTGGGATTACCATCAACTACGGTGCCCTACAAATCGCCGGCATTTTGCTGGCACGCATCATGACCATGGGCAGTGGGCTATTGTGTGTGATTCTCACCACGCCGCCAGCCACACTCACACATGCCTTGTCCCAACGGGGTATGCCACGCAGCATCGAGTACATCCTACTGATGGCACTGCAAATCATCCCCGACATGCAGGCGCGCGCCAGTGCCATCCTCGAGGCGCAACAATCGCGCGGGCTGGTCATTCGCTCGGTGCCCAGTCGCATCCGCGCCTTGCTCCCACTCGTGGGGCCGCTCGTGGTCGGTGCGTTGGTCGACGTCGAAGAGCGGGCCATGGCACTCGAGTTGCGTGCGTTTGCAGCACCCAATCCACCGACACGCATGCAGGTGCTAGTGGATAGTCGTTGGCAACATGTGACGCGGAGCGTACTCATAGTGGCGATGTTGGTCATCATCGGGGTGCGCATCTGGGGAGGGTTGCGATGAGCAATGCGATTATCAGCGTCAGTGACGCACGTTTTACCTATCGTGGCCGCACACAACCTGCCATCGATGCCGTGTCATTTGCCCTCCAACCCGGCAGTATTACCGCAATTATAGGACGCGCTGGCGCTGGCAAAAGCACACTATGCGCCCTCATGGCGGGATTCATGCCGCAATTTTTCCGTGGCAAAGTCGGTGGCACTATCACAATTGATGGCCGTGATCCGTTTACGAGTAGCATCATTGACATGCTGCCCCATGTGACCATGGTCACGAGTCAGGCCAGTACGCAAATTTCAGGGGTGTGTTTCACGGTGGCCGAAGAAGTCGGCTTGGCGCTGCAAAATCTCG
>CAZIKU010000203.1:0-2137 GCA_964539815.1 uncultured Klebsiella sp. | reverse complement strand
AATAGCTCTTTGTTCCGTGTTGAGTGTCGTGTGCCTACGAATGCAGCAAATGGTGAATATACCGTTGGGTTTAGTGCAGCCGATGTGTTCAACAATAGTGCTGCGCAACGTTTGATGTTGATAGTTGAGAACGGTATTACTGATACAGATGCTCCAGTTTTGTCGGAAGTTACTGCCACAAGAAGCATGAGTGATGCAAATATTTTTTCGGTTTCATTTCGGGTCGATGATGCAACAGGTATCGAGACGGTATACCCGTTCTTAGCGTATCAGGGTGATCAATTGCGCAACAGCAATGGAGAAATGTTCTCGCGAGGCATTACGTCTGTTGTGAGTGCGATACCGGTTCAGAATGATGGCACAGCATGGCAAAATCAGCATATTATGATGATGAATCCTGCTGCCTTTGCTCCTGCTGGGACGTACACTGTATGGATTAGTGTGCGTGATACGCTGGGGAACACCGATTTCATCAAAACTGATGTGACAGTCGAAGTGCAATAATTTGTTATAGCTTTGATTCAGTGATGTGCATGCGTTGTGAGGAGTTGAGTTTGAGTGGAAATGGCTCGTTCTTTCCATTAAATGTTCATGTAAGAGATGCCGTGTTCAGTTGATTACTTCTAAGTACTTATGGTAGTCAATGAGTGGAGTTGTTCGGGTTGGATGTTTGATAATTGCAGTGTATTCATTTTCCTTGTAAATTCCCCCCCTGCGAAGGATTGTAGTGAGATGGTAACGAGACGCTTCATAACTAGGTGCCGTGATTGGCACTCTCCTAGTCATATAGCCGCCGTACAGGCACGGAGCCCCGAACGACCAGCTGTTGCATGACCTGCGTGTACTATCACGGGTACCCAGCGCAACAACGTTTTGCGTGGTACGAATCGGGCCGACGTGATCTGTGGCCTCGGTGGCAACGACATCATCTACGGATTTGGTGGCAACGGCAACGATACGCTCTGGCTACTGCCGAGCGTACCGCGCTCCAACCGATTTTCGCCCGCGCACAGGATGAGTGGTCGCTCGTAGGGGCGAATAACATTTGCCCGAGCCATTGATGGTACACATGCACGCATGGTGTGCAGGGATGCTATGTATGAAATGAAAAAATATACCATCATCACATCAAATATTCATGTAACGCCGCTCGTTTTCATGGTACATTGTAATAAGTAAATACAAACATTGGCTTCTTAACACGCTGTAACGAACATGAACCCACACGCAGAACAGGATTGCACATGAAATATTTCCTCACCCTTGTGATTATCGCAATCAGCGCAATAATACCGACACGCACATTCGCAATGTCACCGCCGGTTGCATCACCGACTCCACAGTGTACGATTCGTGGCACACCGCGTAACGACGTGTTGCGTGGCACTGCCGGCAACGATGTCATCTGCGGATTCGCTGGCAACGATACCATTCTCGGTGGTGGTGGCAATGACACCATCTTGGCCGGTGATGGCAACGACACCATTGATGCTGGTGTAGGGCATGATCGTGTGGATGGTGGGAATGGTAGTGACCGCATCAGTGGTGGGAATGGCAACGACACACTCAGCGGTGATGCAGGCAACGACGTCATTGATGCCGGTGTCGGTGATGATACACTCAACGGCAATGCGGGGAGTGATCAGCTCAATGCAGGTGACGGTGACGATGCCCTGGCGGGTGGCAGTGACCGTGATCGCCTGCAACCCGGGCGTGGCGACAATCGCTGTGCCATTGATGCTTTAGACACCACCGTCGGTCGGTGTCTGCCTGATACTACGGCACCGGTATTTGCGCCCATGGCGTTGACGCGGAGTGTCAATGCGGGTGAGACGGCCACATTCGAGTGGGTCGTTGACGACGAGTCACCGATTCAATTGTCGTGGATATTCATTGGTGGTGCGCCTGGCTGGATTACCGAGTGGTGTGGCTTCCCGGCGATTGCGACTGCGGTGGGGCAAGTGTCACCAGCAGGTACGCCACTGACAAGCACCACCTTCCGCGTCAATTGTCCGATTCCCGCGAATGCGGTCAACGGCGAATACATGGTGGAAGTGAACGCCCTCGATGTGTTTGGTAATTATGCGACCGCGCAGCGCATCGTCTTGATGGTCAACAACGGTGCTGCAGATGCTGC
>CAZIKU010000202.1:0-2146 GCA_964539815.1 uncultured Klebsiella sp. | reverse complement strand
CAATCACCACGCCACCGGGCGTTTTGGGCGTAATAAACTCACCAAAAAACGCATCGACGGCGTCGTTTGCCGCCTGGTTGTCAGCCTTGACAGGTGTGACAGTCGCCTTTTTGTTGGATGGTTTGGATGTGGCAGTCGCCTTGCGGTTGACCGGTGTTTGGGTCATGTTTCCTGCATCGTCCGGTGTTTGTGCAGCAATCGTAGCCATGGCCGAGTCCGCAATAGCTGCCACTTCACCACACGCCGTGATACAAAATATACATACGCCGATGAGTACAAGTCGTCGCTTCATGATAGTAGTTCCTAAGCAGGTGATGACGGCGATAGGGGACGCACGCGAATGCGCGACTCCGGGTAATGCATCAGCAGGTGCGGTCTGCGCAGTATACACTGCTTTTGCCTCGCCGTGATACCCGCCATCTCCTGCGATGACACGAGGAGCGGTTGGCAATGATACAATGTGCTATTTTTTATGCAATATTTCACAACTCATGCAATAATGACCGATTATTTGCGAGTAAAATAGCAGAGATTGCTTGGTTTACTTGTGTATATCTGGAGGCATAATGATGCCATACATGCGTAGGGTGATGTGTGTTGTCCTGCTGGTATTGCTGGCGAATTGTGCCCCACCACCCCGTGCTGGTGATATGCAGCAAGTGCGTACGCCGGCTGCCTCCACCGCGGCGGTGAGCGACATTCCTGTCATACCAACACCACACGTGGATGCGACCGCAGTATCACAGGCGTTACCGCTTGGTGATGGTAAGTTTTCCCAAACTGGTCAACAAGGGTCGATTTTTGCCTGTAGTACACGCATCAGCAATGAAGGTGCGTTTGCATCGGGTGCTTGGCTCGATGCCACCAACAAAGTGTGGTACCCCGAGCTCAAGCCGAGTGTCGATGGTGAAGTTTGGTGGAATGCGGCCAGTGTGACGATTGATGTCGCAGGATCCACACGCACGATTCGGTCAAATGCATTGCCCAAAAACTACCCGACGGGGATTTTTCCCGTACAACAAAGTGACGATGCCTATCAATACGACCGCAATCCCAATACGATCCGTGCCCAACAGGTGCGGTACGAATTACCACAGATGCCACAACCGAGTAATACGGTGAGTTGTTTGCCGCCGGGAATTATTGGAGTTGCGCTCACCGGTGTGCCCTTTTACAACGGGTTTGATGAAGGTGGGCGTGATGCGGTCGCGCACGAAATCCAAGACGGTTGTGACGGTCATCCGCAACAACAGGGGCAATACCACTACCACAGCCTAAGTTCTTGTGTCGACACCACGCCGGATAGTGCAGGGCGCCCAGTCTTGATTGGCTATGCGCTCGACGGATTTGGTATTTATGCCGCCCAAACGGGTAATGGGACACTCACGACTGCCGACCTTGACGAGTGTCATGGCACCGTCAGTGACGTAGTATGGGATGGCGCCGTGGTATCCATGTATCACTATGTGGCAACTGCTGACTTCCCGTATACCCTCGGTTGTTTTCGTGGTACACCAGTTGTATCCACTGCGATGATGCCGGCAAACGATGCTGGTGGGCCGCCACCCCGTGGTGGTCTGCTGCCCCGCCGCCCGTAGTCCGTGCCATACGCTCGGTTGTTTTCGCATGATGTCTTTGTGTTGCGATGCCCGATACCACCAATGGACATGTGATATTCGTCGGGACTCAATAGCTGCGTACTGCGATTAGGCAATCTGATACACCCCGGAATCCAGATTATTGCACTCCACGCCCCACCACTCCTGTCCCCAGCGCGTGACACGGATCGCCGGTTGCAACGGTGTCATGCTGATAGGTAACAGCAGACTTACCTGTGCCACGGGCTGTGGCGTGTGCAGGTACCAACCGTCGCTAACGTGGCTGATCGTGATGGCGCGTCGTTGTAGCGTCCAGTCACACCAGCTATCTACGTTTTGGATAGGCATGCCGTAGCGCATGGCAGCGCGCCAGTTGGCTTCGATGAGTGGCTGCGAGTAAGTCGCAAAGCTGACGGGGTGCGAGTTGATGGTCACCGGCGTGTAGTAGTGCGTCGCTGCTGCTGCGACTAGTGCATCGGTGGTCGCTACCGCCTGTGCCAGACTCCACTTGAAGCTAAAGACGTATTCGGGGTGGATGAGACACTCCT
>CAZIKU010000201.1:0-2154 GCA_964539815.1 uncultured Klebsiella sp. | reverse complement strand
GAGCATCAGTCTTCGGAACTGAGTGTTGGGGGTTCGATTCCCTCCCGGGTCGCCACGTTTGACCTGCGAGCGTATATCGCTTGCAGGTCTTTTGTATGCGGTATACTACGTATATATTGCACTCTCTGTTGAGAAGTACGCTCATGACACACGTGCCTTCATTTACACTACGCTGGCCACCTGGTAAACGGGCGGCCGTCACATTGGCATTCGACGTCGATGGCCCAACCGGCGACGCCATGCTGGATGATTCGCTCCCGCACAATCTGCGCTATTTTAGTGAAGGCAGCTACGGTCCGTACCGCGCCATGCCCCGTCTACTCGATTTATTACAACAATACCAGCTGACCAGCACGTTTTTTGTGCCCACCTGGGTGGTCACCCACTGGACGGGCATCTGCGAACGCATTGTACAAGACGGTCACGAAATCGCCTACCACGGCCACCGCCATGAAGTCTTCTATGATCTCACCCTCGATCAGCAACTCGAAGTCATGGAAACATCGCGCGACATCTTTCAACGCAGACTCGGCGTAACCCCACGCGGATTCCGCACACCGTCAGGGGATTGGAGTGCGGAGACGGCCGTGCTTTTGCGGCGCTTTGGCGTGCTCTACTCGAGTTCGATGCGTGGTGATGACCGCCCCTACTTCCACCCCGACGTCGATGGTGTGCATGGACTCGTCGAGTTGCCCGCACGGTGGGACATCGACGACTATACAGCGCTCGCATACTTCGAGGAACCGGCATTCCCACGCGGACATGACCGCCTTCCCGACTATCAAAGCGTGCTGGACAACTGGCGTGCCGAATTCAACGGCTACTACCGCGATGGACTGCTGTGGAGCACCATCCTGCATCCCAAAGTGAGTGCCAAACCAGGGCGATTGCGCATCCTAGATGGACTCTTTCAACAGATACGCCAATACCCCAACGTGTGGGTCGCCACAGGGAGCGAAGTCGCGACCTGGTGGGTGACGCAATATCAGGATGGAGAGCAACCATGACCCGCTGGCCACACAATGCGCGCTGTGCCGTCGCCATCCAAGTCCTGTTCAATGATGGGGTGGATGCGACTGCACTGGCACCCGATTTACCACAGCGCAGCAAAAGTTTCTCGGTCTGGCAATATGGCGCGCTCCGTGGCGTCGACCGTATGCTCCAGGCGATGACCACCTGGCAGTTGACCAGCACCTGGTTTGTCCCGGGGAGTATTGCCACGCGCCATGCCGCACTACTCCAGCAATTGACCGCACAGCACCACGAAGTTGCCGCCCACGGCTGGGAATACGAATGGCACGACCAACTCAGCGCCGATCAACACCACGACCTGCTGGTACGCGGCCGCACGGTGCTGAGTGATGTGAGCAACCAGACGGTGACTGGCTTTCGCCTGCCCCGTGGCATGTGGCCACGCCACTTCGACCAGACGCTGCGGGCGGCCGGGTACACGTATTCGGCCACACTCAACGGCGACGATGTGCCATATACGCACGCTAGTGGCCTAGTAGAAATCCCCGTGCACAGTGAACTCGACGACCGTCCGTACTTCCAGTTCAACTTCACACCGGCATTCCCCAACGGACACAGCCGCTTGCCCAGCTATCGCGGCGTACTCACCAACTGGCAGTGGGAATTCGATGCCTACTACAACTACGGCGGCTGCTACGTACTCCAACTCCATCCCGAATGGACGGGGACGCCAGGACGCATCCAGCTGGTGCACGACATCCTGCGCCATATCACGCAACGCCCCGATGTGTGGGTGGCAACGAGCCGTGATATTGCCGCATGGCACGCCCAGCATGCCGAGGCATTGCCAAGTGAGCATCCCATCCGTGTCTATGAGGCATATCGGCAGGAACGCGGGATGAATTGAAAATTAAGAATGAAAACAATACCTACGCCAAGCACACAAGGTTTTTACTGTATCGTTGCTGCGCCCGTTGCGTGCATGGGTATGAGCGTTGCTCACGCGGAGTACGCTGAGGCGCGGAGATTATCCGTCAATTGGATACACCGTGTGCATGACTACAACACCCTCTGCGTCTCTGCGCCCTCTGCGTGCGACATATATCACGGTGAGGGGCGCCATACAATGATATGTACCGGTTTTTGTCAACCTAGGTGGTACCAGAATTATACGCCGCTTCG
>CAZIKU010000200.1:0-2170 GCA_964539815.1 uncultured Klebsiella sp. | reverse complement strand
CTCAAATAAGGGGGAATCGAGCGTGGAGGGCGTGGTGTGACATGCGCCGTTTACGCGGGACAGATCGTTGCAGGCACAGGCGAAATATAAACTTGACTAGTGACGTAATGATGATAAAATATCATGCACGGAGCAATCCGTGCATGATTTGTTTATATTGAAAGGAAAGAAATGATTCGGCATTCAGACCGTCATTCAGACCGCCCCGCCCATCGTTTTGCCCGTTGTACGCATAGCAACAAACAGCGCTATCGTAATCGTCACGACGCCCAACTCATCCTGGTGACCATCAAACACCGCATCGCCAAGGCGAAGCACTATGATTGGCCGACTCGTCGTAATGAACAACGTGCCTACAAATGCCCGCATTGTTTTGGCTGGCATCTGACGAGTAGCGCATTGCGCGAATAAGTGTAGCGGACTACGGTGGCGGGATGCGGTAGGTTTCGCTGGTTTGATTGCCTGCCGCATCCGTAAAGACAAATGAATACGTATCAGCGGTGCGCTGATAGGCGACGGTGTATGTGCTACCAGCCCGGGTATATGTCAGGCGATACGTGCCATCGGCATCAGTCTGGAAGTCGGTAATCACAGCACCGTCGAGTGGTTTCTGCGGGGGGCGTACCGGATGAATATGCGGTTGCGGTTCGATTTGATCATCCTGGACGGTGACCACCCCCACCAGTCCACCGTTGATGTACGGGTAGGTGGTGGTGCCATGATAGTGATAATTGCCAGTGCTGTCGTAGTGCCCATTAAATTCGTCGAGTGGTTGCATTGGTGTGCCATCGGGCTCGCTGTCACCATAGATGGGGAAGCCATCGAGTGCGTAGGCGATTGGGTTGTTGCGCCCCACAATGGCCTGTAAGTGGAGTGGTGCAACGTGGTAGTGATAATCGTCACCTTGACCACAATGTCCTCCCCATTCATCGAGTTCACCGATGAGGAATGCATCTTCGCCACGATTGTTGAGCGCATTAAAAATCGGCACACCATTGGCCGCAATAGCAATGGCGCCCCGGTAGAGGGCGTGTGTGGCGGATATGGGAGTCGTAGCTATTTGGGGTTGGAGTGGGAATTGCCAGGCATTGGATCCCGTGTAGTGCTGTGGCATGGGGACTTGTTGTTGCCAGCGTGTGATGCCAATCATCATCGGATGCGTCGGAATACCGTCTGATTCGACGTAGAGAAACTGTGCATCGCGACGAGTCTGTACCTGCGGTGCAAATGCGTCAAAGCTCGTATAGTCGGCATGCAAAGACGTATCCACTGTCCCCACTTGTACGGGTGTCGGTGAGGCTACGACGAGTGCGCTGGTCAATGTGGGTGTGGGCGCCATAGTGGCCGGTTGTCGCCGTTGACAGGCACTCAACACGAGACTGAGACTGGTGAGGCGCAAAAAAGTGCGGCGTGATGCTGACATCATATGCTCCTAGGGTCGACTATAGACGACATCAAGGGTGGCACTGGCCAGCGTAATCGCATCTGCTGCCGCCAAAAACGTGGCCCGATCAACACCACTGCTCGGGAGTTGTGGCATCGCTGACAGTGCATAGACGGTGTACGTGTATGTCTTTGGACCAGGACCTTTGGAACAGGGCGGCGCGTATTCGTTGCGATCGTTGACACTGTTGGTGCCTAATGTGCCCACACCCGTGCTATTGGCCGCGAGTGCGGTGACATCTGCAGGAATGTTGTAGAGTACCCAGTACCAATGTACGTCACCAGGACCAGGAATGTGATGCATGACGACGGCATAACTCACCGTCCCCGCGGGTGCGTTGCTCCACGCCAATGGCAGCGTGCTGCTCTCGCCATCACAGGTATATGCGCGTGGAAGCACACCACTGGCATCAATATCTGGACTGGTCAGCCTGAAGGCATTGATGTTGGTGGGTACTGTGGTCGGTTGGACCAGTGTATTGCTTTGGTCGCTCGTGACAGGGGATTGCGGCGGTGGGAATAGCATGCAACTTGTCATAATAAAACAAAGCCACCATGCACAATAACGCATCATTCGCATCACTCGTTCCAATCTATTGATGAATGCCCGTAGTATAACGCATCCCCATCATGTAAACATATCCATAGTGCTCAATATGTGAGAAATCATGCATGAACATAAATTGTGTATCAATATCAATACCTATGCCAAATGACTCCGTCGGGG
>CAZIKU010000199.1:0-2215 GCA_964539815.1 uncultured Klebsiella sp. | reverse complement strand
GTCCTACGATGCGACATATTGGCCCAGCCCAACTGTGATTGATTTCTACCGAATTTGTCGTATCATAGCGCCATTCGCGTGAGTGAAAGGAAGCGCATATGTTGGCAATGTGGGGCAAAGCCCTGCGTACCATCCCCCGCTTGAGCGGCGAGGAATGGAACGCCCTCGACATCGTGTCACGCTGGCTGGTCGCCACCCGGGCGGCCGTATTGGTCATGACCAGCACCTCGGCCATGATCGCCGGCGTGTGGGCCTGGCACGACGGGCAATTCAACTGGCTATTGTGGGCATGTTTGTTGGTGGGGCTCACCATGGCACACGCCACCAACAACCTGCTCAACGATTTGATCGACTACCGCGCTGGCGTCGACCACAACAACTACTTCCGTGCCCAATACGGCCCACAACCCCTCGTGCACGGACTCCTCGATCAGCGCGGCCTGCTGATGTACGTGGCTGTCACCGGACTCCTCGCCCTCATCCCGGGCGCGTATTTGGTCTGGTTACGCGGTGAATTAGCCTTGTACCTGTTGCTAGCCGGTGCCGTGTTTGTGCTCTTTTATACCTGGCCACTCAAATACATCGGCATGGGCGAAATCGCCGTGCTCGTCGTCTGGGGACCACTCATGGTCGGTGGCGGCTACTTCGTCATCACAGGGCAGTGGTCGTGGAATGCGGTGCTCATCAGTCTGCCACAAACCTTGGCCGCCACCACGGTACTCTTTGGTAAACACATCGACAAGATGCCGTCAGACCGCGCCAGCAAAATCTACACGCTGCCCGTCGTACTGGGCGATCCGCTGGCCCGCTACGTGGCCATCCTGCTCTTTGTGGCCGAATACGCCATCGTGGCGTGGCTGATTGTCACAGGCGTCGTCTCGCCATTCTTGGCGGTGGTGCTGTTGGCGACGCCACATGCTTGGGCTGCCATCAAGATATTTTTGGCACCGCGCCCCGATGCCCCACCCGCCGATTACCCGCCCGACGTTTGGCCGCTGTGGTATGCGCCCTACGCCTTCGTGCATACACGTAATTTCGGGCTGTTGTTTTTTGTGGGACTCATCATCGATGCCGTCTACCGGCAGTTTTTTGCATAAATCACACAGCAACGCGGGCGGAGCGGCCATGCCGCTCCGCCCGCGTCGTGTTCGCTTATTTCGCGCCGAGTTGGTTGAGTGCGGCAGCGAGTTGTGTGTCTTTGCCTTGCAACAACTCCGTCATCGTCAATTTGGCGGCGGCACTGGGCATCAGCATGTCAGACAAATTACTCAAGACGACCTCTTGGTCGGGGGCAATGCCGATGCCACGCACTTCTTTGCCTTCGGGGGTCAACCACTGCGTGGTGCCCAGGCGAATTTCGGCACCCGAATCCAGACTAAACGAGCGCAACACGGTGGCGGTGCCGTAGGTGGCTTCGCCGATAATGGTGGCGCGTTTGTTGGACTTGATGGCGCCAGCCAGGATTTCGGCAGCACTTGCACTGTTGTTGTTGATGAGGACGACCATGGGGATGTCGCGCGCCATGCCACTGCCGTTCGTCGTATACGGCGTGCGCGTGCCGTCACGTGTCTCTTCGATGAGGACGGTGGTGTCTTCGGGCAAAAACTCGCTGGCCACGTTCATCAGCTGATCCACGTACCCACCCGGATTGTTGCGCAGGTCGAGAATGATTGCCTTGGCATTAGCCGCGCGAATCTCCTGTAGTGCTTTGCGCATATCGTCGGTGGCCTGCGCCGAAAACTGACTGAGGTGCAGATGAGCCACGTCGTTGGGGAGCATTTTCCATGTCACACTCGGGATATCAATGCTGGCTCGGGTAATCGTGATGGTGACCCGTTCGCCACTCTCGTGTTGGATGAGCAGGGTGACCGACGTGCCACTCGGGCCACGCACTTTGCGTTGTAGTTCGCTGATACTCGCATCGCGCATATCCACGCCATCTACACTCAGCACGCGGTCGCCGGGCAAAATCCCTGCAGCAGCAGCAGGTGATCCCTCGATCGGCGACGCGATAATCACGTAGCCGTCACGCTCGCTCAGATAGGCGCCAATTCCCTCATAGCTGCCTTCGAGTGCTTCGCGCTCTGATGCGGCATCTGCTGGTGAAATATAGCGGCTGTGCCCACGATCACCCAGGCTGTCGACCATGCCGCTAATTGCACCATCGATCATGGTGTCGGTGGTTGCTGCATCAGGGTCCACATAGTTGTCACTC
>CAZIKU010000198.1:0-2259 GCA_964539815.1 uncultured Klebsiella sp. | reverse complement strand
TTAAAAATACTTCTGCTCGCACTGCAGAATGTATTAAAAATCCCACTTGAGGGAGCATTTTTGGCGCAAGGGCGTATCAATGCACCACCAAACCAGCAACGCGCGGCCTCGATTGGCGTAGGTATTATTGTAAATAATCAAATTTCATCAACACACGCGTCTATTTTTAACATTCCGCATCATCGTGTCCACGCGCATCACACACATCCAATCGACTCCCACACCCCATGGCATGAATCTGCTCGTTGAGTTGGGTGCATACACTCGCAAACACCTCACGTTGCGCCAGCGGTATTGTAGTCAACAATGTCTGCGTCTGTGCCACATAATGCGCCCATATGCGCTGTGCATGCTGTCGCCCCGCATCACTCAGCGACAACTGGCTCGCCCGCCGATCATGCACATCCGGCGTACGCACCATCATCCCACTGCGTGTATACTCGTCAACCAACGTCGTCATGTGTGCCTTGGATATGCCCAACATCCGTGCATATGCCCGCATCGGTTTTTGCGGTGAATGCAACAGTATGACCAACAAGCGCGTCTTGACACCTTGGTACTCCGGCGGCAGTTGCTGCTCTATCCACCCACTGTACAACGGTCCAAAGATCAGTAATGCGGTTGTGATATGTTCTGTCTGTTGCATCTGCGTCACCCCTTGAGTGCAATCTCTGTCATTGTGGCACACCACCCCGTATTTGACAACATTAGTACGATACTGTACTATTTACGAGTGGTTCGTTTATGAACTATTTGATGAAAGGAAGCAAAAGCGATGGGGAATCTATTGCGTCGGGCAGGCATCGCAGCATTGATTGCCGCAGTGGCGAATGTGGTCGTGTATTTCATTGCGGTACAGGTGAGTGGGCCACTTGTGGTCACGACGTCAGCTCCCATGGAAGTCACGGTGGCACTGCCATTCACTTTCACCTTGTTGTTGGGGATTATCGGCAGTAGCATTGCGGGCATGATTGCCTTGCGTACAGCGCAACCACAGCGCACCTGGGTCATCATATCGGTTGTGGCGTTGGTGCTCTACGGAATCCCACCATTTGCATCAGCCGGGGTCACCACCGCCATCTGGTTTAATGTGATGCATGCGGTGGCTGGGATCTGTCTGATTCCAGCCGTTGCCCGTGTGTTGCCCACCACGCGCTAACAACACGACACCCCCCGTGCCAAGAGCACGGGGGGTGTCACCGCTCTGTCGTTAGTGTGTAGCAACGGTATGCATGTACGGCGCATAAAAGGCTTCGATGTGACTACGTGCCTCATCGAGTGTGGGGGCGCGATGCACCGATTCACGCAATTTGGGGGCGCCGGGCAGGGCGATACCGAACTGCCCGATGAGTTGTTTGGTTTTGTTGAGGGCCAAGCGTTCGCCGAGTTCGATGCGCATCAACTCGAGGTAGCGCACCAAAAACTCGCATTTATCGGCAGCTTGTGGCTCGAACGGCGTTTCGCCGCGGCGCAATTGGGCGATTTGCATGAAAATCCACGGATTCTCCATGGCGCCGCGCCCGATCATGATGCCACTGGCGTTGTAGACCTCGAGGCGGCGCAGGGCTTCGGCGGCGTCTTTGACATCGCCCGAACCCAGCACGGGGATAGAGACAACCTGGCGCACCTCGGCCACGCGGCTCCAATCGGCCAACCCGGTGTAGAGTTGTGCGCGCGTGCGTGGATGCAGTGCCAAAGCCTTGATGCCCACCGATTCAGCCATCCGCGCGGTATCGAGGTAGTTGAGCGAGTTGTCGTCCCAGCCAGCACGATATTTGAGTGTGACAGGAATCTGCACAGCGTTGATGACTGCTTTGAGCACCTGTTCCATTTTGCATAGGTCTTTGAGCAATGCAGAGCCGTGGCCACCACCGGTGACTTTGGGCGAGGGACAGCCGCAGTTGATGTCCAAAATATCGGCACCGAGTTGCTCCACCGTACGCGCCGCATTGGCGACCAAGTCAGGATCATTGCCGCTCAGCTGGATGGTGATGGGGCGCTCTTCGGGCAGAAATTCGAGTTGGTTGTGGCGCGCCCGTGCCTTGGGGCTGACGCTGGCCGCGTTGGTCATCTCGCTCGATACGAGACCACAACCACCCAACGCCAGAATCGAACGACGAAAAACGCTGTCAGTGACACCCACCATCGGCGCCAACACGATGTTGGGGCTGATGCGGATGTGACCGACGAAATATTCATTGGGCAAATTTTGATATACACTAGACATGTGTGCACACACTCCAAACCCTGCATACAATT
>CAZIKU010000197.1:0-2336 GCA_964539815.1 uncultured Klebsiella sp. | reverse complement strand
AGCGCTGATTGCCGTGGTGCATGAACCCCAGCGCTGGGCTTAGCCCCACTGCCACAATGGCTGCGTGGCAGATGCCATATAGGCAACTGTTGGCCACGTTGATGGCTTGTTGGAGTGGCGTATCGGCGTAGCTGTCGTCGTGGGTCGCACGTCCCGACCAGGTCACGTTGTGGGCGCGGGCCAGACGCGCATAGGTCTGGCGCATGTGTGTGCCTTCGAGGCCACGCAGCTGGGCAATGCTGGTGTGCTCGTCAATTTCACTATCGGCATGGGGAAAGCGTTGCTGGTACATGCGCCGTGCGACTTCGGCACGCCCGTGGGGTGACGCCCAAGCCTGCGCTTGGGTATCAATCAGTGTGGTTAATACGGTCTCGGGCATGGCATAGCCATAAAAGCGCACGCCGGCCTCGCCGCACCACACCACGCCACAACCGCGCTCGGCGAGCAATATGGCGGCGGCGTGTGTGAGCGTACATCCCGGGCCCAGCATCAGCACCAGGCATTGTGCCGCCGGCAGCGCAAAGGTGTGCTGATCCGTGCTGACGTGGATGGCGTACTCGTGGCGCTCGACGTGCGCCGATTCGACATAGACGAAACTCCAGCTGTCTGTGACACGCGGGAGCGCGTGTAGAGTGGCGGTGGCCGTCATGGGGGCATCCTTTCTCAATAAAGAACAATTTTACCGATTGACGCGGACAACGATTTTCGGAGCACATGTTTCAAGCTGGACGATGATACCACGTATTGTAACGGTGTCAAGTGGGGCACATAGCCTGTGCGCCTTGACACGGCCATCACGATGTGCTAGCATGAATTTGTGACCGACTCCCGTTTTGTCACACAGTTTGTACCGCTTGTGTATGGTGCAGCTGATTTGGGGGTCGTGAGCGAATTATTTATCATTACAAAGGAGAATCTCACATGGAGCGCCTCTTTTCCCGTGCTGTAGTGTACGTCGTCTTGGTCATGCTGTTGTTGAGTGTGTCGTTGACGCATGCCGCCAACATCACCAAACCGAACAACTTCACCATTGTGCCACCGTTCCGCGGGAGCACCACCATCACCACCAACAGTCGGGCACACACCGACAACTCGGCAAAACCGGGCTGGGCCCAGGACTTCAACGCCATCGACTTCATGATGCCGCTCAACGCGGATGTGCGCCCGATTGCCGGTGGGCGCGTCGTCTATGCAGGGATGGCTGCCGGTAATGCGGTCAGCTGTACCCAGTGGGCGAATTATGGTCGCATCATCTACATCGATCACGGTAACGGTTACACGTCGCTGTACGCGCACCTCAACAGCGCCACCGTCAAGGCGGGCGACACGGTGACCACGGACACCGTCATCGGTAAAGTGGGCAAAACGACGTGTGCCAACAATGCAGGCATGGCCGTGCACCTGCACGTAGCCGCCTACCGCAATGCGAACTTTGCGGGTGGACCGTATGGTGGTGATTCCATCGAGCTGCAGCCATTTGCCAACTGTGCGCTGGCAGACAACAGCGCATGCACCAACTTGTGCCGCTTCCGCACCAGTGCCCAGGCGTTGACGCTGGTCTACACGGCGAATCAGCCGACGATTGTGACCCCCAGCGAAAACGGCACCACGGACAACGGCTTGATTCGCATCACAGTGAGTGGTGGTGTTGCACCCTACTACCTCGAAGTCTGGCGCGACGGCAGCAGTGCGGCGTTCATCTATCAGTGGATGAATGGGAGCAGTTACCAGCCCGATAACCTTGGTTGGAGCCAGAGCTTCCGCGGGCGCTTGTGTGCACGCATCCGTGACAGCAGGGGTACCATGTCGGCGACACGGTGCTTTAGCAACGGGACGGCCACAGTGGCACCCACGGCCACGGTCGCCCCGACCGCAACTCCGGGTCTGCCATCGTGCGCCAGCGTCACCATCAGCAACTTTACGGCCAGCGACCGCACCAATCGTGATGCCATCAAACTTGATTGGGACAGCGTGCAGTGTGGCAACGACACCAAGACCTACCGCGTCTACGAAGGCAATCCGGGTCGCTTGCTGGTCGGCAATCTGACATCGAGCGACTACCGCCACACCGGTCTGAGCTCGGGCAAAACCAAAACCTACTGGGTGGTCGTGTGTGCAGTCGAAAACGGCTCACGCGTGTGTAGCCAGCCCGTGTCGGCCACGGGACGTACCCGCTAAGCAGTGGCATGCTGTGATGTGCATGACCGCGTGGTGTCGTGAGACACCACGCGGTCATTGCGTTACCCATCCTCCCGTGTGCCGCTGAGTGCACCTCATCCATCACTGTGCATTGCGGCCGGTAAATACACATGGGGCAGCCACAGCATGCCCAGCCC
>CAZIKU010000196.1:0-2337 GCA_964539815.1 uncultured Klebsiella sp. | reverse complement strand
CACCATTTATCAAGGTGAAGTCTTGGGGATTGTGGGTGAAAGTGGCAGTGGCAAAAGCACGCTCATGCAACTCATCAATCTGAGTGTAGCTGCGTCACAAGGACACATCTGGTACCGCGAACCTCACGGTACAACAGAAGCCATCGACTTGCTGACCATGGATGCATTTACCCGGCGACATTTTCGAAATGACCGCCTCGGTATCGTGCATCAACGCCCCGAACTCGGCCTAAATATGCGCTTTAGTGTGGGGGGAAACGTGGCCGAAAAACTCCTGTTGGCCAATTGGCGCCATGTCGGTAATATTCGCCGCCGCATCGTCGAACTGATGGAGCAAACTGAGCTGCCACCAGAACGTATCGACGATGCGCCACATACCTTTAGTGGTGGCATGCTGCAACGTGTCCAAATCGCCAAAGCACTGTCGAGCAATCCGGCGCTGTTGCTCCTCGACGAAGTCACTAGTGGGCTCGATTTATCGGTACAAGCCCGCGTCCTCGACCTGATTCGGCGCATCCAATGGGAACACCGTATGACGATGCTCCTCGTGTCTCACGACCTCGGTGTCATCAAACAGCTGGCACGCCGTACGATTGTAATGAAAAACGGGCACATCGTGGAAAGTGGGCTCACCGACCAAATCCTCGAAGACCCACAACACCCGTACACCCAACTTCTTGTTTCTTCGGCACTATAAAGGAGTGTATCGCATGCATACACCACTCCTCGACGTACAGCAGCTACACAAGTCATTTGTACTCCATCTGATTGATGGTCAGGTGATTGACCCTGTCCAACATGTATCGTTCCGGGTAGATGCACAGCAACACTTTTTGATTTGGGGGCGGAGCGGCATCGGCAAAACGAGCATTCTCAAGTGTATTTACCGCACATATTTGGTGACCAGTGGCAGCATTCGCTACGATTCCGCCCAATTCGGGGTAATTGATTTGGCCAGCGTCTCCGAACGTACTATGCTCCAGCTCCGTGAATCAGAAATCGGCTATTGCTCGCAATTCCTCAAAGTCTTGCCACGCGTTTCGGCACTGGACATCATCAGCGAACCGTTGCGGCGCAAGGGGATGCCTCGCGAACAGGCCTATGAAATCGCCAAGCAATGGTTGACAGAGCTACAGATTGCGCCACGTTTGTGGAATGCGAGTCCCGTCACATTTAGCGGTGGAGAACAGCAGCGCATCAATCTAGGGCGGGCGTTTATCGCCTCACCGCGCCTGTTACTCCTCGACGAACCGACGGCGAGTCTTGATGGCAACTCCAAACAAATTGTCGTGCAACTCATTCGCAACGCACTCACCAACCACACGGCAGTACTCACCGTGTCACACGATATCGATACACTGTCATCTCTGGGCCAGCATCAATTAGCGCTCTAGTCGAGGTCATATGCTTACACTGCTATGGAACGCACAAATCATCTTGCGTGAGCACATTATTCTGCATGGCTGGTTGGCAATCGACAATGCTACTATTGCAGCCTTTGGCGAGCTACCAATTCCACCAGAATACATCAATGCCACAACCATTGATGTGAATGGGGCATATGTGATGCCTGGCATCATCGATTTACACTGCGACATCATCGAAAAAATGGTACAGCCACGCCCAGGGGTCATGCTCGATACCGGTCTGGCATTACATGTCACCGATCGCTTGTTACTCAGTAGTGGCGTCACCTGCGAGTTTCATTCACTATCGCTCGATGATGCAGAATTTGGTGTGCGCAACGACGAATTTGTGCGCGATTTCATCACTCACATCAATACTGCCCAAAGCACATTAATTCGGCACCTCGTGCATGCCCGAGTCGAAATCAGCAGCACCCGTGGCACAGCGACATTGGCCACCATTATCGCCGAACCAGTGGTCAAGCTCGTATCTATCATGGATCATAGCCCGGGACAGGGGCAATACGTCAGCGATGAATCGTTTCGTTTCTATGTGGCCAAAACGACCGGACGCAACGACAGTGAAATTGACGAAATTATTGCGCACAAACAATTACAACGCCAATTTATCCCCGACCGCATTGATACGGTAGTTGCCCTCTGTCGCCAATACCACATCCCAATTGCGACACACGACGATGACACCGTCGCCAAAATCACTGAGTGGAATCGGCTTAATATCCGCATCAGCGAATTCCCCACTACCATGATTGCCGCCCACGCCGCCCACCAGAGTGGCATGCGCGTCGGGATGGGTGCCCCCAACGTACTGCGTGGCAAGTCGAGTGGCGGCAATCTAAGCGCCCGTGATGCGCTCATCGATGGCGTAGTGGACGGGTTGAGCTGGGAGTGTCGACGACAGAAGGTGTCG
>CAZIKU010000195.1:0-2362 GCA_964539815.1 uncultured Klebsiella sp. | reverse complement strand
TCTTGCCAAAGCCCACGTCACCACATACCAAACGGTCCATCGGACGGTCGGATTCCATGTCGTGCTTGACATCGACCAGCGCCTTGAGTTGGTCAGGGGTCTCGGTATACGGGAACGAATCCTCGAACTCGCGTTGCCACTGCGTATCCGCCGAAAACGCGTGCCCCTTGCTGGTGCTGCGTTTGGCGTAGATGGCCAACAATTCCTCGGTCAAATCTTCGACCGACTTGCGCGCCTTGCGTTTGGCACGCTCCCATTCCTGCGTCCCCAGCCGAGTCAGCGCCGGCTCGGCATCACCCGACCCGATATAGCGCGACACACGGTCGATTTGATCGATTGGCACATACAGGCGGTCACCAGCGGCATAGCGCAGATTCAAGTATTCGCGCTCGATGTTGTCGATGGTACGGCGCACCATGCCATCATAGACGGCAATGCCATGCTCGATATGTACGACAAAATCACCGGCTTGCAAACCACGCAAAAAGGCCGCTCGTTCTTGGCTGACACGGTCATCACGGTCGGCCCGTTTGGCTTTGGCAGGGATACGCCGCTGTGTCCAGCCAAAAATCTCGGCATCGCTGTACAGCGTCAATCCCAGGATAGCCGAGGTCCAGCCCGCATCAACGACCGCATGCACCACACGCAGGCGGGTCATATCACCGCCGGCCTCCATCACCATTTCGTGCAGGCGCGCTGCTTGCGGTGTCACTAGCCAGACATCCTGCCCCGCGCCGAGGCGCGTCACGATATCGGCCACCAACTCTTTCAAGCGCCCACCATACAAGTCAACCCCACGAAACAGCGCATCAGGCAGTGGGTAGACCTGCGCCTGTGGCAATAATTCACCAAACGGAATATCTGCGTGTGCCACATGCATGACACAGCCCCGCCCAGCACGATTGAGCATATCGCGCCACGGCAATACGACGTTGGGATACCACGGTGGCAGTTCGGCATTTTCGACGTGTTGAATGCGCCGTTGTTCGTGTTGGAAGCTATATTCGCTGGCTACTTGCGCCACCAACACTGGCTCGCTCACACACAACGGCGCATCGGCCGGCAGATAATCGAGCAGGCTACTCAGCACATGATTTGGTGCAAAAAACGGCGCAAAGAGCGAGCGCCCCTCAAAGCGCTCTTCGTGGACAAGCCCATCCACAAACTGCGCCCATTCGCGGCGTGCTTCATCTCTAAGCATGCTGACATCTTGGTGGGACAACCACTCTACCACATCGGATAGGCGGTCATACGCGTATTCGTGGGCCGGGCCAATCACTATTTCGGACACTGTTTCCGTACTGCGTTGCGTCAACGGGTCAAAAAAGCGCATACTGTCGATGTCATCACCGAAAAACTCAATCCGTAGCGGTTGTGGTGTCCCCAACGGGAAAATATCGATGATGCCTCCACGGCGATTCATGTCACCCGGCTCGCTCACTGCGGCCACCACCCGATACCCCAAGGCCTGCCACCGGCGCATCAACAGCAGCGGATCCACGCGCTGATTGAGACTGAGGGTCACACTCGCCGCCTGTAAATCGGCAGGGGCCAGCGTCGGTTGCAACAAGGCCCGCGCCGATGTCACCACCAGCGGACGCTGACCATTCGTCAGCGCATAAAGGACACGCAAGCGCGCCGCTGTGGCATCCACACCCGGCGACATGGGCTCGTAGGGGATGGCGTCGTTGGGCACAAAGTGCAACACTTCGCGCGTGGGGAGCCATTGCCGCAAATCATCGCAGAGGCGCTGTGCATCGTCGGGTGACGATACGACCAACACCACAGGCGTCGCACACATCGTCGCAAAGGCGGCCAGCCATGGCGCCACCACCGCTTTACGCGCCCCCGCCACATGGATGCGCGCATCAGCAGCACACGCCTGCACGATGTCACGCATGAAAGGCTGGAGCGCAAGTTGTTCTACAATCTGTGTCAGTGCTGATGTCATTCCGTTATGTCGTCTTTGTGCGTGTTATATAGCGGGTCAATCCCTGCCAACTCATCTCCACCGACGCTCCTTTTTGATAGGCGGCAATACCCTCATGAGTCGCCTCATCACCCATTTCGGCAGTGGCAGCCGCTTTGAGCAACACCAGCTGTTGCTGGGCATCAATTCCATCAGCGAGCCACCCGCGGATACGCTCCGCCCAGCGCCAATTGGTATGTTGCACCACATCGAGGTGTGTGGCCACATCATACACTGGTCCAAAGTGCGTCAAACAGAGCACCTGTAGGTTGAGCGGGCGCAACGCCGCCAACGTCTCATCCCAGGCCTCCAAGTCGATATCAGGTGGTGGCGTGGCTGGGCGCACATAGCGGAATCCCTGCATGCGAATCCCCGCCGTATCCCCCACAAATG
>CAZIKU010000194.1:0-2395 GCA_964539815.1 uncultured Klebsiella sp. | reverse complement strand
CCACCGCCTTGGTACCACCTTGGAATTCACCATCCAACTTGGTAGTGATAAACAATTCCTCGCGGGCGATGCCACTCTGTCGCACCCCCACGCCCACACCACGCTGATTGCCGTAGCGGTAGGCGGTGTCGATGTGGCGATAACCGGCCGCAATTGCATCCGCGATGACCGGTGCCGCGTTGTCGTCTTTGAGTGGCCACGTCCCCAGCCCGATCTGTGGCATGGTCAGGCCGTTGTTGAATGTTACATGCGGGATAGCCATCACATCCTCGTTTCTTGCAAAAACTGTCGCTCTTTTATTGTACGCATGTTTCGCACTCTGCACCACTATGCAATCAACGCTATAAATTCATCGTTTAATACATACGCCACGTAAATATGCGTTGCCTGTATACGCTCTGCGCCCTCTGCGTGCGTGTATATATGCACTGCACGCTGCGGCGCTGCGTGTATCCGTCAATGGGATACACCGTGTGCATTCCTACAATCACCTCTGCGTCTCTGCGCCCTCTGCGTGCGCTGGTATGTGCGTTGCGCACGCAGAGCACGCTGAGGCGCTGAGATTATCCGTCAATTGGATGCACCATGTGCCCCTCCACCAACACTGCTGCGTCTCTGCGCTCTCTGCGTGCGACATATATCAATGTGTTAAAAATCCCGCTTGAGCGAGCATTTTTGCTGCAAAGGCGGATCAATGCACTGCCACACCAGTGATGCATTGCCGAGATTGGCATAGGTATTTATAGTTGACAAGTTTTATAAACAATATAATATATTCACATTCAATCAGTATTGATCGATTGGATATATGGGAGATATGGCATTATGACTACGAAATATGCACAGTTACCAATCCTCGATTTGTCTCGTCTTGAAGGGAGCGCCCGTGAGCGCGAGGCATTTCTTGCCGAACTACGCACCACCGCCTACGATTTGGGATTCTTTTATGTGACGGGACATGGTGTCCCGCAGACCCTGATTGACAATACAATTGCCGTTGCCAAGGATTTTTTCGCATTACCCGAAGCCGAAAAGTTGGCCATTGAGATGGTAAATTCGCCACACTTCCGCGGCTACAATCGCAAAGGGATGGAATTTACCCGCGGGCAACGTGATTGGCGCGAGCAGGTCGACATTGCCGCAGAACGCGAGGCATATGCCGAGGTCGCGCCACAACGTCCCTGGGATCGGTTGCGTGGTCCCAACCAATGGCCGGCATCGTTACCCAATTTTCGTGAAACGATTTTGGCATATCAAAATGCTGCCGCACAGCTGTCAATTCGGCTGATTCGCATTTTTGCACTCGCGCTCGGGCAATCTGTGCAGGTATTCGAACCCATTTACACACCGGATCCCCACTATCTGCTCAAAATCATTCGCTACCCAGGGCGTGATGCCACCGAGAGTGAGCAAGGGGTTGGGGCGCACAAAGACGGTGGCTTTGTCACCGTACTCCTGCAGGATACGCAAAAGGGCCTAGAAGTCGAGCACAACGGGACATGGATTAGTGCGCCCCCCATACCCGGTACCTTTGTAATCAACATCGGCGAAGTGCTCGAGCTTGCCTCAAACGGATATCTGCTGGCCAATGTGCATCGTGTAGTGACACCGCCTGCGGGAAGTGAACGCTTATCGGTTGCGTTTTTCTTTAATGCCCAACTCAATTCCACCGTACCACTACTCACGTTACCACCCGAGTTAGCGGCACGGGCACGTGGGGCAACAAACGATCCGATGAATCCACTCTTTCGTGAAGTGGGCAAAAACCAACTCAAAAGTCGCTTGCGCTCACACCCCGACGTAGCGGCACGCCATCATGCAGATTTACTTGCCAACAATGAATATACGGCACCGACACGCAAGTAGTCTGGAGAAACACAGACCGCCCGTGATGCTGATGCATCACGGGCGGTCGTAGGGAGTATTTAGTCGCGGCGGCGTGGGCGGAAGCCACGATCGCCACCACGATCGCCACCACGGTCGCCACCACGATCACCACCACGGTCGCCACGATCGGCGCGGCTGGCCGCACGGCGGTCTTCGGGGGATTCGCCATTGAGGACGGCACGGCGTGACAGGCTGATTTTGCCGCCAGCGTCGACATCAATCACCATGACGTTGATTTCGTCGCCAATGCTGACCACATCTTCGACGGTGTTGACACGGGACGTGTCGAGTTCGGAGATGTGTACCATACCGTCTTTGCCGGGCACCAAATTGACAAATGCACCAAAGGGTTTGATGCTGACAACTTTGCCGAGGAAGATTTCGCCGACCTTGATTTCACGCGTGAGCGCTTCGATCATGCCGACAGCTTTCTTGGCGGCTTCGCCGTCGGCAGTGGTCACAAAAACGCGCCCATCGTCTTCGACATCCACAGTGGCACCGGTAGTCT
>CAZIKU010000193.1:1019-2437 GCA_964539815.1 uncultured Klebsiella sp. | reverse complement strand
GCATTGGGAATAAGGCGCGCTCCGTTGTGTCCTACTGGCGTGATATCAGCAATGAAAATATGCGCATGGCTAATTTTCTGCAGAATAGCATCTGCAAAGCCAATGGATCCACCCAGTCCACGTACATCACTATCGACCAATAAATGACACCCGTGAGTAGATTGTAATTGGTCGCTGGTATGTTGCAGAGCGTCTGCTATGAATGTTTTGTTGCAGACAGACGCCGTCCATGATTGCCATGAATAAAAACAGCGTATGGTACGATTTACATACAGGGTCAACTTTTTGATATTAATGACGCATGTGATTCCACTATAACGAATACCACTGTCGGCATTTGCGAGGCGACGTACGTGTTCTAATGCAAATGGCAATGGGGTAAACCCTCCACCATGTTTCTGTGAAACCTGTATCCCTTCGAAAGTGCAGCTCACGGTGCATGTAGTGTCTATGGTGTGATTTTGGATCAACGCCAATAGGTGACATGCAAGGTCGTACTCCGGTTCAAGATGTGTATCCATGTAATTCTACTCCACACACCACATATAATTTATGCCTGTGCGCGTTGCTGATTTAATTCCAAAAGCCGTGCAATCAAATCATTGTCCGACAAATCACTCGGCCAGCCGTAGGCACTACATACCGCCGCATCGAGGGTGGCATGTGCATCACGCAGCCATGCCGGGTTGAGATTGTAGAGATTGGTCAATGTGCGTTTGGCGAGCTCAGGCGCTGGTACATCGACAGGATTAAGCCAAGCATCACGCGCCGCCACCAAGGCACGGGCCGCTGTAGCAATTGCTATGACGCGTGCATCCGTTTGTGGCTCTTGGCGCGGTGCCCACGGCATGGGGAACGTTTCGAAGCAGGTAGAAGGGGTATAGCGTGGACGATCTTCGAGTGCAGTACCCATGAGTAGTGCCCACACTTCGTGTACCCGTGAATGCAACACACCAAAGAAATAATCGTCATCACGGGCGAAGACGACCGTTGCACTATCAGCCAAAACTGTTGTTGGTAGCCATTGATAGAGACGGTACTTCGATACGCGTGGAGTGATGATATATCGTGTTAAATCTTTGATTGCGGCACGCATTGCAGGGCGAGGACGTGCATGTAACCACCAACTATTCATTGCAGATTGTGACCTATCTACATCTCTCGTTGATTTGACATTATCAAACACAAATTGAAATGGTAGCTCGTACATTTTTGCATCTTCTAGCGGAAGTTGTATACCAAAATCTACTATATACATGTTACGAGGTCGTGATGTAATATCCATGCCATTAACCCATGGTCGTACCACGTCGCTGTTAGGCTTCCCACTTGTATTAACCGCATTGAGCATCATTGATGCCGTGGCTTCGTCAATTTCGAAGGCACCTTGTTTTTGATCGCCGATAAATCCTAGTCCT
>CAZIKU010000193.1:314-1009 GCA_964539815.1 uncultured Klebsiella sp. | reverse complement strand
ATCACGGGCACCGATATACCATCCAGCCACAACTCCGTCTGACTACCATCATCAAAGCCGACCATGGATACACGTACTGCGGCACCATCGAGCACCCAATCCCGGTCACTCCACGCCATAAAGATGCGTCCCGATGCTAGAATGCGCTGGAGCACGGTGCGATTGGCACCACCACGAATGGCTTGGGTGGCAATCAGCCCGACACGATTACACTGGTGATTGGCGATCTGTACGCGCGCACGTTCGAACCAATAACAAACGAGGTCGGCACCACCAGGAACATCTGAATCATACAATGCACGTAAGTCATTGACATAGGTATCACCAAGTTCACCACGCATTTTTTTGTCACCCAAAAACGGTGGATTCCCCACAATGGTGTCTACTGTCGGCCAAGAGGGGCATATTGCCTGGCCTGTGGCGTCGTATTCCATGATGGCATCATGATTTGCGATGGTATCGGGCATTTCAATGACTTGGTTGGTCGACCAAAAGCCATTTGCATATTGCCACTGTAGATAGCCAATCGTGAGTACCACACGTGCCAATTCAGCGGCGAAGGGATTTTTTTCGATGCCGAGGAAGTTAGCTGGTTGTACGGCAGGGGCAGGTGGCTCGACGCCGATGCCACTGGCGTACGCATAAATTTCTTTTTCGAGGTCTGTCATTTGAATTGTACCGCAAAATGAGTATGA
>CAZIKU010000193.1:0-304 GCA_964539815.1 uncultured Klebsiella sp. | reverse complement strand
ACACGGTGGGTACTGAGTTGCTGGGCAAACTGGTATATTGCGCGTTCAATATCGCCTTTGATGAGCTGGCGTTGTACGCCACTTGCTGCGGCGAATTGCGCGATTTGTGCGCCGAGTGCTACTTGAAGTAATTGCCATTGTTGGCGTAATGGTGCCAGCAGTACGGGCTCGACAACAAGGAGAATATCGTCGCGGCTGGTGTAATGTGCACCGAGCTGGGCGCGCTTGCTGGGGTCGAGACTTCGTTCAAACAACGTCCCGAAAATAGATGGCTCAACCTGGCTCCAATCGAGGCGAGCGGCTT
>CAZIKU010000192.1:0-2440 GCA_964539815.1 uncultured Klebsiella sp. | reverse complement strand
ATCCCCTCGTCGAGGGCGATTCCTGCAGGGCAACCGTCGAGGATACAGCCCACCGCTACCCCGTGCGATTCACCGAATGTTGTTACGCGAAACAAACTGCCAAACGTATTTCCCGCCATGCCATCCTCACCGTCGTTTTGCTATTTGCATTTATTATACCTGCGATACATGGTGTGATGTGGTCGAACATGCGCATATCGACAGGTGTCATGGGCGCCATACAATGATGCCCCGGCAGGCACTCACACATCATTTTTAATTCATAATTCTTCATTCTTAATTTCCTTTGATTTCATTCATTTTGTCCATTGTATGCGTATAATACAGGGAGTATAAACATCAGGGGACAGGGCATGCACACCGTGATTGTGGGGGGTGGAGCGAGTGGCGTTGCAGTAGCACTCATGCTATTGCGTCACGCACAGACAAACGATCGTGTGACACTCATTGACACATTGCAGGATATCGGCACTGGCGTGGCCTACCGCACTCCCAACGATACATTGCTGTTGAATGTCCGTGCATCCAACATGAGTGTCTATGCAGATATGCCCCGTCATTTTGTGGATTGGTTGAGTGCACAGCATGGTCACACCGATGCCAGTGCATTTGTGCCACGCCGCTGGTATGCGCAATATTTGGCTGAGACCCTAGATGCAGCGACACGTGCGAGCGCCGGCACGTACGCGCACATCCACGCACAGGTCAACGATATCCACCCACACAATCGCGACATCACGCTCGCTGATGGGCGTCATATCAGTGCAGATCACATCATTTTGGCCATTGGGCATGCAGCAATTGCTAATCCCCTTGCGCGCTGGGTGGCGCGGCCGGCGCGAATGATTTCTGGCTACGACTGGACGCGCATTCAGCAGGACATAGCCCCACACCAGCCCATCACCATCATCGGCACCGGCTTGACCATGGTCGATGCAGTAAGCATGCTGTGGCAATCAGGGCATCATGCCCCAATTACGGCCATATCGCGGCACGGACATCTGCCACAGGCGCATGTGAGCGCATCACCGTACCCGGCATTTATTGATGCATCGCACTACGGGCAATCGCTCAGCCACATCATGCGCCTGGTACGCCACGAAGTGGTCCGTGCACACCAGCAAGGGCAGCCATGGCAGGCGGTCATCGACGCCATCCGGCCACACACCCAGTCACTATGGATTGGCTGGTCGCTGGCCGACAAGCAACGTTTTTTGCGGCATGTGCGGGCGCACTGGGACATCTACCGCCACCGCATTGCGCCACACCTCGCCACCCAGATCAGTGCGGCCCAGCAGCAGGGTCAACTCGCCGTCGTAGCCGGGCGCATCACCAACTACAGCGAACTCACCGACACGACGCAACTGACGTACACGCCACGCGGTGGTGGGGCGCCTCAGCAACTCGCCAGCGCCTGGGTGATTAACTGCACCGGGCCCGAGAGTGATTACACGCGCATCGCTAATCCGCTCGTGACGGCGCTGACGCACCATGGATTACTCAATGCGGATGCGATTCAGCTGGGCATTGATGTCGATGCGCACGGGCACCTCAAAGACCGTGACGGGCACATCATCCCGTGGCTGTGGAGTATTGGGCCGCCACGCAAAGGGTACGCCTGGGAATGCATTGCCATACCCGATATCCGCGTGCAGGCAGCCCACCTCGCTGAAGCGATTATTTCCGCGTCATAGAGACGCCGAGGTAGGTTGCGACGATGACAGGCAACAACCACCACGCCTGCCAGCCTTGGGCGACACAGGCGGCGGTGAGCGCCATGCCAACCACGACCATCACGGCGATGCGCCAGTCGTCGCCGATGATGAAGTCAATCCAGAACAATACGAATGCGTGAATGTACTTCATGCTACCCTCGCCGGAGGCGTCGTGCGCAACACGCGCACCAACCCATATGCAATACCCATATAAAAGAGCAATAATCCGATGAGGGCCAGATCGGTGCCGGGCCACTCCACCCCCACACCTTCGGCTGCCCAAAAGGTGCCAAAGCTGGTAAGGAGGAGCCCAACCACATATTTGAGTGTGTTTTCGGGGACCTGGCTGAGTGGGCGGTGGAGTAATAGCCCAGCGAGGAGCACGAGGACAAAGGCTGCCACTGCCCCGTAGATGGCGAGATCGAGGTGTTGTTGCGCCACCCCAAAGGTGATGGTGATGAACGCCACTTCTAGTCCCTCGAGAAAGACCCCTTTGAAGCAAATCGTGAACGAATACCAGTCAAGTGGTGCACGCATATCTTGGGTATGCTTGCGGGCTTCAGCCTGTTCCGCCGCAAAAATTGCATCTTCGTCGTGCATGGCTTTGCGCCCTGCTGCACGGAGGATGGCTTTGCGGAGCCACTGCAAGCCGAAAATCAGCATGAGCGCACCCACCACCACCTGCATGATATGCACGGGTACCTGGGCAATGGCCGGACCAAGAA
>CAZIKU010000191.1:0-2445 GCA_964539815.1 uncultured Klebsiella sp. | reverse complement strand
CGAGTGGTGCGACGACCGTCGATATCCAGCGCACGCTCCAACCCAAAATCGAGCCCGAAATCATGTTTGGTCTCAAAAGTGGTGTGCTGGGTACCGGTGATCCGGTGACCGCGTTGCAGGCAGTGGAGTGGATTGCGCTCGGCTTCGAAATCGTGTCATGTCCATACCCCGACTGGAAGTTCAAAGGGGTAGATGCCGTGAGTGCGTTTGGTCTGCATCACGCGCTGTACGTCGGCCCCAAGCGCATGCTGACGGCGCATGACAACCTGGCCGAGATTGTCGCACAACTGGGGAGTGCGAGTGCGCGCATTTTCAAAAACGATACACTGGCAGGCGAGGGCAGTGGTGCGATTGTACTGGGTAACCCGGCTCGTGCCTTGGCGGCCATCGCCATTGTCAGTGCCAACCAGCCACAGTTTGCCCCACTATCTGCCGGCGAAATCATCAGCAGTGGCACGCTGACGCCACCGCCCGTGATTGTCGCAGGTGATACGATTCGTGCCGAAGTGCAGGGCATCGATTTGGCGCCAGTTACGGTGCGTTTGGTCTAAGTTGTGGATGAAAAAGAGCGGGGGGCATGGCCCCCTGCTCTTTTTGTGTTTACTGGGGTGTCAGCAATATTTTGAGGCTCGATTTGGCGTCAAAATCAGCAAACGCCTGTTGCCACTCGTGAATCGAGCGCACCGTGCTGATGAGGGCGCTAGCATCGACTTGTCCGCTGGCCAGCAGGCGCAAGGCACGTGGCCAGGCGTGGGGCACGCTGGCGTTGCTACCGGTGACCGTCAACTCGCGGTAGCAGACCTGATCCATGTCCCAGCTGATTGGTTTGCCAAAGAGCCCGATTTGCATGTAGCGCCCACCGCGCCGCACCAGCTGGAGGATGTGGTGGGCGGCAGGCCCTGCGCCGGCACACTCGATGACCACGTCGGCACCCAGCCCGCCGGTCAGGTCTGTGACGACGCTGCTCGCGTCGTCACGCGTGACGTCGATGATGTGGCTGGCGCCGAGTTGCGTGGCCACCTGTAGGCGCTGACTATCGGCGCTGGTGCCCAGCATAATGACGCGAGCGCCGTGGGCGCAGGCTACTTGTAGGGTGAGGAGCCCGATGGTGCCCGGCCCGGCGATGACGACGATATCGCCGGCGCTGACCCGCCCCAAATCAAAGGCGTTGACGACGCAGGCCAGTGGCTCTGTCAGCGCGGCCGCTTGGTCGCTGACGTGATCGGGGATGTGGTGGATGTTGGCCGCCGGTACCCGCACCAGTCGTGTAAAGCCACCATTGACGGCCGAGCCAATCGATTTGCGCTGTAGACATAAATTGGGGCGACCGTTGCGACAGTGCACGCAGGTGGTGCAGGTGCGGTAGTAGGTCTCGGTGGTGACGCGTTGGCCCACGTGCAGGTGGGAGACATCGGTGGCCACGGCAGCGATGCGGCCGCTGATTTCGTGCCCCATCACGACTGGTGGCACGGTACGGAATTCGTCGTGGTAGATGTGCAAATCGGTCCCACAGATGCCGGTATAGGCGACCTCGATGATGACATGGTTGGCCAGCAGTTCAGGCTCGGGGATGTCGCCGATGCCCACATTTCCCACACCAGGGGCGAGTTTCATTAGTGCGTGCATGTGCGTACCTCATGTGTGATTGCAATATGCGCTATCGTACCACTGTCATGATGTATGGTGTATGCGCGAGGCCCATTCCCGGGCGACTATGATTCGCCCCTACGCGCGACTGTGGGTAATTTTCCATTTTGAATTTTCCATTTTCAATTCGTGTGAACGGACACCCATTGCCGGGCGAATGTGGGAAATTTTCAATTTTCCATTATGAATTTTCCATTTACCAATGCGTGTGCACGGACACCTGTTGCCGGGCGAATATGATTCGCCCCTACGAGCGGCTATGGGAAATTTTCAATTTTCCATTATGAATTTTCCATTTCTCCATTGTCATGCAAAGACAGCAAAGCCGCTCTTTTTTTGCCGTATAATAGGGCAATTAACGCACACCGGCACATGGGGTGTCGTGTATAGCGAAAGGGTTTGCACATGAGTGATGCGCTTCATGATGTATTCAATGCCAAAGCGCCCCTAAAAGTAGGCAGCAAGCACTATGTGATGTATCGCCTTGATGCGTTGCAGTCACTCAAGGGTGTGGATTTATCCACGCTTCCTTTTTCTGTAAAAGTAGTCCTCGAGGCGTTATTACGCAACGTGGGTGATGGATTTACCAGTAGCGACGACGTAGAAGCCCTGGCCAAATGGACGCCAGCCAGTGCAGGCTCGCGCGAAGTGGCATTCAAGCCGGCGCGTGTGCTGATGCAAGACTTCACGGGTGTGCCCGCAGTCGTTGACTTGGCCGCCATGCGTGATGCCATGAAGCAGCTCGGTGGTGACCCAGCGCGCATCAATCCGCTGGGACAAGCCGACTTGGTGATTGAC
>CAZIKU010000190.1:0-2465 GCA_964539815.1 uncultured Klebsiella sp. | reverse complement strand
CAAAGAGATACGTGTGTTCGAGTGTGTGTGCCGTCGACCAAAAGAGCATGACGTAGGCCCACGGATTACGCATACCCAGTATATACAAACGTATCATGACGAGCAACACGCCCCAATTCCACACGAAGTGCACTAGTTCTGTATTTGCTGCCGAAATCAAGCCGGTGGAGGCGCGCAGCGTGTAGCCGAAGGCATGGTATTGCAGCCACTGCATGATGTGTTCGATGCCGTGCCCTCCCTGGAATGAAATGAGGGCGACCATCAGGGCAAATAGTGGTCCGTATTTGGCACGGTCCATGCCCCAGCGTGCCAGCACGGCGACGCCGAAGATACCGGCTCCGGGCAGGGCTGCTTGCCACATGGGCAGGCCGATTTGGCGTCCCACGACACCGATGAGGAGTGCACTTGTCGTGATGGCAAATGCTAGCCACGGGTGTTCGGGGCGGAGCAGTGCCAACAATGAGGAGGTGCTCCGCTGGGGAGTTGGTGCAAATGTTGCTGATGTCATGGTGTGCTCCGGGTAATGGTGAGTAGTTGGTTGGTACCTGGATTGCGGATGGTGCTGAGGGCTCCATCTGGCCAACGGATTTCGAGGGTGGTGGCGGATATGGAGCCGAGCCCAAAATGGGCGATAGGCGCATTGCCGGAGAGATAGCCGCGGGTGACGGCGATCTGTTCCCATTGGGTGTAGGCGGTACTGATTAGCCTGAGCTGTGCGCCAATGGCGTAGGGATTAGTGCCAGATTGGCGGAGTGTGACGGCGAGGGCATGTCCACCGCAGGTGCGGTTTTCGTAGACGACACTGGCCGATTGCAGGTTGTTGATGGCGATATCGAGGGCGCCGTCGTTGTTGAGGTCACTCATGACCATGCCACGCCCTGATGCGGTATCGGCGAGCCCCCAGGCAGGGGTGGGCACAAAGCGTGTGCCATCAAAGCGCAGGGCTTGGTTTTGTTCGACGAGTTCGTAGTTGGGCAGATATGGGAAGAGTTCTTGGGCAATCATGCCGTTGACCGAGTAGATGTCGGTATAGCCGTCGTTATCGAGGTCACCGAGGCGTGTTGACCAACTCCAGCCGGTAGCATCGGCGGCGAGTTCGCGCCCATAACTCTGCCAGCGTCCCGATGTAGTGCGTTGCAGCAGGGCGTTTTCCATCAACTGCGGGTCATCGTTGGGATGGAGTTGTGGCATGTTGCTGGTCACGGGGAGCCAAGCGGCCATGGTCGCCACATCCGTGTTGTAGGGATTCATGTCGGCGGCGTAGAGGTCGGGTTGGCCGTCGCGGTTGATATCGCCGACATCGTAGCTCATAGTGCTATGCGGGGTCGAATCAAAGGGTTGAATAGCTTGCCAGTCGTTCCCACGGGCGAGCCAGACGTCGTCACGCATGTCGAAGTCGTTGCCCACTACGATGTCGTCGTGACCATCGCTATCGATGTCGAGGGCTGTGATGGTTAACGCATTGGCGCGATCACTGAGGCGGCGTGATGAGAAGGTGCCATTGGCATTTTGGAAATGGACAAATACTCCACCGTTTTGATGATCAAAGAGACTGAGTCCGCCGCCACGCTGAATATCGGCGTCGTACGAGCCGGTGACCAGATCGAGGCGATCATCACCATTGAAGTCGTGCCAGAGCATGCTATAGGTACGGCTCTGGTCGAGGGTGATGGGAATACGGCGAAATTGCGGTGGGTTGGTACCTAAGTTGTGGAGCATGCTCACGCCGGCGCCACGGTGTGTAGTGGTAATGTCGAGATGTCCATCACCGTCGACGTCGACGATGGCAATGGCGCGTGTATACGGTAGATGCAAGGGGATTTCTTCGAAGCTGAAATTTCCTTGATTGAGGGCGAGGGTAGTATCACCGGCGATATTGGCCATGACGAGATCAGTGAGACCATCGCCGTTGACATCACCGGCTGCGATGCCAGACCCGTTGCTAGTAAAGAGTTGGACAGGAGTGGGAAGCAGTGTCGTATGTATGAGGGGATGGCGGACAAACGCGGTGGTACACGGCATGGGGGCAGTAGCAAAGGGTGTGACCCGTGTGGTAACGGCAACGGTAGACCCTGACCAAGGGGGGGCAGGAGCGAGTTGCGTGCAGGCGACCAGCGTCAGGCTCGCCAGCAATGTCGAAATACGGGGTATCACGCGCATTGTACAACTATCCTTTGAGACCAGATGTGGCGATTGGGTTACCCCCAATCGCCACATGCCGGTATCCGAGTTTACTGGAAGAGGGCGTTGACTTGGTCGTTGCCTTCTTTGAGACCATCTGCTGCAGTCTTTTCGCCGAGCATAATGCTATCCATGATGGCATCCATGATCGGTCCAATTTCTGATGCGTGATCCGTGACGGGGAAGAGGAAGGTGCCGTTGGCCTCGGTGGCTTGGGCGGTGAATGCGGACACGTCCACACCCTTGCCCTGGTAGGCGGCCAATGCGGCATCAACACCGCTCTG
>CAZIKU010000189.1:0-2479 GCA_964539815.1 uncultured Klebsiella sp. | reverse complement strand
AATCCCCAATGGATGAACATACCGAAACGATCGTGGGCAAACCACGACGTGTCAGGTTTGGTGAAACGGGACGTCATTGGCGTTTCCTTTCGTCAGTTGTCACCAACGACATAACACGGAGTCTCAGCTAGTATACGGCAAAATAAAGGTGTACACGCTTTCTCGCTTGCATTCTTTCTTGAAAAATAGCGAAATAACCCATTCATACGCAATAAAAATGCATATATGAATGCATTGGGTGTATGCAAACAGTGTAAACGTCTATAAATATCCCGCCCTCGCGCACGAAAGGGCGGGAGTGGACAATTTAGGCGGGGAGTGGCTCGGGCGTATCGAGTTTGCGCAGTTCGGGGACTTTGGCGGCCGTCCCTGCCACCACGCCGATACACAGGATGCCGCCAATCAGGACAGCCAGTGGTGCGCCGATGACACTCGCCGTCAAACCCACCACGAATTCGCCCAGCTGCGGTCCACCTGCCACAAAAACCATGTTGACGGCCGTCATGCGCCCACGCAACTCGTCGGGGGTGAGAAGTTGACGTAACGTGCCACGAATAATCATACTCACGGTATCGGCGGCTCCGGATACGGCCAACACGAAGACGGTGAGTGGGTACCACGTGGATGCGCCAAACAGCGCAATGGAGAGGCCAAAAATAGCAACGGCAATCAGCAGGACGGGGCCTTGTTTGCGGATGCGTCGCGATGTCAGAATGATGGCCGTGATTACGGCACCGATGGATGGGGCTGCGCGCATGAAGCCATAACCTTGTGCGCCGACGTGCAAGATTTCGTTGGCGAAAATAGGCATCAGTGTGGTACATGCCCCAAAGAATGTCGCAAAAAAGTCGAGGAGCATGGTCGAGGCAATCACACGATGCTTGAAGGTGAACTTCAGCCCCTCGAGGGCATCGACCAAGCGTACGGGACCTTTGCCTGTCGATGCAATAGCCACAGGTCGCATCATGAGTGCGGCTACGACCACGGCGATGTACGAGGCAGCATCAAACCAGAAGAGGGGAATGACACCAAAGGCGGCAATGATAATGCCACCCAACGATGGTCCGAGTACGGTGGCGAGTTGCCACGCGATGATGTTGGCACTCATCGCTTGCGACAAGACTTCGCGTGGGACCAAGGCTGGAATCAGCGCTTGGCGGGCAGGCATTTCGAACGATGATGCAATTGCAGTGACGACTACCATGCTGTAGACGACCCACAATGGCGGTTGTTCGTGTTGGGCAACAACTGCCAATATGCCTGATGCAATCAGTGCAATGAACGATGTCACCATGATGATTTTGCGCCGTTCGAAGCGGTCGGCAACAACTCCCGCAAACAGCGCCATGATGGTCATGGGCACCATGCGCAGCAAGCCGATGAGACCGAGGGCGAGTGGCGCACTCATGCCTTGGGCAGTGGCAATCTGGTAGACGAGCCAGTCGACGGCAATGATGCGCATCTGGGATCCCGTAATCGAGATGAACTGCCCGATCCACATCAGACGAAAGTCGCGGTAGCGCATCACATCAAGAAATCCAGCCTGACGTTCCATGTGTTAACCTTTGATTAAATTGGTATGTGCATTATCATAGCAGAAATCATCTCGTACCGAAGGATGGCTCCCCCATGACACTACCATTTGATGTGACTCGGGCCCGTCGTGATACCCCAGGCGTGGCACATGTGTTGCACTTCAACAATGCGGGGGCAGCCTTGATGCCCCAATCCGTGCTGGCTGCCACGCAACAGTATCTGCATCACGAAGCCTTGTATGGTGGCTACGAGACTGCAGATGCCTATGCTGCACCGCTTGAGGCTGCCTATGCCAGTGCCGCACGCCTCATCAATGCGCACAAGGATGAGATTGCCTTTGTCGAAAATGCCACCCGCGGCTGGGATATGCTCTTCTACGGGCTCGCGGCCACATTCAAACCCGGTGACCGCATCCTGACATCGCGGAGCGAATACGTGAGCAACGTGATTGCATTTTTGCAGATGGCACAGCGTACCGGTGCTGTCGTCGAAGTCATTCCATGCGACGACACGGGCCAAGTGGATGTGGCCGCCTTGGCCAATATGCTGGACACGCGCGTCAAACTCGTGGCAGTGACGCACGTGCCCACCAACGGCGGCCTGGTGAATCCAGCGGCGGCCATTGGGATGGTGACCCGGGCCGCCGGGATTCCCTATTTGCTCGACGCCTGCCAGTCCGTCGGGCAATTCCCCGTCGATGTGCAGGCGATTGGCTGCGACATGCTGACGACGACGGGGCGCAAGTATCTGCGTGGGCCGCGCGGGACGGGATTCGTGTATGTGCGTCAGACGACTATGGCCGACCTGGTGCCCCCCATGCTCGACGTGCACGCGGCCACGTGGGATGCCCGTGACCACTTCACGGTGCGCACAGATGCCCGCCGTTTTGAGAATTGGGAGACCAACTACGCCGGCAAAATCGGCCTCGCTACCGCCATCGACT
>CAZIKU010000188.1:0-2508 GCA_964539815.1 uncultured Klebsiella sp. | reverse complement strand
CGGGGTGGTCAGCTGGGGGACAGGCTGTGCCGACGCCGCCTTCCCCGGCGTGTATACGCGTGTCGCGACATTGAGTACATTTGTGACGGGCAGAGTCAGTCGTGTCGATGTCGCCACAGTGACAGCTTCAAATACGCGCACACCATCCAATACGGTGACGCCATCACTGACGCGCACATCATCGCTGACGCGCACACCATCACTGACGCGTACTCCCTCAAATACACGCACCGAGACAGTGACACGCTCACCGAATCTGACACGCTCGCAGACCAGCTCGCGCACGGCCACCGATACGCGCACGGCCACCGATACGCGTACGACCACGAACACGCGTACGACCACGAACACGCGTACGACCACGAACACGCGCACACCATCGCTGACGCGTACACCATCGCTGACGCGCACGTTGTCACCCACACCCGGCTACTTCGACAATATCAGCAATGGTTCGTTTGAAGTAGTGACTGGTGCGGTGGCCACCGGCTGGTCGTCGTACTCACTCAACAACTTCGACCTGTTTGATACGCGTGACGTGATTACCGCCCGGACAGGCGATAACGTGGTCTGGATGGGTGGTGCCTATAGTGAGACAACGGTTATCTCGCAGACGATTGAAGTGGAATCAAGTGGCAAGTATCTGGCGTTCTACTACAAAACGATATCCAACGAAGCCTGCGGTAACTACTACGATTTCATGACCGTGTCTGCCACCAAAGGATCGGAATCGGACTACGTGGTATTCACGCTCGATGTCTGTAAAACGACGGTGAAGCCGAACTGGACCAAAAAGGTGCTCGATTTGAGCAAATTCGTCGGGCAGAGTGGTGTGGTACTCGAATTCTTTATGCAGAATGATACGAGTGCACACAGCCACATCTTCATCGATGATGTCGGCTTTGTGCCCAATCCTGGCGGCGAAGTGAATTATCGCAATCTACCGCCACCACGACTCGCGCCCCAGGTGCTCGGCGAGCGCAAACGTACGCGCTAGCTAGCCCACGTCGTTCTATTGCACCCCACCCATGTTCGTACTACAATGCACATGGGTGGGGTTTTTGTGGAAGAAAGACACGGATATGCAACTCAACGGATTACACCATATCACCGCGGTGACGCGCAATGCCCGTGCCAACCGCGAATTTTATACGCAGGTGCTGGGGATGCGCCTAGTCAAAAAAACAGTCAACCAAGACGACGTCAGCGCCTACCATCTCTTTTATGCCGATGCGGTGGGCAGTGCGGGCACGGACGTGACCTTTTTTGAGTGGGCCACCATCGCACCACAACAGCCCGGTACCGGTGCTATCGACATGATTGCCTTGCGCGTCAACGACGCTGCGGCCATCAGCTACTGGCAGCAGCGCTTTACCAGGCTGGGGGTGGACCACGACGCGCCATTTGACTGGATGGGCGATCGCCCGGCGCTGGCCTTCCGCGATCCCGAAGGGCAGCACCTGATGCTCATCAGTGATCACGGTGTTGCAGGTGGCGTTCCCTGGGACAAAACCGACATTCCCGTGCAGCACGCCATCAAAGGCATCTTTGGCACGGGAATTACGGTGGCTAGTCGCGACCAGATGGAGTTGTTGTACCGCGACGTCTTTGGCTTCACATTTCACCACGAAATGCCCCATCCCACGGTGCCTGGGCGCACGCTGTTGCTCTTTTCGGCGGGGGAGATTGCTGGTGGCACGTTGGTGGTGCAGGTGGCCCCCGATTTACCGGCCAGTCGCTTGGGGGCGGGTGGCGTGCACCATATCGCCTTCCGCGTGCCCGACGTCAATGCGGCCGGATTCTGGATCAAGCGCCTGCGCGCGGTAGGGTTGCAGCCTAGTTCTGTCATCGACCGCTTCTACTTCCAGTCCGTGTATACACGCGTGCCTGGCGGCATCCTCATCGAAATCGCCACCGACGGCCCCGGCTTTGATAGCGACGAACCCCGCGACACAATGGGCGATACGTTGGCCCTGCCCCCCTTCCTCGAACCACACCGCGCCCAGATTGAGGCTGGGTTGAAGCCGTTGTAGGGTGGGGGAGTTGATTACATCAGTTCCCCAAGCGTATGTTGATACGCTTGGGGAACTGTCATGATCGAAATGCTTGCTATCTCTGTTGCTTTGCTAATTCAACTAAATACGAAACTTCTTCTGATTGTGCAATTTCGCGAATCTTGGATTCGATGAGGGGGACACTTGCGGTAGCGGCTTCGATTTCTGCAAATGTACGGATGAGTTTTGTATAAAAGAGTTCATCACCTGTCAACCGATGCCATAATTCACTTCCCACGTATACAGGATAAAAATAATGGTCACGGAGCTTGCCGTAGCTCGAGTTGATATCTGCTGCAGATCCGTAAAGAATGCCAATAACGAGATCATTCGCACCGAGTTCGAGTTTGTTTGTACGTGCCAGATTGCGTACTTTACGGAAGTGGTTATTAATCGTCTCGACATCGCCTGAGTTAATTGTATTTGGTCCTGCTTTGAGCTGGGCATATTTTTT
>CAZIKU010000187.1:0-2520 GCA_964539815.1 uncultured Klebsiella sp. | reverse complement strand
CCAAAGACCTGCTGATTGATTGGCGTTGGGGAGAGCGGTTTTTTATGCAGCATCTGATTGATGGCGACACGGCTGCCAACAACGGTGGCTGGCAGTGGGCGGCGGGGACGGGGACAGATGCGCAGCCCTACTTCCGCATCTTTAATCCGACAAGTCAGGGAGAAAAGTTTGACAGCGATGGTGCCTATGTGCGGTATTTTTGTCCAGAACTGCGCAACGTGCCGACCAAATACATCCATGCCCCGTGGACGATGCCGCCGTTGCTGATGCAAGAGGTGGGATGTGTCATTGGGAGTGACTACCCGGCACCAATCGTGGATCATAGCGTACAACGCATGCAGGCACTGGCACTCTACAAAGCAACATCCGTTGAGATTATTGATGATGGCGAGAGCAAATTGTAGGATGGTATTGACTTTTGTCCAAATCGTGCTACTATCTCTCACGGACACATGTGTAGTAAGTACACAGCTTGGCAATGTTGCCACTCCAAAGCACAACCTATGGGGTGGTTTTTTGTCGTCAAACTGACGACGCAAAGGAATTGTATGTTTTCCGAAATGAAGCGCTTGATTGTCGGTAAACCGCTTTCTAATGAGCAGTTGTCTCATGAGCGATTGCCCAAGCGCACAGCGCTCGCTGTATTCTCATCTGATGCACTTTCGTCTGTGGCCTATGCTACCGAAGCAATCTTGATTGCGTTGCTGTACGCCAATCGATCCGCACTCGGGTATGTGACACCAATCGGCATCGGGATTACCGTACTACTCTTTACCGTGGCGTTTTCGTATCGGCAAACCATCATGGCCTATCCCCAAGGTGGTGGCACCTATGTTGTCTCACGGGAAAATTTGGGGAAAATCCCTTCACTTATTGCTGCGTCATCGCTGTTGATTGACTATATTTTGACCGTTGCGGTGAGTATGTCGGCAGCAGTGGCCGCGATGACATCGGCATTTCACTCGATTGAGCCATATCGCGTCGAGTTAGCTGTCATTCTGATTGTGTTGCTAACACTTGCAAATTTGCGTGGCATCAAAGAATCCGGCAACATGTTTGCAATCCCCACATACACCTTCGTATTTAGCATGTTGGCCATGATCGGCGTAGGCGCATACAACATGGCGACGGGCAATGTAGTACCAGCACCACCACCATCAATCATCCATGTCGAACACGGCCAAACGATTGGTATCCTTTTGCTGATGCGTGCGTTCGCTGCCGGGTGTACGGCACTCACCGGTATCGAAGCCATTAGTGATGGTGTGCCTGCATTTAAGAAACCAGAACCACGCAACGCATCAATCACCCTGCTGGTCATGATTGTGCTGCTCAGTTTCATGTTCATGGGCACGACGATTCTCGCAGATGCATACAAGATTTTGCCCGATGGCGCCATGGAGCCCGAGACGGCCAATTCGCAACTTGCCCGGGCAATTTTTGGGAGTGGATCAGTCTTTTACTACATCCTGCAAGCGGCCACGATGTTGATTTTGGTATTGGCATCGAATACCGCCTACGCCGACTTCCCACGCTTGTCGTACTTCCTGGCCATTGACCGCTTTTTGCCCCGTCAATTCGCGCAGCGCGGCGACCGCTTGGTCTTTTCAAATGGTGTCATATTTTTGGGCGTGGTCGCAGCAATTTTGGTCGTCATGTTTGATGCGCGTGAGCAAGCATTGTTGCCGTTGTATGCAGTCGGCGTATTCATCTCTTTCACGATTTCGCAATTCGGCATGGTGCGACGCTGGTTGCGCTTGCGCACCCCAGGCTGGCAGTGGAGTGCACTCATCAATGGCATGGGTGCCACCGTCACCGGTGTCGTATTGGTCGTCATTGCCGTGTCGAAGTTTTTTGATGGGGCGTGGGCGGTACTGCTGGTGCTACCGATCATGGTGATTCTGTTGACCAACATCAACAAACACTACCAGGATGTGGCCGAGCAGCTCTCGCTCGAAAAAGCCCCCATGCCACGGGCTGTCACCCGCCACACCGTGTTGGTGCTGGTGAGTGGTGTGCACAAGGGCGTCATCCCTGCCTTGCAATACGGGCTGTCGCTCACACCAGACAACATTCGGGCGCTCTACATTGACATGGATGCCGATAGTACGGCACGCATGAAAGAAAAGTGGGCACAGTGGGGCAGTGGTATTGAGTTGGAGATTTTGCCATCCCCCTACCGCACACTGACTGGACCAATCAAAGCCTACGTTGATGATCTATCACACCGCTACACGGATGATGTATTGACGATTGTGCTGCCTGAGTTCATCCCCAATCGCTGGTGGCAGAACTTCTTGCACAACCAGACGGCGCTCACCATCAAGACGATGTTGCTCTTTACCAAAAATGTCGTCGTGGTCAGCGTCCCGTATCACCTCGACCACTAATCGACGATAACTAACACTGCGGCCTGGTGCACATCATGCATCAGGCCGCAGTACGTTTTTCATCGGGCGAATATGATTCGCCCCTACGAGCGACCTGGCGCCCATCCCGACAAGGCGTGCCATACATGAT
>CAZIKU010000186.1:0-2543 GCA_964539815.1 uncultured Klebsiella sp. | reverse complement strand
CGCGTATCACGTGGCAGGCGCCGGTACCGACACACGCCATGCCGGCGATCATGCAACAGTGCGATGCCCTCGTACTTCCATCCCGGACTACCGCCAATTGGAAAGAGCAGTTCGGCCGCGTGCTCGTCGAAGCAATGGCCTGCGGGGTGCCCGTGGTAGGCAGTAATTCGGGCGAAATTCCCCATGTGGTCGGTGATGGTGGACTCATCTATGCAGAAGGTGAATGCTCCGCACTCGCCACACACCTCATGACGCTCATGCACGACACGACGCGCTATGCGCAGATGAGTCATCACGCACGCCAACGGGTACTGACACACTACACCCAACACGCACTCGCACAGCGCTATGCAGACATCTACCGCGAAATGCATGCAGCACGGGTACCGCCCCACTAGGTCCGCCCCTCCCAGTGCCATGCGTGGTGCTGTTTGTTGTGTCAGGGTGGTGCTGTTTTTATCAGGAAAAACGGCCAATGCGGACATCTATTCCACGCCTGAGTACCGGCAGGTATGGTGGGTCTGCGCATCCAAAAGCTGCCCCAAAAACAATGCCTGCCACGAACATGTCAGTGGCAGGCACGGTATTCTATGCGATGTCATGATGAACGTTTATAGCGGCGCAAATGGCCAAACGCCCATTAGGCCGAGCACGATGATGCTGACGAGCAGTACCAACAGCCCAACCGCCAAACCAGCCCCTTGCCAGCTGATTTGCGGGGCAATCATCAAGCGCATCGAAGCGGTTGACTGTGACGACTGCAGGCGGAGCGAGTTGTACTGCCCCGTCACAACGGGCATGGCATCCACGGGAATGGGCAATGGTGAGGTGCCATCCACACTATCGACGTGCACGAGCAACACGGTGATGTTGTCGTTGCCGCCGCGTTCGTTGGCCATATCGACGAGGCGATCCACACTGTCCACGAGGGAATTCTGTGTGCAGACCGACAAAATATCGTTGTCGTTGAGGTGATTGATGAGGCCATCAGAGGTGAGCACAATCAGGTCGTTGGGCAACACCGCAAAACGGAAGGTGTCGACCACTACGTCGGGCTGGTGGCCGAGCGCACGCGTGATGACGTGCTTGTAGAGCATCTTGTCGGCTTCGTCGCTGGTAATCACGCCCGCAGCGATTTGCTCGTTGATGAAGGTGTGATCGTAGCTAATCTGACGGATAGCACCCTTGCGGATGAGGTAGGCGCGGCTATCACCGACATTGGCGACCACACACTCATCGCGGTGCATGATGGCTGCGACACCCGTCGTCCCCATCGATACACCACTCATGGTGCCTTCGTTGAAAATGCTGGTATTGGCGTAATCAAAGGCCACACTCAGCGCCGCACCGCGGTCTTCGTCGGGGTCAGCGTAGTACGCCGACAAAATGGATTCCACTGCAATGCGGCTGGCGACTTCGCCGGCTTCGTGACCACCCATGCCGTCACACACCACAAACAAATGCCCACGTTCGTTGACGTGCGAACCCTCGCCAACGCCGTAGTCATCTTCGTTGTGTTCGCGATGTCGGCCGACATCGGTGCGGGCACTGTGGCTACATTTCATGGGAAATTCACTGTTTCCTAATTACGCTCCGGTGTAGTATAACATAGGGTATCATAGGTGGCAACATCACACGATGCGTCGGATTCGAAATATACACGAAGGAATGAACGATATGCGCTACGTAATTGGCGTCGATCTCGGTGGTACCAACCTGCGTGCCGGGCTGGTCGATACCCATGGGAGCATTCTGTTTGACACCAAAGTCGATACCAACGTCGAAGAAGGTCCTCAGGCGATTTTTGGGCGGATTGTGCGCCTCATCAAGACCGTGCAACAACAGGTGCCCAGTGGTGACACATTGGCCGGTGTGGGCATTGGCGTACCTGGACCACTTGACCCATTTGCGGGCTTTGTCTTTGCAATGCCCAACATCGCGGGATTCGAAAACACTCCTCTCCGCCAGATGCTCAGCGACGCCACCGGCCTCGACATCGAGCTAGGCAACGACGCCAATGCCGCCGCCGTAGGCGAGTGGATTTTTGGTGCCGGTAAAGGGTTACGCGACCTGGTCTACATCACCGTCAGCACGGGTATCGGTGGTGGTGTAATTGCCGACGGGCACTTGCTCCTCGGTCATCGCGGCTCAGCCGGTGAAGTCGGCCATCACATCATTGACTGGCACACACGCATGTCGTGGGAAGACACCGCCGCCGGTCCCGGCTTTGCGCGCCGCGCTGCTGCCGCCATGCGCCAACACGCCGACAGCGCATTGCATCAGCTGGCCACGCCCGACACCGTCCACGGCCACCATATTGCGCAGGCGGCTGCTGCCGGTGATGCCTTGGCGCTACGCCTGATGGACGAAGAAGGCGAAGCCATCGGCGCCGGACTCGTCAACATGTTGCACCTCTACAGCCCTGCCAAAATCGTGCTGGGCGGTGGCGTAGTCATCAATAACCCGCAATTGGTCGAACGCGCCAAAGTGGTCATCGCCGAGCGCGCCCTGGCCGTCTACCGCGACGTGCCCGTCGAAATGAC
>CAZIKU010000185.1:784-2555 GCA_964539815.1 uncultured Klebsiella sp. | reverse complement strand
ACTTGTTTTTGATGCCGTCACGCTTCGAGCCAGGTGGGCTCGGGCAGTTGATTGCGATGCGCTATGGAGCGGTACCCGTGGTGCGTGCCGTCGGCGGGCTCAACGACACCGTGCGTGAAGGAAGTAATGGCAACGGATTTCGTTTCACCGAATACACGCCCGAGGCACTTGGCGATGCCGTACAACGCGCCGTGATGTGCTACCACGACCGTGATACGTTTGTGACCATGCAACAGCGCAACATGCGTGAGGATTTCACGTGGGCGCGTTCTTCCAAGGCGTACATCCACCTCTACCAACAAGCCATTCAGCATCGGAAAGGGCACGCATGAGCGCACTTGTGGCTGTCGTGATGGGTTCACATTCTGATTGGGAAGTCATGCAACATAGTGTGGCCACCCTCGCCGAATTAGGCGTCCCCCACGAGGCGCAGGTGGTATCGGCGCACCGCACTCCCGATTTGCTCTTTTCATTTGCAGAAAACGCTGCTGGCCGGGGATTACGTGCCATCATCGCCGGTGCCGGCGGTGCCGCCCATCTGCCCGGCATGCTCGCCGCCAAAACACTCGTCCCCGTCTTTGGTGTCCCCGTCCCCAATGGCGCGATGAATGGCGTTGATGCCGTGTGGTCAATTTTACAGATGCCTGCAGGAGTGCCCGTAGGCACCCTTGCCATCGGCAAACCTGGTGCCATTAATGCAGCACTTTTGGCGGCAGCTACGTTATGTCACGATCACCCAGCCATTGCCACCGCCCTCGCGCAACGCCGTGCCGCCAATGCACAAAAGGTGCTCGACCACCCCGATCCGCGCATGGCAACGTAAAAACCAAGGCGTCATGTGTATTCTGCGTAGGGGCGTCATTTCATGACGCCTCAATTTTTCATTTTTAATTGTTCTACGGTCCATATCGCCAATGGTAATAGTGCTGACCGACATTGCCCATTTCGACCTGGAATCCGGCCGGGTTGCTGGGCGTATACGTCAAAATGCGCCGTTCAAATGGTTGCACGAGGGTCCACTGCACTACGCCACCGATGGCGGTCTGCATCCAGTAGGCATCGCCGATAGGGTAACCAAAAGCAAAGACCCAGTCAAACAAGGCACCATTGGTAAATCGACCACCGCGATAAATCACACCAGATTGATTGAGAAACGTGCCAAAGACGTCGGGAATATTGTGTTGCGTCTCGGGCACATATTGCGCATATGTCACAGGCGCAGGCGGCGTTATGTCACGTAATGTCCCGTTGCGGAGCAGCTGTGTGCGCACCGCTTGCCCGGTTTTGTCGCTTTGTGGTGGCAACACCATCGCCAGTGTCGCATAGCTGGGGACATCGGGGTTGACCACACGCGGATCTCCGGCGAGGACTTCTTCGTTGGGGGCACGTGTTTCATAACTTTGATCGCCGGTCTGGATGCGGCCAGCAATCATTTCACTCACCAGTAAGCCGTTAGTCACAAACCATTGCGACGAACGATCGCCCTGGACATTGTTGATTTCCATGCGTGCTTTGTCGAAATATTGCACCATGCGTTGCCCACCATTGTAGGCTTCGTAGCGCCCATCAGCAATAGCCGGCCCCCACACCCACGAACGTTTGACACGCTGTTGTTCCACCGCCAGGTCGGCACGTTTCCACAGCATGGCAATGGCCGGATCAGCAAAACCACTGGGAATGACGGGGGTAGGGTCTTTGAACGCAGCAATCTGGTCACGGGTAATGTCGAGATAGGTGGTGCCGTAAGCCACACTCGGCTCGATAGCACTCC
>CAZIKU010000185.1:363-725 GCA_964539815.1 uncultured Klebsiella sp. | reverse complement strand
GGGCGCGATCTTTGACGTGACCGTTGCGATAGCGCAGATCATCGTAGCCCGGCATGACGGTGGCCACAAACGGCTTGTTCGTGCCATGACTGGTGTTGTAGTCGGTCAGTTTGCGGTTGTACGAGCTCATCGCCTTGCCAGAGGATGCTTCCCAGGTAATGTCGTAGAAATGTAGGGCGTCGAAGACGTCGAGCAAGGCGAAATTGACACCGCCGCCCAACCAAAATTGGGTACGTTGTGGATCTACTTGGTCGCGTAGCGCTTGCCAGTCTGCATTGGCGCCACGTCCACCAGGCAGAATGGTGTCATTCAAAAAGACGAAGACCGGTTTGCCGTATCGCCGCCATTAGGGGCTACGGACA
>CAZIKU010000185.1:0-295 GCA_964539815.1 uncultured Klebsiella sp. | reverse complement strand
TCCACCAGCCATAATAGTAGGCAAGAACCTCACGCCCCGTGTCTGCATGAATCACCGGCACCGAGGCTACAGGCACCAACAGCATGCTTAGCACTATACCCATCAACAAACGCCGCATCATGTACCACTCTTCCCAGGTGATTTGTCCTCATTATAGGCGATGCGGTATGCCATACCCTCCATACCACAATCTTGATTCTTTTCATTCTTAATTCTTGATTGTGTATTTGGTACAATGCATGTAGATGTATGTGAAACGGTGATGTGTATGACGACGGTACGCAAGCTTGGTATT
>CAZIKU010000184.1:0-2578 GCA_964539815.1 uncultured Klebsiella sp. | reverse complement strand
CCGGCGTCTTCTTCTCAGGCGACCCGGGCAACGACGACACCTTGAACAAGATGTTCGTCGACATCCAGATGTACACCAACGGCCCCAGCGGTACCGACTCAGCATCGTACCTCGAAGGTTGGGTGTGTGAGAAGGTCAACAGCAAGGAAAACAGCTGGAACGGTGGCAACGACGGTCGTTACTGCAACAAGGACTTCGATGCGTTGTTCGCTACATACAAGAAAGAGCTTGACTTGACCAAGCGTCAGGAAATGGCTATCCAGCTCAACGACTTCCTGGTGAACGATGTTGCGATTATCCCATTGATCAATCGCCGCACGCCAAATGCCAAGATCAAGGAATTGAATGGTCCAACCTTCAATACCTTTGACTCCGGCTTGTGGAACATCCACACCTGGTCGAAGTAAGTCCACCCGATACGGGGGTCTCGTACGAGACCCCCGTATCACATATCTGTTTCCCCCCTTTCTCTATCAATCTGAAGACCCGTGGAGGACCACTCCATGACCCAATATATTATTCGGCGCGTGTTGGTATCGATTCCCACACTATTTATCATTAGTGTCATCATCTATGCCGTTTTAGCCCTCGCTCCAGGTGACCCGTTGGCGCAATTTGCGCTGAATCCCGCTATTCCCAATTCAACTCGCGTAAAAATTCGTGAGCAATTTGGTCTCGACAAGCCGTGGTATGTGCGCTACTACAAGTGGCTTGGATCAATGGCCAAAGGCGATTGGGGATATTCATTCTCATCTAAATCACCGGTCATCGACATCGTCTTTCAGCGTGTCCCTCAGACACTGCAAGTAGTCGGGTTGTCGTATCTATTAGCAATCTTGATCGCCATACCTATAGGAATCATCTCTGCGGTCAAACAATACTCGTTCTTTGACCAGCTTGCGACATTCCTCTCGTTTATTGGTGGATCGCTGCCGTCATTCTTTACCGGTTTGACGTTCATGCTTATTTTTGCGATTAAATTCAACTGGTTCCCCATCGTGTATAGTTCCACGCTAGAAATCACCGACTGGGCAACCTTTAAACAAGCAATTAATCAGATGGTATTGCCCGTCTGTGTGCTTTTGGTACAGCAAACTGCGTCACTGACACGCTTCATGCGTTCATCGATGCTCGATAATTTGCCACTCGACTATGTGCGTACCGCCCGTGCCAAAGGATTGAATGATGTGGCTGTGATTATCCGCCACGTTGTCGTCAATAGCATTATCCCCGTCGTCACCTTGATTGCACTGGGCATTCCCTCTATTTTTGCGGGTGCCATCATCACCGAAAATCTCTTCCGTGTGAATGGGCTGGGGCAGTTGTTGGTTACCTCAATTCAAAATTCCGATACGCCAATGGTTATGGCGCTGGCATTTATCTTCTCGGTCTTGGTGGTCATCTTTAACCTCATCGCCGATATCATGTACGGTATTCTCGACCCGCGCGTCAAATACGACTAGTTGCCAACGGAGCGGAAAGCAGGAATCATGGCTTCAAATGTAACAGTTACCCCAGCAGCGGCGCAGATTGCCGATATGTCATCCAAGAAACCACGCACATTGGTAGGTGATGCGTGGCGGCGCTTCAAACGCCACCGTCTGGCCATGCTCGGCGCCGCGGTACTCATATTTTTGTCTATCGGAGTTATCATCGGTCCCATGTTGTGGAAAGTCGACCGTGATGCCTTGGACTTCGTCAACATCATGAGTAACCCGTACGTGACCATCAAACCCGAGAACAAAGAATACTGTGCCTCGATTGCCGATGTCCCCGTCGACCCGATTCTCGGCCCCGATCCCATGTGTTCGGTTCACCCCTTTGGTACGGACGAACTTGGTCGTGACCAGTTTGCCCGCGCCTTGTACGGTGGGCGCATCTCGATGTCGGTCGGCTTCACTGCCATGATTATCGCCGTCGCACTGGGTTCATTGGTTGGTGCGGTATCCGGGTACCTCGGTGGCTACGTCGACGAAGTGCTGAGCTTTATCACCAACTTGTTCTTGTCACTCCCGACACTTCCCTTGCTCCTGCTCACCGTCTACTTGTTCCGCGATGCGGTGACAGCCAAACTCGGGCTCGAATTTGGCATGTTTATGATCGTAGTAGTCATGATTGGTGTGCTCGCATGGATGCAGACAGCACGTATCGTGCGTGCCTCATTCATTTCGCTCAAACAAAAAGAATTCGTCGAAGCAGCCGTGTGTCTGGGTGTCAAACAATCAGGCATCATGTTTCGCCACATTCTGCCCAATGCATTCAGCCCGATTATCGTGGCAGCCACGCTCGAAATCGGTAATGCGATTTTGAGTGAATCAACGCTGTCATTCCTCGGTATCGGCTTCCCACCGGACACCCCGACTTGGGGCCGCTTGGTCACCGATGGCAGCCAGTATCTGCAAACATCGCCCCATCTTTCGTTGATTCCTGCAGGGCTGATCTTTATCGTCGTGCTGAGTATCAACTTCATGGGTGATGGTCTGCGTGATGCTTTGGACCCACGCTCACGTCTGTAAGTTGACTATGGAATCATCACTCCGTATCACCATGATTGCGCCCTTCGGCATCCGGCCGAAGG
>CAZIKU010000183.1:0-2595 GCA_964539815.1 uncultured Klebsiella sp. | reverse complement strand
CGCAAATCGGTGCCGATGAAGTTTCCTTGATAGGTGGTCATGTGCTTCTCCTTGAATTTAGTTGCCGTATACCAGCGCGGTATCGGTGTGCGGTGCAAAGGCTGCCAGGTGTCGGCGATATTCCACCAGCTGCGCCACACTCGTCATAACGAGCTGGTGCTTCTGACAAAAAAGTTCAAGCTGTGGACGGCGTGCCATTGTGCCGTCGTCGTTCATGATTTCGCAGATGACACCGGCAGGACGGCGTTTGAGCAAGCGTGCCAAATCGACGGCTGCCTCGGTGTGTCCAGGACGCTCAAGCACACCGCCAGCACGTGCGCGCAGGGGGAACACATGTCCTGGACTGACGATATCGTGTGCGGTGCTGTGTGGGTCGACGGCGACGGCAATGGTACGGGCACGATCTGCCGCAGAAATGCCGGTGGTGATACCAGTAGCTGCTTCAATCGAGACAGTGAATGCGGTGCCTGTGCCAGAACGGTTGCGACTGACCATCGGCGCCAAGTTGAGGTGGTCGCACAACTGGTGGTCAAGCGCCAAACAAATCAATCCCCGCCCGTGAATGGCCATGAAGGCGATATGGGCTGGGGTGATAGCATCGGCCAAACAGACGAGATCTCCCTCGTTTTCGCGGTCTTCGTCGTCGACCACTACAATCATGCGTCCGCGTGCGAGTTCGTCGAGGGCCTGCTTAATTGGTGCGAGCATGTGGGTCCCTCCATGCGCTACTAATGCGCTCCACGTATTTGGCGATAATGTCGACTTCGATGTTGACGGGTGCCCCCACCTGCTGTGTCCCCATGGTGACGACCGACTGCGTATGCGCAATCATGGCAATCCCGAAACTCGTCTCATCGAGGGCCGCCACTGTCAGGCTGACGCCATCGATGGCGATATAGCCCTTCATGACGATATAGGGCAACAGCTGGGCCGGGGGGGTGATGGTGATGAATTTGGATTCACCTTCGGCACGGATGGCGCTGATGTGTGCCACGCCATCGACATGCCCCTGTACGTAGTGTCCACCCATGCGTCCACCATACGTCAAGGCGCGCTCGAGGTTGACGGCATCGCCCACCCGGCGTGTGCCCAGGTTGGTGCACCGCAACGTTTCGGGGGAAATCCCCACGCTGAATGTGGTGTCGGTCATGCTGGTCACCGTCAAACAGACACCTGCCACACAGATGCTATCGCCGATGCGGGTGCCATCGAGTGCCGTGCGACAGGCGATGGTCATGGTATTGTCGCGGTCGTGCTGTGTTTCGGCGACTACAATCCGTCCTTGTTCTTCTACGATGCCGGTAAACATAGCTGGGCTCCTTCGTGTGCGGTGTGAAACAGTGTGTCGATATGGGAATGGACGGCGTGGATATGCATGTCGCCGTCTAGAACTTGCTGGTTGATGATGCGAAATTCACGCCAATCGCTGAGGGTGCGCCGCCCGTGCCCCGCCAGAGGACTGGGCGCATGATATCCCCCGATGATACCTGGCGCAATAAAGCAGTGAATCTCGTCGATAAGTTGGGCATCGGCACAGGCACCGGCCAGCCCTGCCCCTGCTTCGAGGAGGACGTGGTTGATGCCACTGCCATGCAGATGACGCATCACCCCATGCAAATCTATGGGGCCTGCATGGGGCTGACAGATGACGTGTACACCGCGTTGCATGAGTGCCTGTTGCCACGAGATTGGGGCATCGCTACTACAAAAGAGTAATGTTTGTGCGGCACCATCATTAAAGATGTGTGATTGTAGTGGCGAACGCCCCCGACTATCAATGACGACGCGGAGTGGTTGTGCAGTCCTCCCATCATCCACGAGTCGGACGGTGAGTTGTGGGTTGTCGGCACACACGGTGCCACTGCCGGTCATGATGGCGTCTACCTGGGCACGAATGCGGTGTACAACGGTACGACTTGCACTGGTACTTATCCATTGACTGACCCCCGCATGTGTGGCAATTTTGCCGTCTAGACTCATGGCGTACTTCCAGGTCAGCCACGGGCGTTGCTGCTGGATACGCATAAAAAATGGTGCCAGCTGGAGTTTGATGCGGTCGTCGTCGGGCGTGATTTGGATGCACTCAATCCCGTGCTGGGCGAGGATGTGGGCTGCCCCATTGCCCATGCGTGGGTCGGGATCGCGCATGACATAAAAGACACGCGCAATGCCGGCGGCGATAATCGCGTCGGTACAGGGTGGGGTACGCCCGTGGAAGGTGCATGGCTCGAGGGTGACATATAAATCGGCGCCATGGGCACGTGTGCCGGCTTGGATCAACGCCTGACGCTCGGCATGTGCTTGGCCTGGTGGCTGGGTGGCCCCGCAGGCAATAATCACACCATCGCGCACCACCACCGCACCCACTGCCGGATTGGGACTGGTGCGCCCACGTACATGCGCGGCGCTGGCGATGGCCTGTTGGTATGCCGCTTGGTTGTAGTCGCTACTTGCCATAAAAATCACCACTGCCTGGATTAATTCAGGGCAGTGGTGCAGATACACATCCGTACTGCCACGTGGTACGTGGCAATACGACACGATGCATCTACACACACCTTCTTTCATCCGGACTATACCGTCGGCCCTGGAATC
>CAZIKU010000182.1:0-2647 GCA_964539815.1 uncultured Klebsiella sp. | reverse complement strand
CGTCATGGGTGTCGCAATCGTTGGCTGCACCAATACATGTGCTGCATGTGCGTGCCCCATACCAAAATCTCATGTTATCCACGGGATATCCCGAGGGGATGTCGATGGCCATGTCAAGTGCGTTAATTGAAGAATACGCACAACTTGAACGTGACCATAACAAGTTTGAGCAGCAACAAAGTGCATTCATTGTGCAAAAAGCTCAGTCATTGTTACAACAAAGTACCATGGCTGTTGAAGTTTCTCAGCCCGTCGGATCGTTGGTCGATACGATCAACGAATTGGCGAGTCATACCAGTATGATCGTGATTGGCAAACGCGGTGAGCAAGCCGGATATGCCACGGGACACCTTGGCTCGAATCTCGAACGCGTGGTGCGGGCTGCGCACGCTCCAGTCCTTGTTGCAGCCATTAAATTCGTGCCAGTGAATCGCATCGCTATCGCCTATGATGGCGGTGCAAATGCGAATTTGGCAATTGATTATGTGATGAAACATTCGATGTTTGCCAATGTGCAATGCCACCTCATCGGTGTTGGCCCCGAATATGCACGTAATGAGTTGCATTTGACCAAGGCTGCTGGGATGTTGCGTCAGACACATCATGATGTACACGTTCATTATGAAGACGGTATGGTCGATGATGTGTTGGGCAACTATATTGGCGCACACAATATTGATATGCTGTTGATGGGTGCCTACAGTCATTCATCGTTGCGCAATCTATTTATTGGGAGTAGCACCAATGCCATGCTCCAGTCTTGCCCGGTTTCAGTAATGCTCTTTCGCTAATTAAAATATGACCACCCCGGTGTTGCATTTGCGACACCGGGGTGGTTTTTGTTGGTGGTCTACACGATGGCGACGTCGTCGATGCGTACGGTGCTGAGGAGTGTGCTATCGGTTTCGAGATAAAACGTCAGCGTGACGGTCTGGCCACGGAAACTCGAAATATCGTGATCTTTCGCTACAAACGTACTTGTCTGCAGGGTCGTATCAAGTGTGACGGTACTGAGGATGGTATCGGTACTGGTCGAGAAAATGACTTGAAACACATCCCCTGACAGCGATGCGTCGGCTTCTTCTGACGTGATACGTGTTTTGTACTTGAGTGTCGTGGCCGTACTCGGCACAATGAAGGTTTGACTCAACGTGACAATCTCGTCGTTGACACCACCTAGAATAGCGCATTTATTGATGGTGTCATAGAGGCTACGCCCGCGGGCAGACGACGCAGTCCATGCGGTGACCCCTTGTAAAAACGTCCCATTTTGAATGGCAAGCGGTAAGGCAGTTGCGGTCGCCGTCTTGCTTGGTGTCATGCTTTTGGTGAGTGATCGCGTCTGTGTTGGTGTACTGCTCCGGGTAATGGTGCGCGTCTGTGTCCTGGTGCGCGTATTGGTGGCAGTCTGCGTGTTGGTGGTAGTCCGACTATTGGTCACTGTTGCCGTGTTACTACGTGTGGGGGTGTTCGTCTTGGTCGGAGTGCCACTGCGTGTTACCGATGCGGTCATGGTATTGGTTGCGGTCCGTGATGCGGTGCTGGTGCGACTGATGGTCGGTGTGTTGCTCGGTGTATTGGTGCGACTGGGTGTGGTTGTCAATGAACGAGTGGCCGACGGCGTATTGGGGTCCTGTGTCACGGAGTTTGTTGCTGTCCGCGATGGCGTATTAGTCCTGCTCACCGTGGCCGTGTTGCTCGGCGTCAGAGTCCGACTTGGTGTGACGGTCAGTGATACCGTCGCCGATGGCGTATTAGTGTTGCCGACTACAGTGGCGGTACTGGTCGGCGACGGTGTAGTGGTGCGACTGATAGTCGGTGTCTCGGTGATGGTATTGGTCGCACTCGGCGTGTCAGTCGGCGACACCGTCGCCGACGGCGTATTGGTGTTGCCGACTACAGTGGCGGTACTGGTCGGCGACGGTGTAGTGGTGCGACTGATAGTCGGCGTCTCGGTGACAGTGTTGGTTGCACTGGGTGTGACAGTCGGCGACACTGTCGCCGATGGCGTATTGGTAATAGGGATTGATGTCGCACTACTGGTGTGTGTGGGACTGGGTGTCGTGCTACTCGTTGCGGTCGAGGTGCGTGTCAACGTCCTGGTGGATGTCGATGTGCTGGTGGGCGTTTTGGTGCGCGTCACTGCAATTGGCATACCACCATTGAATGATGGAAAAATGCCAGAGATGGCGATGATATAGCGTGGATAATCGGAATCATAGATTGTATTGTATGGAGGATTTGCTGATACGGATGGATACACACCGACAAGATTGGGTAAACAAAAGTTTGTTTGACCATCACCACCGAATTTTGTACCGAGTAGTGCAAACAATGGCATATTTTGGTTGATCTGCATCAATTGGCCCTGACAGTCTGCCCAGCCACGTGGTGCAAACGTACCACCAAAGAGTTGGATTGTCCCTAAATACGGATCTGAAAATCGTGGTTTGCTGATGCGTTGACTCTGTGGTACGCCCTGGATGGCATAGCCACCGGTGAGGCGCGTCAGGATGGAGAAAAATCGTCGGCGTGATAGTGTCACAGTATGCTCTCGATCTATGACGGGCTGGGAAAGATGCCGTTGTATGCAATGATGTACATCATGCCGGTGGGGCAGTATTCTTGCAGGTCGGGTACGGCAAAT
>CAZIKU010000181.1:0-2652 GCA_964539815.1 uncultured Klebsiella sp. | reverse complement strand
ACCAAATCAGTACGCGAGCAGCAAGATTCAAAACCAGTGTAATCCCAAAGAGTGCTAACGCCACCGTAATCAGTGCACTTTCGTGCAACGAGCTGACCGAATTTGTCAATTCATTGGCAACGAGTGACGCAGCGGTCGTAGCAGGAGCAAAGAGGGATTCGCTGATACGTTGCGAATTTCCCACCAACAATGTGGCCGCCATGGTTTCACCGAGTGCGCGTCCCAACCCCAACATGACTGCCCCAATAATGCCGGCCCGTGCATAGGGGACAACTGCCAGCCAAATCATTTCCCAGCGTGTTGCACCAATCGCCAACATCGCTTCGCGTTGTGTATTGGGCACGAGGCGGAGGACATCGCGTGTCAAAGATGCAATGGTCGGCAAAATCATGATGGCGAGAATAATCCCTGTCACCATGATGCCACGCCCTGTGGCAACAGGTCCTGCCAACCACGGAATATATTCACCGAATGAGGCACTCACCGGTTTGGAAAAAATGTCGTTAAAAAACGGCACAAACACAAACACACCCCATACGCCGTAGATGACGCTCGGAATGGCGGCCAATAATTCCACCAAAAACGACAACGGTGTGCTTAGTTTTGCTGGACACAATTCTGCCAAAAAGATGCCAATTCCGAGTGCGAGTGGTGTAGCTACAACAATCGCCACTAGTGCCGAGAGCAACGTCCCGCGCACTGCGGGCCATGCACCAAACGCCGGCTCAGAGACATCAGTTGCGACGGGACTCCAGTCTTGGCCGACCAACACACCGAGGCCAAACATCGACCGTGCTTCTGCTGATGCCACATACATGACGACACCAATTGCAAACACCAATGCGACCACACAGCTTGCCAGCACGACCGTCCCCACACGGAACGGGACATCGCCATGCCGCAACAATGTATTGCCATTACTCCAAGACCCCACTTGTGGTTGTTTGGCCATGCTGGCACTCCTCAATGCTTTCTCTACCATCTACTGCATCTAACGCACGGGCGCATCAATCACTGCTTGTCCATTGACCTTTACTGCGAACAGCGCTTGTATCGCAGCGTGGCGCATAGTGGTTGGCAATGGGGCATATCCCATACGCACAGCGGCATCTTGTCCAATGGTCAAGCCCCAATACAGAAAATCAGCCAACGCCTGTGCGTGATTCATGTCGGTATATGCGTCTTTGTGCACCAGGATGTAGGTAAATGCCACAATTGGATACGCTTGTGGGGCCGCACTATTCGTAATTGATTGTGCTAATTGTTGCACATCATCACGAATTTCGAGTTCTGCAGCTGCGGCCGAAATGTTTGCCAGTAGGGGTTGTACGTAATTCCCTGCGGCATTTTTGATGTACGGCAATGGCAACCCTGAACTCAACGCATACCCTACTTCCACGTACCCGATCGCACCTTCAGTGTTTTTGACTGTGCTCGCAATACCGGCATTCCCTGGCGCTCCAATCCCCACCAGCCATTCCACAGAACTACCTTTGCCGACTTTTGCCTTCCAGTCTGCACTGACTTTACTCAAATAGTCTGTCCAAATCGACGTTGTCCCCGATGCATCCGACCGATACACGACCGCAATGGGCAAATCTGGGAGCGCGGCATCGGGGTTTTCGGCCACGAGTCGAGCATCATTCCATTGCGTGATGTCGCCCATGTAAATGCCTACAAGTGTATCTGCTGAAAAGCGCAACGGCACCGTGACAGAAGGCAAGTTATATACCGGCATCACACCACCAAGCACCATGGGGATATGGATGGCATCAGGCACTTGTGCAGCCATATCATCCGCAGAAATCGGTGAATCCGTGCCACCAAAATCAGTCAAACCTGCAATAAAATCTTTCTTGCCTTGTCCTGATCCTACACTCTGATAACTGATTTGCACGGTAGGGACAATGTGCTTGGTGTAGACAGAAATCAACACTTGGTACAGCGGATTTGGAAAGGAAGCACCCGATCCACTCAGCGATGCCGTCAGTTGACGTGGCGTCCAATCACTCACTGGTACGACGTGTGTGGCCACGGGACTCGCATCACTACGCGACGGGTTGCTTGTGGTGGCTTGATTCGAAGCACATGATGCTAACAATCCAATCCATACCACATGTGTCACAATCCGCATTACCCACTGCGCTGATTTCATCGCCGGCACCTTTCGCATCATCGTTCCATATCACAATGATACTATTGTCAGTGCATTCACGGTAACAGTCAATTGTTATTACTTCACCAATACACTATTAAGAATATGTAAAATATCAGCCACAAGCCACGGGAGGAATTCTCCCGTGGCTTGTGACATATGCACGATCCGCAATTACTTGATTGGAGCGTCGATGACTGCCTGACCCTTCACGTTCACAGTCAACAAGGCCTTCATGGCAGCCTTGCGCATGTTCTCTGGCAGTGGTGCATACCCGAGGCGGTTGGCGGCACCCTGGCCCTCGGTCAAACTCCAGTAGATGAAGTCTGCCAGTGCTTGTGCTTTGTTGAGATCCGTGTAGGTATCCTTGCGCACCAGGATGTAGGTAAAGGCGGCAATTGGATAAGCCTGTGGGTCATTGCCGTTGGTGATTGAGGTGGCCAACTTCTGTGAATCTGAAGAAGGTGTGACACCCGATGCCGCTGCTGACACGTTAG
>CAZIKU010000180.1:0-2667 GCA_964539815.1 uncultured Klebsiella sp. | reverse complement strand
ATAGTTTTGCCAATGCCAGTCAGGGTGCCTATCAGGCCTATACCCCATCTGAGGGCGTGGCTATCCCGACTGAGCGCGGTGTGGCCATGCAATACACGCAACCGATTCGCTGGAATGCACATGCGCCGGCTGGCACGTACACGGTATGGATCTCGGTGCGTGATACGCTGGGGAATCGCAACTTTGTGCAGACAGACGTGACCGTCGAGTTGCGCTAAACACCTCACGTCGCAGCGATGACGTGGATCGTATGGCATTATTGGTCTGTGTCATCGCATAATGAGTCCTCTGTGGTGAGTTTTGCGTATCTACATGTGTGACGAACACAATCACCCCACCACGAGAGGAACAATAGAATGACGACTATTCCAGAGACACAGCATGCCCCAGTTACCTGGATAATTGGTGCCACAGGTGGCATTGGTGCGGCGCTTGCTCGGCGCATTGCCCTACGCACCCAGCTGGTACTTTCGGCACGCACTGAGACGCCATTGACTGCCTTGGCTGGTGAATTGGGGGCGCAGGCCATCACGGTTGATGCCACGCAGCCAGAATCCATCCAACAGGCGCTCACGAGTGTGATACAAACCCACGGTCGTATCGATGCAGTGGTGCTTGCGGTGGGGAGTATTTTACTCAAAAGCGCCCATCGCACCACACTTGACGAATGGCATGCCACCATCACGCAAAACCTGCACGCTGCCTTTTATGTGACGCGGGCAGTGACCGAAAAAATGCAACGGCAGCCTGGTGGTGGTTCCATCCTGCTATTCTCAACGGCGGCCGCCCAAATCGGCTTCGCCAATCATGAGGCAATTGCAGCCGCCAAAGCGGGCATCGAAGGATTGGCTCGTGCCACGGCGGCGAGTTATGCCCCCCGCAACATTCGTGTCAACGTGATTGCCCCGGGACTGGTAGATACCCCTCTCGCACAGCCCATTACAAGCAACGCCGCCGCACTTGAAGCGTCACGCCAGATGCATCCTCTTGGGCGCATCGGAGTCGCCGATGATGTCGCCCATATCGCCGAAGCCGTGTTGACATCCACGTGGATGACGGGACAAGTGGTGGTGGTGGATGGCGGGTTGGCAGGCATCAAAAAATAACCAAGGAGTTATGATGCTGGTTGTACAGCGGTGGTGCTGAGATGGCAGAAGATGCATACTGGAATGCCATGGTTCCCGAATTAACGGTACGCGATATAGCTGTATCGCTGGCGTTTTATCGGCTATTGGGGTTTACGGTGCGCTTTCAGCGGAGTGGACCAGACTTTGTCTATCTCACCCGTGGTCAGGCGCAACTGATGCTCGAAGCATGGCATTCCGATAGCTGGCAGACGGCACCACTCGCGCCCCCATTTGGCCGTGGCATCAACTTACAAATCGAAGTAACCGATGTGTGTGCCATGGTGGCCGTGTGTCAACAACACGGGATTGCGTTGTTTCGCCCGCTGACAGAGCGTTGGTATGCCACGCAGCCCGGTATCACTGAGGGCCAACGGGAGTTTTTGGTGCAGGATCCCGACGGATATCTGCTCCGCTTCCAAGAATATCTCGGGCAGCGACCAACCACGCCTGATCATCCGTTAGCGTAACTTCCATTGCCCATGCTGGTGCTAGCGCTGATACGTGCGTTTCTGGTCGCTGAGTTGGCTGACTTTTTTCCCGGGTTCTGTGGGGAAAAGTTCCACAGACAGGCTGCCATCGGCGTTGATCTGCAGGGCCACGCTCCCACGTGGTTGGTCAAGCTCTAGCATATACCCGACGGGCATTGGTGCCATCGAACCTGCGCTTTGCACAATAGGTTGGCCGTTTGCATCTACACGACCGCCGTCAGTGAACCCATAGACCACCACACCGTCGGCGCTGGTAAGCTGGTCGGGCGTCTTTTGCCCGTCATCAATCACGAGCATCACCTGTCGCGGGTCACCGGCAGGGTCTTGCCACCATCCCGTCGAAAAGACCCATTTGCTGGTGTCTACTTCATGCGGCGCAATGGACAGATGTCCGTAGGCGTAGGTGTTCTTGCCGGCAACTTGACCGACCGGGATGGGTGCAGTGGCAGTAGCGTACTCGGCAATGGTGAGTCCGGTATAGCCCATTGTCCCAGCGAGGAACCAATTCCCACTGGCACTCCCTGCCACGTCATGGTCGATTTTGCCCCAGCGTGGCTCACTGGTGCGTTGCATGATGTTGGCGTACTTTGCAGCCAGATCAGGGGTAAAAAATGGGCTCGGATCAGCTGTATACGGCTTCCAGTTTTCCGCATAGATGTACGAGAGTGGGTTGGCGAAGCCACGCAACCAGCTTTCAGATGCCCATACGTTGAAGTCAAGTGGGTTGTCGCGTTGCTGACCAAACTCTTCACCTGCTTTGATAGGGATGTCGAGTTGCAGGTTACCTTGGCTCTGTACTTGGTCGGCAACAGCAGCCAAGACACCGCTCAAGCGGTTGACCACCATGTATACCGTGTAGACGCCACAGCCGTGACTGATGACCACGCGGTGTGAAGTTGGGCTCCCGAGGCTGCCCGCATTCATGATGACACCGTCTGCTGGAGCAACAATGGGCAGGTAATCGGCTTCGGTGCGCGTATCAGCCGATTTGCGGAGTGTTTTGATGCCAATATACGCATGGTCGATGGGAGTGACGTGGTCATAAATCATGG
>CAZIKU010000179.1:0-2740 GCA_964539815.1 uncultured Klebsiella sp. | reverse complement strand
AGCCCATTTCGCTGAGCATTTCGATGTCGTACATGGTTCGTTGTTTGAGGCGGGCTGCTTCGAGCATTTTGCCGTCGCCCTGCAACACTTGGAGCTGCATCGTCAGTTCATCCTGGATGTCACCGATGGCTGCACCGAGTTTTTCGGTGGTAGTGACAAAGTGTTTGGCCGGGAAGACGTCGATGCTCTGGTGTTGGCGAAACATTTCCCCCGTCAATGGGTCAAATGTCGAAATCCGCTCGACCTCGTCGCCCCACAACTCCACGCGCACGGCGTGTTCGGCGTTGACGGGAAAGATGTCAAGCGTATCGCCGCGCACACGAAAGGTGCCACGGTGGAAGTCGATATCGTTGCGGGCAAACTGCAAATCGAGCAGTTGCCGGAGCAATTTGTCGCGGTTGCGCACTTCGCCCATGGTGATGGTGATTTTGACTTGGCCATAGTCAGTCGGACTGCCCAAGCCATAAATACACGACACCGACGCCACAATCAACACGTCACGGCGTGTCAGCAACGCCTGGGTGGCGGCATGGCGCAGACGGTCGATTTCTTCGTTGATTGATGCTTCTTTTTCAATGTACAGGTCTTTGCTGGGGACATAGGCTTCGGGCGTGTATTCGTCGTAGTACGAAATAAACATTTCGACGGCCGTATCCGGTAACAGCTCGCGGAACTCGCCGTAGAGTTGTGTGACCAGCGTTTTGTTGTGTGCCAGCACCAATGCGGGGCGTTGTAATTCTTGGAACACCCAGCTCATCACTGCAGTTTTGCCCGTCCCAGTGGCACCAAGCAATGTCTGATAGCGCATGCCAGCATGTACGCCATCGACGAGTTGTCGAATCGCCTTGGGTTGGTCGCCAGTCGGTTGATAGGGGGCGTGTACGGTAAAGCCCATGCCGAATCTCCAAACTCACCTGCAGATGATAGAATCTTCTCTTTCTATTATACGTTGTCGTAGCTGATACTGCACTCAAAATAGGGTGAGTTGTTCGGCAATCGGTTGTTGTGCCAGTCGGCGTGCCTGTTGCAGGGTTTTGCCCGTCCCAAAGAAGCGACCATCAAAGGTGACAAAGTCGCAGATGCGCGTCACTGCCGCACCCAGGATGGCAATATGGGCCGGCTCGCGCAGTTTGCCCAGCGTGCGCAGGCGCAACACGCGTTTAACGCCCAGTGGCCCCATACCCGGGATGCGCAGGAGTTGCTCGTACGAAGCGTAGTTGATTTCGATGGGGAAGCGTTCGGGGTGTTGCATGGCCCACGCCAATTTGGGGTCATAGGCCAGTGGCAGCTGCTCGCGCCCGGCATGGACGAGTTCGTCCACCGCAAATCCGTAGTGGCGGAGCAACCAATCGGCTTGGAGCAGACGCTGGGTGCGCTTGGCAGGCGTGTTATCCGCATTTGCCATGGGCGTCCCTGGTGATGCCCGAAAGGCGCCGTAGTAGACGCGCCCCACGCCCAGTTCACTGCGCAACCAGGCCGTGGACGTCAACAGCTCGCGGTCACTTTCGCCGGCGACACCCACCACGAACTGCGTCGCGATGCCCGCTTGAATCTGCCCAGCCTGTTGCAGATCGCGCATCCAACGGAGCCGCACTACCACGTCCTGGCGCCAATCACGCGTCGGGTCGATGAGCGCCTGCCGCGCCGCGCTAGGCACCTCGATGTTGATGCTGAGGCGATCGGCGACACGGGCAGCGGCTTCGACGGTGGCATGCGCCACACCGGGGGGCAACTTGAGGTGCAGGTAGCCACGGTAGTCGTGCCGAGTACGCAGAATCTGCGCCCCTTCGACGATAGCCGCCCCTGCAGCATCCGGGGATTGCGTGACTGCCGTCGACAACAGGAGCCCCGCATTGCTGTGACTGAGTTGCGGTGCCACCGTGTCAGCGACTTCTTGGGCGGTCAGCGATGCACGTGGCACATCATTACCAGCCCGGAGCGGGCAGTAGGGACAGTCATAGATGCATTCGGCACTCATCAACAAACGGAGCACAGGGCGCCGCACCCCCTTGGCGTCGGCTTCGGCGCCGAGGGGGGCATCCGACCAGCGCGCTTTGCGCGACTGATAACGGCGACCGGCTACGGCATGAGAATCACATGCTTCGTAGCCGGCAGCCTGCGCCAAAATATCGAGCTTGGCATCTACATTCATACCATACCCATGCGGTTATGTGCGCGGAGGCGGCGAATCCGTGTCCGTGTCAGCAGATTGCGCCGTATGCTTCGTCGGCATGACATCCGTGACTTGGGCTGGCGGCAAATCGTCGAGTCCAATCGGCATCGTTGGCACTGCTGGGGTATCGTCAAAAAGTGGCTTGACCGGCATCGGGGTCGTCACATCGGTGATTTCGAGTTCGCGGGCATGATTCAGCCACAGCAGCCCGATGCCGAGGGCAATCAAGGCCACGCTGACGATTTGGGCGACGCGCAACGAGCCGTCACACCCACCACCAATTAAATCGGCACACAGGCTGTCAGTGCGCAATCCTTCAATCCACAGCCGGCCAATCCCGTAAATAATCGCATAAAAGAGCACCATGTCACCACGGCGTAGACTATGACGATAACGCCGCTCGATGAAAATCAGCAGTCCGACGCCGAGCAAGTTCCATACCGATTCATACAAAAAGGTAGGATGAAACAACGTGGTCGGTGGATATTTATCGAGGTCATTAAAGGGCGGAATGCGGTAGGGCGGATCGATAATCAGACCAAAATTAAACGGCGTTGGGCGACCGTA
>CAZIKU010000178.1:0-2834 GCA_964539815.1 uncultured Klebsiella sp. | reverse complement strand
GTGTAATACACGCCACCAGCGTTTGGTCAAAGGTCACCGCCGGGAAACGCACCAGGCGTTCAATCATTATGTCGACTCCCAATTGCAGACGACATGTATCAATCATCGTGCGCAAAGCCGCCTCGGCGGCATCCACGCGGGCATCATCGGGGTCACGGATATCTACCGTCATCACCACCTGTTGTGGAATGACGTTGATGGCGTTGGGGCTAACCTGCAGGCTGCCCACCGTGGCACGCGTACTACGACTCTGCAGCGCATAGTCGTACAACCCAGCGGTCAAACGTGCCGCCGCCACTCCCGCATCACGGCGCAGCGTCATGGGCGTGGTACCCGCATGGTTGGCCTGCCCCGTGATGGTGAGTTGTTGCCACGAAATGCCTTGTAGATGCGCTACCGCCCCGATGGTAACTCCCGCTTGCTCCAGCATCGGTCCCTGCTCGATATGCAGCTCGAGGTAGGCACGTGGCACAATACTCCCCGGCCGCATGTCACCGGCATAGCCGATGCGCGTGAGTTCATCACCGAGGCGCGTGCCGTCGCTGCCAATCACATCGAGCGCATCGGCCACCGCCATTCCCCCTGCCGCCACCAGTGACCCCATCATGTCGGGCTGATAGCGCACCCCTTCTTCGTTGGTGAAAGCCACCACCACCACATCACATGGTGGCACCATCTCCGCTTGGCGCAGCGCACGCTGTACGGCCAGCCCGGCCAGGACGCCGTAGCAGCCGTCGTACATGCCCGCATTGATGACCGTGTCGATGTGCGAGCCGAGCATCAGCACAGGTGCCTGGCGGTCACGCCCAGGCAGGATGCCATAAATATTGCCAATGCGGTCGACGCACACCTCCAGATCAAGCTCGCGCATCCACGCCACCAGTTGGTCACGTCCACGCTTGTCGCTCTGCGACGCGGCAAGGCGGGTGCGTGCACCGGTATCGTCAATGCCGATGGCGCCCAGCTGGGAGAGTTGTGATAACAACGTGGCGCCATCAATGGCCAAAGTCTGCATGCCTGCTCCTTTTTTCACACTACCATCCATTCTACCCGACACAGAAATGCTACAATACGCATAGTGACGCTATGGGAGAGACAGATGACGACCAACACTTCACCATACGGCGGTCCCAGCCGCACCATCGCCCTGCTCGCCGCATGGCTAGCCACGGGCGGGAGCCTGTTTTTCAGCGAAGTCATGCACTTCACCCCCTGTTTGCTCTGCTGGTATCAGCGCATTCTGATGTATCCACTTGCCATTTTTATTGCCATCGGCATGATCCGGCGCAATAGCGACATTCATCACTATGTGTTGCCGTTTTCGCTGGTAGGCATGGGCACATCGCTCTACCACTACCTGCTCATCAAAACCGACTGGTTCCCGCCACCACCCTGCCTCGATGGCGTGCCCTGTACCGTCGACTACTTCAACATTTTGGGCTTTATCAACATCCCGTTTATGGCGTTGGTGGCATTTTTTATCATCACCGTCATGATGGCAGCCTCGCACTACGAGCCATATGCCCCCGTCGAGGATCCTGCCGACATCAACGGCATCCGCGCCTTGGTAGCACCAGCCGCCTACCCCGTGTATGCGGTGGTAGCCAGTGTGCTTATCTTTTTGACCGTATTGGCGTATATTATCTAGAAAAAATGCCCCGTAGGTAGTGTAGCCCGCGGGGCGTCTCCGCCTCGCCCACACCATGCATGATGATGGCCCCGCGCCATAAGATGTTCGAGGAGCCGACCAACATCGAGTGTATCGTCGCCTTGCCCGCCCGTAAGTTGTGGCTGGTCTGTGTACTCATCGCTGTCGTCTTCGGCTTCTTAGTGGTGCGCACACTGGTGATTTCCTAAAATCAATGAACACCATCCTTATACCCGATACCGATCATGTACAGCATGGTCGGTTTTGTACTTGACTTTTTAATTGATAGTAACTATCATTTATATTGTTATTGATAGTCGCTATCAATTAAAACGAATGGAGTTCAGCAGATGGCCAAAGAGACGAAGGGCAAATCGAAGACCGACGTGACTGCACGCGACAAAAGCGGGCGGGTCACCAATCACACCTGTAGCCATTGTGGGGAGCGACTGATGAACGACCGCGAGATGATTGTCGTGATGGATGAGCGCCGAAGCAACAAGTGCTATTACCGACGCGACTGCTTTAATCGAATGTTGAACAACGGTCAGGCGATGGATCAGACTGGGCAACAATTATGTCCAAGCACATAGGCGCAAGGGGGCAGTAATGACGACAGATACACGCTTACCGGTGACGGTACTATCGGGATTTTTGGGGGCCGGCAAGACCACCTTACTCAACCATGTGCTCAACAACCGTGACGGCTTGCGCGTAGCGGTGATTGTCAACGACATGAGTGAAGTCAACATCGACGCCCAGCTGGTGCGGAGCGGCGGGGCCGAGCTCAGTCGCGTAGACGAGCAGTTAATCGAGATGAGCAACGGTTGTATTTGTTGCACGTTGCGCGAGGATTTGTTGATTGAGGTGACGGCACTTGCACGGGCGGGGCGCTTTGACTATTTGCTCATCGAGTCAACCGGCATCTCCGAGCCACTCCCAGTGGCAGAGACGTTCACCTTTGAAGATGAGGACGGCGTCAGTCTGGGTGACTTGGCGCGTCTCGACACCATGGTCACGGTGGTCGATGCCGGAGCGTTCTTCAACGACTTTATGTCGCTTGATCTACTGGCCGACCGCAACGTGGCCGTGAGCGCATACGACGAACGGAGCATTGTTGATTTACTTGTCGACCAAATCGAATTCGCTAACGTGATTATCATCAACAAGATTGACCGCGTCAGTC
>CAZIKU010000177.1:0-2846 GCA_964539815.1 uncultured Klebsiella sp. | reverse complement strand
GTGCTATAATGCGATGAGCATTTGTATACATTGAGGTATGTGCTATGTCCGGTCATTCGAAATGGGCTACGATTCGTCGTTCCAAAGGTGTGCTCGACCAGCGCCGTGGCCAATTATTCACCAAATTCGCACGCGATATCGCCATTGCCGCACGCGACGGTGGCTCGGGTGACCCCGAGTCCAACTTTCGCCTGCGGATTGCCGTCGATCGTGCCCGTGCCAGCAATATGCCCACCGATAGCATTCAGCGCGCCATTGACCGCGGACTGGGCAAGGGTGGCGAAGCCCAACTCGAAGAAATCACCTACGAGGGCTATGCTCCGGGTGGTGTGGCACTGTTGATTGAATCAGCCACCGATAACCGCAACCGCACCGCATCCGAAGTTCGTGCTGCCTTCACCAAAATCGGCGGCAACCCGGGTGAGCCAGGGTCGGTCAGCTGGATGTTTGACATGAAGGGACTGATTGTCGTCGACCTGAGCGGCAGCAAAATACCTAGCGAAGACGCCCAGATGCTCGCCATCGACGCCGGTGCCGATGATGTGGTCGATAGTGGCGACCTGCTTGAAGTTTATACCGACTTCAAACAACTCATCGCTATTCGCAATCAGTTGGTGGCCGCCGGATTGACCGTCACCACCGCCGAAAAGGTGATGCGCCCCAAGACACTCGTCCAAGCCGATGCCGCCGAAGCACTCAAGGCTCTCAAGCTCATCGAACGCCTAGAAGACCTCGACGACGTGCAAAAAGTCTACAGCAACCTCGATATTACTGACGAGCTCGCTGAACAGTTTGCAGGCGAATAAGCGATGCGCATTCTCGGGATTGACCCAGGAACCGCTATTATGGGCTGGGGTGTGGTTGATCAACAGGGTGGGACTGTCTCGTTGGTGGCATGTGGTGCATTGACGACACCCGCAGGGATGCCACAAGCAGAACGTCTTGTGATTTTGTACCGCGGCTTGTGTGAATGCATTGATACGCACAAACCTGATAGTGGTGCCGTCGAGGAGCTCTTTTTCTCCAAAAACGTCACTACGGCCTTGACGGTTGGGCAGGCACGTGGCGTTGCACTCCTCGCACTTGCACAGGCGGGGTTGAGTGTCAACGAATATAAACCGATTGTCGTCAAGCAAACGGTGGCAGGGTATGGTGGTGCCGACAAAAAGCAGATGCAAGAAATGGTCCGCCTCACCTTGCGTATGCCCAGTATCATCAAACCAGACGACGCCGCGGATGCCGTGGCCATTGCCATCTGTCATGCCTATACCATGCCAATGACACAGCGTATCCGTAACGCTGGTTCAGTCTAAAGGAGCACCTCCATGAAGTTACTCGTGTTTGTAACCGAAGACGCTGTGGCAGATGCCGCTGTAGATGCACTCGTCGAACAGGGGTTCCGTGTCACTCGTTTGGCGTCGAGTGGTGGCTTTTTACGCCGTGGCAACACCACACTGCTTGTCGGAATTGAAGACACGGCCGTCAGTAAAGCGCAGCAAACGGTTGCGTCTGCTGCCGAGGGTGCCTTGTGCATCGTGCTTGACCTCGACCGCTACGAGCGCATGTAATCACACACTCCATGAAGATTCTGTATATCGCGAGTGGTATCCCCGTCCCGGGCAATCTCGGTGGCTCAACGCACGCCCTCGAGGTTGCCCGCGGTTTACACGAACGGGGTCACGACGTCCACATGGTAGCCGTGAGCGCCGAACAGCACACCAATCTCGCTCACTTGGTACGTCCTGCGCTCCAGCATCTGCATGGTGTGTCCATTTATCACATCGACATCCCCAAACCACTCTCCCTGCTCGCTACCGCCACCATCGTAGCCTTGGCACGCCACCTGCAACCCGATATCATCATGGAGCGCTACTATAACTTTGCTGGCGCAGGGATGATTGCTGCACGCATCCTCAGATGTCCAACACTACTGGAAGTCAATGCACTGATTGTTGACCCTCCGAGCATCCGCAAACGCCAAATCGACGATCGCCTTGGGGGGCCGATGCGACGCTGGGCCACCCAACAATGCCGCTGGGCTGACGCCATTGTAACCCCGCTCCACACCACGATTCCTGCAGAAATCGATCGCGTTCGTATCCACGAAACACCGTGGGGTGCCGATGTCGAACGCTTTACGCCACGCACCTCACCACATCCCGCCGACCATGTACCAACTGTCATCTTTATTGGCTCGTTTCGCGCCTGGCATGGCGTGGCGCATGGCGTCGAGGCGGCACGACTTGTCCTCGATCGTGGCATCAACGCGCGCTTTGTGTTTGTGGGGCACGGCCCAGAATATGCCCATGTCAAGACCCTCGCCGCAAATCATCCCAACATCATCTTGACAGGGGCACAACCCTATGCCGATATGCCTCGCATCTTGGCCGACGCCGATATCGGCATCGCCCCCTTCGATACGAGTGCGCATCCCGCGCTACAAGCCGCGGGATTCTTTTGGTCACCACTCAAAGTACATGAATACATGGCAATGGCCCTGCCCGTCATCACCAGCGATATCACGCCACTCAATCAGATTGTGCGCCACGACCACGAGGGGCTACTCGTCGCAGAGGGCGATGTCGTAGCCTTGGCCGATGCCATGGTCGCCCTGATTCAGGATCCAGTACGGGCACGGCGTCTTGGACTGGCTGGCAGGGAACGTGTGGTGTCGCACTACTCGTGGCAACAGCACTGCGCAGAACTCGAACACATCATGATGCAGATTCGTGGTGCACATGCCTCGTTATCTTGACATCGTATGCGTGAGGCACTACAATAACGACAGTGAGCGGGAGTGGCGCAATGGTAGCGCATCTGCTTCCCAAGCAGAGGGTTGCGAGTTC
>CAZIKU010000176.1:0-2913 GCA_964539815.1 uncultured Klebsiella sp. | reverse complement strand
GCACAAAATAGCCGGGGATGCGGTCGCGCCAGCTGCGGCCATACTGCAAAAAGTCGGCATCACTGAGATTGGAAAAGAGCAGCGCCAGGCGTGTTTCAAAGGGTGCATCCGCATAATCATGGGTGACTTTGCCGTCACGCATCAGCTCAGCAGCGATTTCGTCGACTTTACGGCGCATGGCATCACGAGCAGGCTCAAGCTCGGCATGCGTGAGGAGCTGATCGAGGATGAGGTAGCCTTCGCGGTCGTAGAAAGCCTTTTGCTCGTGCGTCAATAAACCGACGCTGGTGGGCTGGTGAAACTCCTTTGGTTCACGGTAGTCCATATAATGCATCCCTTTCCATGCGTGTAGCACATACACGATACGTCCCAATCTGGCCAAGATGCGTATGCGCGCTGCGGTCATTTTACCAGTCCACCAGGCATGTGCCGTCAGCCACGCATCGTCGTACGAGCCCCAATTCTCAGCGGGCTGTCGTAATATGCGCCATTGCGGTGGTTCCGTCTATTATGCACGAGCATCATCAGGTGTGGACACACATGGATGTGGTTATGAGATACAAAACATACGCGACCTAGGGTATATCGCTCTACAATCATATATACGACACATATACATACGACATAGAATAATACAAGCGAAACAATTGACACTCTTCACGTAATATTCGTATCAGAAACTCGCAATTATACTGTAATCGTAGCGTCAATTTTTGGGTATACAGCGATTTTAACTCTGCGTATAATACCGATTAAGGATTTATAGTATTGAGGAACGCTGATATGTCTGAGCCAACATTACGGGCGCGGTTGAGTTACTTTTCTGATCGCTTTTTTGCGCGTGGCACAATTGCGTTTATACTCTTTCTGTTGATGAATTCGTTCATTGCTGTTGTACTGTACACAATTGTCGCTGAGATTTTCAACACCGAACAAGCTCCATTTATGGAAGTGTTTTCGAAAGGTTGGCAAAAGATATACAAGAAAGATGTCACTGCTCCGATAGACTTAATTACTGCCATTAGTGGCACGTTTATTTTCAGTACACTCATCGGTGTGTTGACGGCGAATGTCAATGAAATATTTGCCCGTTTGCGCTCGGGACGTTCAGAAATTATCGAGAACGATCATTATGTCATTCTTGGGTGGTCAGCCTATGCGCCGATTATGTTGTCAGAATTAGTCGAGGGATTGCGCACCAAGCCACGCTCGTGTGTCGTCGTCATGGGCGATCAGGATGTCGCCACCATGCAGCACTTGATGCGCGGACGCTTGCCCAAAGATCACAAGACGCGGATTATTTATCGGCGTGGTTCTCCCATCGAACAGCAAGATTTAGCATTGTTGCATTTACATCGCAGCAAATCGATTATCATTTTGCGTCCACCACAGGACGATCCTGATGCGCAAGTCATCAAAACGTTGCTGGCGATTACGTCGGTGCGTGGCAAACGTCAGGCGCCGTACCACATTGTGGCCGAAATCTACAACACGGAAAATGTGGCAGCAGCGAAGGCAGCGGGCAACGCCGAAGTCGAGATTATCCGCGTCAGCGACATGGTGGCCAAAGTCATCGCACATGCCTGTCGTCAATCGGGCATGTCCATCATCTACAACGAGTTGCTGGGATTCGGCAATCAAGAGTTGTACTTCTATGCGCCAGGTGCTACTGTCGGCAAGCCGTTTGTCGAAGCCATGCATATGATCAATGCGGGTACGTTGGTAGGGGTCATTGATCGCGATCAAAACCCACAACTGACGCCAGACATGCAACGGGTCATCAATGCGGACGACCAGTTGGTCGTCATCGCTGAAAACGGTCAAAGTGCACACGTCGTCGCATCACTCCCCCCCATTCCACACGTGCAATTACCGATTGTGCCTGCAAGCACGCCGAGTGATGAATACATGTTGATATTGGGGTACAACAAGCGTACCCCCATCATGCTCAAACAAATCAACAACTATGCCGAGCAATCCGTCAAAGTCACGATTGTGACTCAGTTTGCAGAGAATTTGGCGCAATCGATTACACAGCTGAATTTGACCAAATTGGAGTGTACGATAATCAGTGCAGATACGACGAGTGTGACTGTCCTCGAAGGACTCAACATTCCACGGTTCCATCATGTGATTGTGCTGGCCTACACCGAACACTTCTCCATCCAGGTGGCCGACTCATTGACGTTGATGACGTTATTGCACTTGCGCCAAATCTGGCGTGACTATGGACGGACATTCACGATTGTGAGTGAAATGATGGATGTGCGCAACCGCAGTTTGGCCGAAGTCACCGAAGCCGACGACTTCGTGGTCAGCGACCGCGTGGTGAGCATGTTGATGGCGCAGGTCGCACTCAACAAGAAGTTGAATCAGATCTTTTCGGAGTGGTTGAATGTGACGGGTTCGGAGATTTCGGTGCATCCCATCAGCATGTATGTGCCCACCGGAGTCGAGACGACCTTCCGGCATGTCATGGCCGCAGCCGCGTTGCACAACCATGTGGTGATGGGCTACCGCCGTGGCGACGACAGCCAGCGTGCGAGCGTCAACTACGGCGTCGAACTCAACCCCAACAAAGACGTCGTACGCGTCTTTAATCCCAACGATATGCTGGTCGTGATTACCCCCTAATCGCACCGTACCCACGCCCCCCTGTACGGGTAGCCAGCATGGCACCCATACAGGGGGGGCGTCGTGTGTGAGGAGCAGGAGATACACAGACCCCGTGCTCGTGTGAGCACGGGGTCAATTGGCGGGGAGGGAGAGATTCGAACTCTCGAGGGGATTGCTCCCCTAGCGGTTTAGCAAACCGCCGCACTAGGCCGACTATGCGACCTCCCCAGGTGCGACTGACGGATGGCAAGTGGAGGAGAGAGAGGGATTCGAACCCTCGGGCCGTTAGGCCTCTCG
>CAZIKU010000175.1:0-2948 GCA_964539815.1 uncultured Klebsiella sp. | reverse complement strand
ACAGGATAGGCAGGATTTGCTCTTGTGGTGGTGTGTGCCAGCATGGATAGCCAGGAAAGGCGTATACGCGGCGTCAGGGCTGCATTTTGTGTGCTATACTCACAATAGAACATATGTTTCATACTTGGAGGTTTGGTTATGCCCTCACGGTACGCGTCTGTGGATGAATACTACGCCACGCTCACTGCCGAACAGCTCCACACGATGCGTGAGTTGCTCGATTTTGTGATTGCCGAATTCCCACAACTCGAGGTCAAAATTGCCTGGAACAAACCGCACGTGCACCGTAACGGGCAATACGTGCTCGGGGTAGATGCTGCCCGCAAACACCTGATGTTTCACCCGTGGAGTGTGCCCGTCTTTGAACGCTTTTTACCACGCCTGACCGGCTATGTCACTGGCAAGCGCACCTTCCAGATTCCTCTTGGCTGGCACATAGATCAGACGTTGATTCGTGACATTGTGACTGCACAATTGGCCGACATGGCGTAGCGGAGGATGCAATGAGTCCTAAGTCTGATACCTTTTCTGCTGCCGAAAAAGCCGCCATGCGCGAACGCGCCAAAGAACACAAAGCGCAAGCACGCGCCGCCCAGCACCGCGAGGCAGGCGAAGCCGATGTACGCGCCAGATCGCACACTGGCAACCCGCATCCATGCGTTGGTTCGTCAACATGCCCCCATGCTGTGGCCACGCACATGGTATGGGATGCCGGCATATACACTGGACGGCAAGGTAGTCTGTTTTTTTCAGAGTGGGCAAAAGTTTACTACACGCTACTGCACGCTGGGGTTCCAAGAGCGCGCTCTGCTCGACGACGGCAGCATGTGGCCAACCGCATATGCACTGACGGATATCACACCCGCCGTCGAGACACAGATTATTGCACTCGTACGCAAAGCCGTGGGTAGTGTCGACTAACTCGTCGATGCCGGTTTGGGACGAGAGACAGTCATAATAGTACCGAGAAACACCAGCAGACAGCCAGCAATCATGGTCAGCGTAATGGTTTCACCCAGAAAGAGCGCTCCCCACGCCATGGCACCGAGTGGAATCAAAAAGGTCACCGCCAACGACGCTGCTGGACCGACATCCACCACCAACCGGAAGAAGAGCAGATACGCCACACCCGTCGATAATGCGCCGAGTGCAATCACTGCCATCACTGCGGGCGCAGTCACAGGTGCACTCGGTTCATTCATCCACAGCAACGGCACCATCATCAGCGCCGCAAATGTCTGGCTGTAGGTGGCCATCCCCAGTGACGGTGCATTGCGCACATAGCGACGCGTGTAGTTGCTAGCAATGCCGTAGGAGAGCGTGGCCCCCAGTCCGAGCGCAATCGCCGGTAGATGTGTGGCCGTATCACTGTTGTCGATACCGACCAGTGCGCCCACCCCGATGATACCGAGGGCAATCCCCACAATCCGTTGCCAGCGCGGGGATTCGTCGCCGATGGCGATGGCGATAATCAACCCAAACAGTGGACTCGTGGCGTTGATAATTGATCCGAGTGAGGCACCGATGTTTTCAAGGGCGAGTGCAAACAACAAGAATGGCACCGCCGTCTGAAACAAACCGAGCAGGATGTAGTGGCGCCAATGCATGCGGAATGCCAAGTCTTGCGCGGTAATGAGGGCATAGCCGTGCAAAAAGATTGCGGCAATGCCGACACGCAATAACACGACTCCGACTGCACCAAAGGCGGCCACAGAAGCACGGATAAACAAAAAGGAGAAACTCCACAACAAAGCCAACCCAATCAATCGCGCCGTGTCTTGCGCACGCATATACGAATCCTTACAATGATTTCAGCAGACAGCCTGACAACTATAGCATACAGATTGCAATAACGTGTACAATTTGTTGCGTTGATTGTTGGAGTGTTTAATAGGAGAATCCACCATGGCGACCGTTGTCCTCTTTCACCATGCGCACGGGTTGACCGCCGGTGTACATGGCTTTGCCGACCAACTCCGCCATGCAGGTCATATCGTGCATACGCCCGATTTGTTTGCCGGGCAGACCTTTGCGGAGATTACCGACGGGGTCGCGTACGTGGATAGTGTGGGCACCATGACGATCATTGCGCGCTGTGCCCAGGCAGTCAATGACTTGCCTGCTGACATCATCTATGCCGGCTTTTCACTGGGCGTCATCCCCGCGCAGTACCTCGCTCAAACGCGTACCGGTGCGCGTGGCGCCGTACTCATGCATGCCTGTGTGCCCTACACCACCTTTACGCCACAATGGCCACAGGGTGTGCCCGTGCAGATTCACGGCATGGATGCTGATCCGTTTTTTGTGGGGGAAGGGGATATCGAGGCTGCCCACGAACTGGTGACCCACGCCGCCGCCCAGTTGTACCTCTATCCGGGGGCAGGGCACCTCTTTGCCGATAGCACACTCGCCGATTATGATGCGGCGGCGGCCACACTCCTGATGCAGCGCGTGGAGGCGTTTGTGGGTAATGAACAATACCTACACTCTTGATGAGAATTATGAATGATGTACAATACCTACGCCAATCTCAGCAGCCCCAAGCGTCAATATATGGCGCCCCGAACCGTGATATCTGTCTCTCGCAGAGGACGCAAAGACGCAGAGGTGATGGTGGAGATGCACACGGTGTATCCAATTGACGGGAGCATCTCAGCGCCTCAGCGTGCTCTGCGTGAGCAACGCACATACCAATGCACACAGAGACGCAGCGATAACGTTTGTTAGTCAGATCCCAAAACAATACGGGAAACACAATGATGCGAAGTCATTTTAGCGTAGGTATTGACGAATTACACACATTTTATACTTAACAGCTCGAACCGTATCGAGGTACAGTGTCTCATGCAAATTGGTTTCAATGTGACAATATTATCGTGCGATTCATACGTATCACACTACAACGCATTTATTTCTGACTCACCATCGCACACATTCAATACACGACG
>CAZIKU010000174.1:0-2970 GCA_964539815.1 uncultured Klebsiella sp. | reverse complement strand
TGTATTTGGATTCGCCATAGGGCGAGCCAGGGACGATTTTGTTCTCGGGCTCGATAGGCATCGACTCCGGCTCATCAAAGAGATTCGCCGTCGATGACACGATGATGCGCCCTACGCCGGCTTTGGCAGCAGCATCGATCAGGTTGACTCCTGCTACGGTGTTGTCACGCAGATATTTGGCCGGATGTTGCATGCTTTCGCCCACCAGCGTGTACGAGGCGAAGTGCATCACGGCATCGATCCCTTTGTGTGTGGCAAAGAGTTGCGTACAAGTGTCTGCATCCAACAAATCGCCCTGGACGAACTGGGCTTCGGGGTGCACCGCTTCGCGATGTCCCTGATACAAATTGTCGAGTACGATGACATGATGTCCTGCAGCAATCAGTTCTGCAGTCGCCACACTGCCAATATATCCAGCCCCACCAGTTACAAGCACTTTCACTGTTCTGCTCCTTTATTGCACTGTGGCACACAAAAAGGTGACATGCGCATGATGGCACATCACCCATTGATGGCATGTTGTATGGTTGCGCCAGCTATTTGTCGGGTGTCAAGACCAACTTGTACCCAAAGCCACGCACTGTCACCAAGTACTTGGGCTGGGCAGGATCAACTTCGATGCGCTGACGCACGCGATAGACTAGGGCATCAATAGCATTGAAGTCGTAGACTTCGTAGTCCCAAATCGCCTTGGCGATTTCTTCTTTGCTAATCACATGCGACTGCTTGCGATAGAGCAAATGCAACAGCTGGAACTCTTTGACTGTCAGCGGTGGTTCGAGCAGAACACCTTTGATTTTGACGGTTTTCGCGTTGTCGTCAATCTCGATGTCGCCTTCAACGGGCGTCACTCGGGGCTTGAAGCTAAAGACGGGTAAGTTGCCCTGCTGTGTGGCATCAGGATCGACGAAGACAATTTCGCTAGCGGCAATCACAATCAAATCATCGCTATTGAGACGATGAATCTCCGAAATTGCCTCACCATTGACATAGGTGCCGTTGGTGCTACTCAGGTCACGCACCAAGAAGCCTTGCTCGTCTCGTTCGAGTGTGGCATGGCGCCGCGACGCCAGCGGGTGCGCAATCACGATATCGTTTTGTTGATCACGCCCGATGGTGATGACATCACGATGCCATTCGATGCGCACTTCAGCAGATTCAGGATGACGGATGCGCAACAAGGGAACCGGGTTGGTATTCATATTGACTCACCTCCTTGATGTACAAAACACCAAGATATGTATCGTTTATGAGGGTATATACCCATGTGGTACAATAGGTTCACTAATGCGGATTATACCACACCGCCTCAAATAGGGAGCAAATGACACTGTGTTGAATTTGGTTGGCCGGCGTATCAATCGCTACAAAATAGTCGAAGAAATCGGACGTGGAGGGATGGCGCGTGTCTATCGTGCCGTGGATACTGTGCTTGGCCGCCAAGTCGCACTCAAAGTCTTAGCCCCACAACTCGCCAATGATCCAGAATTTTCTGCACGCTTTCGCCGCGAAGGCAAAATCGTGGCTGCACTGCAGCACCCTCATATCGTCACGTTGTTTGATGTGGGCGAAAGTGATGGCATTCAGTATCTCGCCATGGACTTCATCGACGGACGGAGCATGTATGCGGTAATTCGCGAACACGACGCACTCCCCGGCGAAACGGTGGCCATCATCATCCGCGCTGTTGCATCCGCACTCGATTACGCACATAGCCGCGGTGCAATTCATCGCGACATCAAACCGCAGAACATCCTGATTGACACCAATGGACGTATCTTGCTCACCGATTTCGGTATTTCACTATCGAGCGACGAGGAAGCCGGGCGCCTTACCCGCACCGGGTTGTTCATGGGTACACCTGAGTACATGTCCCCCGAACAAGTGTCAGGCAGCAACGTCGACTACCGCACCGACCTGTATTCCTTGGCGGTCACCGCCTATGAGTTATTTAGCGGCGATATCCCGTTCCGTGGCAATACGCCTGATCTGATTGTGGCCCACGCCCAAAAGATTGCCCCACTCCTCCCTGCAGACAAGCTCGGGCTACCTGAGGCATTGATTGGTATTATGGCCAAAGCACTCGCCAAAAATCCCGCAGACCGCTATCAGAGTGGAGCCGAATTCAGCGCCGCCATCGACAACGCCTTCGCCCAAATCCCCAGCAATACGGTAGCGACTACATTGGTATCGAGTTTGGCATCTTCGCTTACATCATCACCCAAAGTCACCCAACACATGGAGTTAGATGATGGTGCCCCCACTAATCCGACCACACCACCTACTGGGCTCAATAGTGCGACGCAACCACGCCGTCGTAACATGCTCGAGGCCCGCAGCAAACTCCCATCACGCCCGGGTGCTCGTGTACAAGGTATTCCACTTAATGTGATTTTACCTATTGGTATTGGTCTAATTGTGACGTTTTTGTTGCTTATCAACACCACGTTTGCCCCAGGCAACGATGTGACAGAAACACCACAACCAAGTGCGGTTGTAAGTGTAACCGTAACCAATACCATGGCAGCCAGTCCATCTGCGACAGACACTTCGACACCCGCAGTCGTCATCATCATTCCCACGGACACGGTGGTGGTGGCAACCAATCGTCCGCGTGCCACACGCACGACCAAACCCGCAGCAAAGACCAACACTGCCGTGCCGGCCACTGCCGTGCCTCCGTCGGCGACAATCGCTGCAACAAGTACTGCGACTATTACACCGACATTCACACCGACTATCACGCTGACCGCATCATCTACGGCCACATCCACAATTACCGTAACAGCATCATCAACGCGTACATTGACAGCGACTGCTACTACTGCAGCTACTGTAACGGCCAGCAACACAGCAGTCCCTGCCACAGCAACACCGACAGACACCATCGTCGTACCGACGGCCACCCCATGATTGCACTGCCTGGACCACTGCAAGTCCAGCTCCGCACCGCACTCCACCAGTACCCTA
>CAZIKU010000173.1:0-2978 GCA_964539815.1 uncultured Klebsiella sp. | reverse complement strand
AAAAATCCCACTTGAGGGAGTATTTTTGGCGCAAGGGCGTATCAATGCACCACCACACCAGCAACGCGCGGCCAAGATTTGCGTAGGTAATACATTTATATAAAACAACACACACCGCCACAATATGTAGCGGTGTGAGTATATGTGGTGTACGTCGAGTGTTAGGCTAATTCTTGGAGTGCTGCAATCAAGCGATCGACTTCGGCCGTGGTGTTGTAGTGAATCAGACCGATGCGTACCATGCCGCCTTTGTCTTCGAGGCCGAGGCGCTCGGTCAAGTTGATGGCATAGTAGTTGCCGTCCCACACAAAGATGCCTTTGGCAGCGAGGTGTTTGGCGACATCGGATGGGGCATGTTTGGCCATGCGGATTGCCACCGTCGGCGTGCGACTACCAAAGCGCGCACTATCGGTGATGCCATAAAAACTCAAGCCAGGAATGGCCAACAGGCGGGGAATCATGTAGTCGCTCAGCTGGCGTTCGTAGGCTTGGATTTGCTGCATGGCGTGTGTAACGGCTGCACGGCGGCTGGCAAACGGTGTGCCATGGCTGCGGTTGCCCAAATCTGCCAAGTAGTCGATGGCTGCGGTGATGGCGGCCATGATTTCGTGGTTTTTGGTACCTGTTTCCCAGCGTCCGGGTGTTTCGTCACCGGCGGGGCGCACTTTGTAGGGGTGCAGATTTGCCAGATGGGCACGTTTGCCGTAAATAGTCCCACTGTGTGGTGCAAAAAACTTGTAGGGTGAGCATGCCAAAAAGTCACAGTCGAGTGCTTTGACATCAATGGGGCCGTGTGGGGCATAGTGCACCGCATCGACAAATGACAGTGCACCGACGGCTTTGGCCATGGCAACCACACGGGCGACATCGTTGATCGTACCGACGGCATTGGAGGCATAGCCGACGGCGACGAGTTTGGTTTTGGGGGTGATTTTGCGGGCGAAGTCTTCCATGTCGAGGGTGCAGTCTTCGATGTCGACATCGACTTCGCGAATGATGACGCCACGTTCTTTGAGGGAGTGCCACGGGGCGACGTTGGCATCGTGGTCGAGGCGCGTGGTGACGATTTCGTCGCCAGGTTGCAGCGTTTGGCCAATGGCGCGACTCAATGCAAACGTCAACGTCGTCATGTTGGCGCCAAAGATGACTTCATCGGCATCACAGCCCAAGAAGTCCGCCATGGCTTGGCGTGAAGCCTCGATGACGGCGTCAGTGCGCTGACTGGTCAAAAATGCCCCATGCGTGTTGGCATTGGCATGGCGCAAGTAATCACTGATGGCATTGATGCCCCGTTCGGGCACTTGTGTGCCACCAGGACCATCAAAAAAGACTGCGGGTTGGTTGTTGACTTGCTCTTGCAGGGCGGGGAATTGGCTACGTGCCCATGACACATCAATGGTCATTGTGATGACTCCTTGTCTAGATTGCCGTGTGTGTCATGATTGTAGCACAGCCCCCACTGTTCGGTGGGGGCTGTGTGAAGTGTGTGATTAGGAGCGGGCCAGCGTGAGGACTGCAGGGACGCGATCAATCATCCAGAAACTCAGCGGCAAGCCGATAATGATGCTACTCATCAACCATGCTACTGACAGCCACAATGCGCTCAACCACGAGCCAACCAGCACGAAGTAAATGGCGCGGAGCAGAAATGGATACTGTGCCACTCCTTTTATTTGGACGTTGCCACTCGCCGATACGGACGTAATAACGTGCTCGCCACGCAGCGTGGTCACAAACGGCAATTTGGCCAGCATCACCAACCCAATAGGCAAGCCGATGATGCTGACACACAGCACCCATGCCACGGCTGTCCATGCCATGCTGACGGGTAGTCCGATAAAAATGAACCACACAAAACGGATGATAATATTGGGCGAATTATTGATGGTCGTTGCGTGCATGTTGTGTTTGATTCCTTTGTCAAAAACATTCCCGTACAACATAACGATGATGAGGGGGGATTTGTTGCATTGTTCAGCACCATGCGGAATTGCGGTATAATTTGCCCATCTCCAGCGAATTTTGTGCAACCGAGAGGAGCACCTGCATGGCACAGACGACGATTATCCTCAATCCATGGGCAGGGCGTGGCAAAGCCGGCCGCCGCAAAGATGAATTGACGGCAGCACTTGACGCTGCTGGACTCGAATATGAGTTGGTGCTCACGACGGCGCGCGGTCATGCCATCACACTCGCACATGACGCAGTGGTGCGCGGTGCCGAGACGGTGGTTGCCATTGGTGGTGATGGTACGCTCAACGAAACGGTCAATGGAATCTATCAGGCAAATACCCAGCATGGCCGCAATGCGGCATTTGGGATTATCCCGATGGGTACAGGGAGTGATTTCATCAAAGTGCTCGATACCGTGGGCGCCGATGATATTCATGGTGGGGTGGCACGCTTGCAAAATCAACGGCGCCATAAAATTGACCTCGGACTTGTCTCGGTAGCGGGTCAAGGCGAACGCTGCTTGCTCAATGCGGTGGGGATTGGGTTTGATGCACAGGCGGCTGCAGAAGCACTCAAAATTACCTGGATTTCTGGCTGGCCGGTCTACTATATTGCTATTTTTCGTGCGTTGATGAACTACAAACCGTTCCCAATGCACATTTCGTATAACGATCACCAAATTGTACGCCCTATGATGTTTGCAACCATTGCCAATGGCCGCAACCAAGGAGCGAGTTTTTTGATGACACCCGAGGCCTATATCGATGATGGCCTACTCGATGTGTGTATGGTCGACATGCTGAGTATTCCCAAAGTGCTCAAATATATCCCAATCATCGAAAAGGGCATGCACACCAATCTCAAGGAAGTCACAATGGCCACCGTCAACGAAATCCGCGTCCAGTGTGACAATGATTTACCCGTGGCGTTGGATGGCGAAGTCTTTAGCACGACTGCCCGCGATATCACCGTCAAAAACCTGCACCATGCCATTGATTTGTTGGTGTGATGGGTATGATTCGTAT
>CAZIKU010000172.1:0-3006 GCA_964539815.1 uncultured Klebsiella sp. | reverse complement strand
ACCAGCACACGCACACCATCCAACACACGCACATCCACTAGCACGCGCACCGCATCACGCACCCCGACACCACCCAGCTATCCGTGGGGTATCTTTACCAGCATTGATACAGGTGCCTATCACACCTGTGCCATTGCCACCACGGGGGCGGCCTTCTGTTGGGGGAGCAACATGTTCGGCCAGTTGGGCAACGGTACCACCACCTGGAGTGCCACACCGAGCGCCGTCACCATGCCCACGGGCGTGACCTTCGTGGCAATCAGTGCCGGATTCACGCATACCTGTGCCTTGACCGCAGCAGGTGCCGCCTACTGTTGGGGTAGTAATCTCTTTGGCCAGTTGGGTGTTGGTTCCACGGATGACAGCGCTACACCAGTAGCCGTCACCATGCCAGCGGGGGTGACCTTTGTGACAATTGTGGTCAGCACCTACCATACCTGTGCGCTGACGGCCAGTGGCGACGTCTACTGCTGGGGCATCAACCGGGCCAATCAGCTGGGCGACGGCACCACCACAGATCGCACCACGCCGGTGCTCGTCACCATGCCTACGGGGATTACGTTTACGCGTATCACCAGCGGTGGGCATAGCACGTGTGCGCTGACCGCCAGTGGGGCTGCCTATTGCTGGGGATCCAACACGAGTGGCCAGCTCGGCATCGGCTCAACGAGCAATGCGGCCGTGCCCACTGCCGTCACCATGCCGAGTGGCGTGACCTTTGTCTTTATCACGGTTGGCCGCAATCACACCTGTGCCTTGACGGCAGCGGGTGCCGCCTATTGTTGGGGGCTCAACACAGGAGGTGCCCTGGGCGACGGCACCACCACCAATCGCACCACGCCGGTGGCAGTGACCATGCCCAGTGGCGTGACCTTTGACACAATCAGCGCCGGCTGGAATCATACCTGTGCCTTGACGGCCGGCGGTATCGCCTACTGCTGGGGACAAAACAGTGGCCAGATCGGCGACGGTACCACCACCAATCGCACCACCCCCGTGCTAGTGAGCATGCCCACCGGAATGACATTCGACGACATCATGGCTGGGGCCACACACACCTGTGCACTGGCAGGCAACGGGCTCGCCTACTGCTGGGGTACCAACACCAACGGTCAGCTGGGCTTGTGCAACTGCATCACCTATACGCGGCCATCGCAAGTCGGTCTGGTCTGTGCACAAAACACGGCAACCCCGACAATTACACCGACCCCATCGGATACACGCACGCCGTCCAATACGGTGACGCCATCCAATACGCGCGTCCCGTCGAACACGGTGACCCCGTCTAATACGCGTGTGCCATCGAATACGCTGACCCCGTCCAACACGCGTACGGAGACGAATACACCGACAGACACGAGTACACCGACGAGTACGCGCACGGCAACCAACACGCGTACGGCATCCAACACGCGCACATTCACGCCATCGGCGACGGCCACGGCCACACCGCAACTCTTGGCGTTGAAGAAAGCAGCTGTTGGGAATCTGTTTGTGATTGGGCTACTCCAAAACGGCACACTGGTGGCATGGGGCAAAACGCCCGGATCGGTGATTCCAAGTACCCTCAAAGGCAAAACGTTTATTGATGTGGCTGCAACGCTCGATACCGCCTTTGCCCTCGAATCGGATGGCACGTTGCACTACTTTGGCGGATGTAGTGATGGGGTGTGTACTGTTCCCGACGATGCCAAAACGGGCGTCATTGCAATTGGTGCAGGAGCACGTTTTGCCTATGCTATACGCAGTGACAACACGTTGATTGGTTGGGGCAAAAACGATTTCGCGCAAGTATCCATCCCCGACACAGCAACCAGCATTACGGCAGTAGATGGTGGTGCTCGTCACGCCGTCGCATTGCGGGCAGATGGCACCGTCATCGGTTGGGGGGATAACACGTTGGGTCAGGCACGACCACCCGACGGGCTGAGCAATATCGTTGCGGTCAGTGCAGGTGAAGATCATTCCTGTGCCTTGAGCAATAAAGGCGAGGTTATCTGTTGGGGGGGTGGTCCTGGGAAAGAAAACACCTGGGGCAAGATTCCCAAAGGCACCAAAGGCTATACCAGTATTGCAGCAGGACGCTTCTGTACACTCGCGATTCAAGCAAACGGCACGGTGGTACGATGGGGCAAAGAAGAATTCTCGTTCTTTGGCAAAGTACCAATTACCAATGGAATCATCGTTGCTTCAGATAACCAGAACTCGGTGGTCGGCTTGAGCAACAACGGTGTCCGCGTGGCCGGCAACAACTTTGAAGGCGTCAATATTACACGGACGCCGACACTGACGCCGACACCGTAGGGCATTCTCACTTACTCCCCTCCTGCAGTCATGCAGGAGGGGATTTTTCGCACCTGTGAGGGATACAAAACAATGTGATTTTATCAATATATGCATGAAAAGTATTGTTATTTTGTATAAATACATAAATTTTAATGACAAAATATAGATACAATGTAAAATTGTAATATATACGTAATATTTATCATCTTGATTTTGAATTTGTCTAATTACATCATATAAGTAGACATGTTCGCACCAACTGACTAAGCAGGATAACACACCGTAACATTATAACGTCCAAAAGCCATGTAGTCTATGTTGCTTGTAGCCATGGAGAGCTATAGTATGCCTAAATCCAAATCACTCGTGCATCTCGTTGTGATGCTGATGGTCCTACTCAGCAGCTATGCGACCATCCGTGCCACTGCCCAAGCAGCCCCAGCAGTGGCCAAACCGGCCGCCCGGGCGATTAGCAACCCGAGCACGGATCCGTGGGGGACGTTTACGCAGGTGAAATCGAGTGTCAACCATACCTGTGCGCTGAACAGCACAGGAATGGTATATTGCTGGGGATTCAATATGCATGGGCAGCTCGGCGATGGCACCAACGACATCAGCAATTCACCGGTGGCAGTCACCATGCCTGCCGGGGTAACATTTTCAACAATTACTAATGGTAATAATTATTCCTGTGCGCTTTCGAGTAGTGGGGATGCATAT
>CAZIKU010000171.1:0-3008 GCA_964539815.1 uncultured Klebsiella sp. | reverse complement strand
GGCAACAACCTCGCGCAAAACGACCACTAGTGGCATGATAACACACCACCCTACTGCCGTTGGTTTGCACGGGAGCAGGGTGGTGTGTCAGATGCGATACATACACGGTTTGATGAGGCTCGGTGCGGTGAGTGCGACATCGACGCAATAGTGCACTACGCACGCTTGAGGGCATCGGGGTTGAGTCCTTGTAGTGACGGCAGTGTAAAGAGTCCGTCTTTGCGGATGAGCACGTCGTCGAAGTAGATCTCTCCACCACCAACGGCTGTGTCTTGGCGGCAGACGATGTCCCAGTGGATGACGCTATTGTTGCCGTTGGAGGCTTCTTTGTAGCATTGGCCAGGGGTGAGGTGGAACGAGCCGGCGATTTTTTCGTCAAAGAGCGTATCGCGCATCGGGTTGAGGATGTAGGGATTGACGCCCAGCGACCATTCGCCGAGATAACGTGCGCCGGCATCGGCGTCGAGGATTTCGTTGAGTTTGGCGGTGTTGGCCCCCGCCTCGGCCTTGACGATTTTGCCCTGGTCAAATTCAAAGCGGATATTGGTAAACAGTGTGCCGCGGTAGAGCGATTCGCAGTTGTAGGTGACGTAGCCTTGGGCCGAATCAATGGTGGGGCAGGTATAAATCTCGCCGTCGGGGATGTTGCGTTCGCCGTAGCAGGGCACCACGCCCACACCTTTGATGCTGAATTGCAGGTCGGTGCCAGGGCCCTTGATGTGCACCTTGTCGGTCTGGAGCATCAGTGCTTTGAGTGGTTCCATGGCTTTTTGCATGGCGACATAATCGACACCTGCGCACACGTTGAAATAGAAGTCCTCGAAGGCTTCGGTGCTCATGCTGGCTGATTGTGCCATCGAGGGCGTGGGCCAGCGTAGCACCACCCATTTGGTGCTGGGGACACGTACGGCGGTATGCACGTGGTTCCACCAGTGCTTTTCGTAGAGATCCATGCGCTCGCGCGGCACATCGCTCATCTCGGTGGTGTTGTGCGATCCGCGCATGCCCACATAGCACTGTACGGCCTCCATGCGCGCACGTTCGACGGCGCCAATGGTCTGCATCTGCTCAATGGTGGCATTCTGGTAGAGGGCACGCAGCACAGGTTGCTGGTAGGTGCTCACAAGCGGGTGCCCGCCGGCATCAGCGACGGCACGCACGAGGGCGACGGTCATTTCGCTGGGGATGTCGAAGGCTTCGACGAGCACTTTTTCGCCTGTTTGTACGCGCATCGAGTGGCGTACGAGCAGTTCGGCGAGTTTGGTCATTCGTGGATCAAGCATGTCTGGTTCCTTTTTTTCTCGAAAAAATGCGCTACGATGTCACAATAAAGCGGCCACGGTTGAGTTTATCAGCCGGATCCCAGGTTTGTTTGAGGCGTTGCATGATGGCCAAATTGGCGGGTGGCGTGCCCCAGCGTGCGGGGGTCGTGCCGACTTCTACTACCACGTAGCCGCCCAATGGTGCCACGGCGGCACGCAGGGCGGTCAAATCGGGGAGTTTGGTGTGAAAGAGACGGACCAGCCCGATAGTCGGCAAAATATGCATGCTGACATGGTCGGTCATGGCACTCAGGATAGGATAGAGCTCGGGCAGGCGTTGCGGTGCACAGCCCAGGCGAATTTGTGTGTAGGTGTGGGCAAACGGCTGGTTGACGAGGTGCTCCCACGCACCCAAATTGACATCTTGGGCCAAACGGTTGCGCATGCGCACCATGCGCAGGTTGCGTTCTACGGCGCCAGCTACTCCTTGCCAGCGTCCCCACAGCTGGATGTGATGCGGGGTGGCTTCGATGATGAGTGCCGATGGGTTGTAGGGTGGCGTACGCAGTGAATAGGCCGTATCGTGGGCGTGTTGGATGCCAGCACAGGTGATACGCATGACTTCGTCGGCTTCGGGGAGTGGGGCAACCTTGAACGATACTTCGGCGATGATACCCAGCGTCCCTAATGCGCCGATGTGCAGTTTGTGCATGTCGTAGCCGGCCACGTTTTTGACGACTTTACCGCCACTTTTGATGATGCGCCCGTCACCCGTGACAAACTGCATGCCCAGCACCCAGTCGCGCGGGGTGCCGGCGCTATGGCGCAGTGGTCCACTCAATCCTGCAGCAAGGAGACCGCCGATGGTGGCGTGTTGGTGTTGCGGGGCATCCCACGGCAGCCACTGCCGGTGCACATGGAGCATGTCTTGTAGGTTGCCTAGGGTCATACCGGCTTCGACGGTGACGGTCAAATCCGAGGCGATATAGTCGTTGACGCGCGTCAGCCCGGTGATGTCGATGGGCGTGGCATCGGCTACCGGCGCGTGGCCGAGTGACTGATGCAGGCCGGCGCCAGTGGGCGTGAGTGCGCCGTCGTGGGTGCGCACCATGGTGGCGAGTTCGGTGATGGTAGTTGGTGTATACATGGTGCTCCCGTTATATCCAGGCGCCGGCGGCCAGGGCTTTGGCAGCGCCACGGGCTGCTTTGACGTCGCCGCACGAGGCGCCGGTAGGGATGAGTTTGCAGGGATTCATCACGCCACGGTCGTCGAAGCAGGCGCGCATCTGGCGCATAGCCCACAGGTCGTGCTCATTGAAAAGCCATGCCATGTAGTCGCGCTTTTCGATGCCGATGCCGTGTTCACCGCTGATGGTGCCACCGGCCTTGACGCAGGCATGCAGAATCTCTTCGCTGGCGGCGATGGCGCGTGCGATGATGCCTTCTTCGCGGATATCAAAGAGCAGGAGCGGATGCAGGTTGCCGTCGCCGGCATGGAAGATGTTGACGATATGCACGCGCTGGCGTTTGGCCACGTCGCGGGTCAGGCGCAAGACTTCGGTGAGTTTGGAGCGGGGCACCACGCCGTCTTGGATGTGGTAGTGGGGGGCCAGGCGGGCGCAGGCGGCGAGGGCGCCCTTGCGCCCCGCCCAGAGTTTTTTGCGTTGTTCTTCGTCTTTGGCGGCGCGTAGCTCACGTGCCTCGAAGTGGCTACAGATCTGTTCGATGCGCGCCGTCTGGGATTCG
>CAZIKU010000170.1:0-3037 GCA_964539815.1 uncultured Klebsiella sp. | reverse complement strand
GATGCCCAGCGACGACGTCAGGTAGATTGACGGATTGGCGTCGGGGAAGGTGGCCCGCACGGCAGCAGGGGCGTCGATGTAGCTGGCCGAGGCGGCGACTGCCCCCAACACGAAGGTCGACCCCATTGGTAAGCCAGCCAGCGTCGCCAGCCCCGTCACAATGAAACCGTGGAGCATGGGCATGCTGATGCCAAAGAGCACCATGCGCCCGCTGACGCTGGCGAATTCCTTGAGGTGGCGGCCGGCGGTCATGCCCATTTCGAGGATAAACAGTACCAAGACGCCACGGAAGAGGTCGACAAAAAAGGGCTCGATTTTGGCGAAACTATTGTCACCCGATGCTGCACCAATCAGCAATCCGCCACCGAGCAGCAACAAACCGCGCCCGCGCAACGTTTCTACCAAAATACTCAACAAGGGCACGTGTTGGGCACTTTGCTCACGCGACAACGCGAAACGTCCATAAAAGAGCGCCACAAAAATCCCCAATTCGAGCAAGGCCACCAAGCCGGTGATGTATCCCTCCATGGGGGTGCCGGCATTTTCACCGTAGGTGCGTGCCACTACAAATGTGACCGATGATACCGACCCGTACAATGCGGCGATACCGGCGGCATCAACGATGCGCAGTTTGACGATGTAGCGCGCCACTACGAAGGCCAACAACGGAATGAGGAGCACAATGAGTGCTGTCACCAGCACCGCCCCACCGATGTTGCCGAGATCGGCAGTGGCCAACTCACGCCCACCCTGGAGCCCAATCGAAAAAAGCAGGAAAATGGAAAAAATGCGGATGACGGGTTCGGGGATTTCGAGATCGGAACGAATGATGGTGGCGAAAATGCCCAACAAAAAGGCTAACGTAATCGGCGAAATTAGGTTTTCAATCAGAATGCTGTCCATGATGTCCTTTCCTCGTCGTTCGTGGAGGTCGTATCGGCATGATGTACCCTCGTGCGTGGACGACCTGGGGGCATGTTCCCCGGCATCACGCAGCAATGGATGTACTTGGCCTGACAAACATCGTATCATCCGTGTTATAATCTGAAAAATATATGAATAATTCAATTTTGTTCATATAAAAAGAACGATAGGAGAATAATGCTCAACTATCATCATTTGCGCTACTTCTGGTTGGTTGCGCACGAAGGCAATCTGACGCGTGCTGCCCAAAAACACAATATTGCGCAGTCGGCATTGTCGATGCAGATTCACGCCTTGGAGGAATACTTTGGGCAGCCGTTGTTTGTGCGCCAGGGGCGGCGCATCGTCTTGACGGAGGCGGGGCATGTGGCGTTGGAATTCGCCGATGCAATTTTTGCCAAAGGCGAGGAATTACAAGGGACGATGGGGGCATTGACCGTACCGCGGCGCAATGCCTTGCGGGTGGGGGCATTGGCCACGTTGTCGCGCAATTTCCAGCTGACCTTTTTGCGACCGGTGTTAGCGAGTGGGATTGTTATTCGCTCGGGGCGGCTCGATGAATTATTGCAAGATTTAGAAAACTACGCATTGGATGTGGTGTTGTCGGATGTGATGCCGGTGAGTCGGACGCTGCCCCGTTTGGTGGTGCATACCATCGCCCAACAGGCAGTCAGTCTCGTCGGGCACAGCGTACTAGCGCGTCAGCAGCGCCCAGTCGAGGAATTGTTGCGTACCGAGGCCTTGGTGGTGCCGGCACGACCATCGAGTATTCGCACTGACTTCGATGCGTACATGGATCGCATGCGCATCCAGCCGCTGATTATCGCAGAGGTCGACGATATGGCGATGTTGCGTCTCGTCGCGCGTGAGCATCAAGGGTTGGCGGTGGTACCACCGATTGTCGTCAAAGACGAGCTCGACAGTGGCACTCTGGTTGAAATTGCCAAATTGCCTGGGCTGATGGAGACGTTTTATGCGTTGACGGTGCCACGGCAATTCCCGCATCCATTGCTTCAAGGCGTCCTGCGTAGTAGTATGTTAACGTGAAAAACATGCGGTACGAGGTCATGGATCTGCCACGTCATTATTTTGCACAACGTCATGCGGTACTGGTGAGCATGCACGGTAAAGCATCAATTATCGAGCCAGTGCTGGCACCGCAGTTAGGACTGCAAATTACTGCGTTGACAACTGTTGATACCGATCAATTCGGGTCATTTACGGGAGAAATCCCGCGCCCCGACACGCAATACCAGACTGCCGTCGCCAAGGCGCGTGCGGGCATGGTGCATGGGTACACGCTGGGTATTGCCAGCGAAGGCAGTTTTTTCCCCCATCCGAATGTACCATGGCTGACCGTCAACCACGAGCTGGTGGTATTGGTCGATGATGTACATGGCTGGGTGCTGGAGGGATGGGCGACATCTACTGATACGTCGGCAGCGCGTCACCAGGTGTGGGGAACGGCAGATGTCCATGAATTTGCGCGGCGGGTTGATTATCCCGATCAGGGCATTGTGGTGCGGTATGAGGTTGCAGGTGTGATACAGCTCGCCAAAGATGCTGATACGTTGCAAGCGTTGTGTGCGCAGGTGGCAACGGCACAGCAGGCAGGTGCAAGTGATGTGTGGCTCGAAACCGACTTTCGTGCCCATCGCAATCCCAAACGGCGGGTGGTGATTCAGCAGGCGGCTGAGGAATTGTTGCGCAACTTGCAGCGTACTTGTACGGCATGTCAGGCGCCGGGGATGCGCAAAGTCGACACGGTACCCGGCTTGCCGTGTGAGTGGTGTGATATGCCAACCGACCAACCCAAAGCGGTGATATACGCGTGTGTGCGTTGCCACCAGCGTGTTAATTTACCGCATCCTGATGGGCAAGAGGTGGCATCGCCGGAGTATTGTGCGATATGTAATCCGTGAGGAGTGTCCGACGGCGATACCCCCGATTTTGTAGTAGACCATCATCTCTCTCTGGTGCAGGCACCAGGCGCATCCTAGCGCGACGGGTGTTACCCGTGTTGCCGTCAGCGCGGCGATGCGAGTGAACGAGGTAGTACAAACGCCTTGCGGCTCCCACCAGGTAGCCCACCCCACGCACCTTGCTCCCCATC
>CAZIKU010000169.1:0-3070 GCA_964539815.1 uncultured Klebsiella sp. | reverse complement strand
AGCAAGATGTTCTTCAGCTTCTCGAGGTTCTCTGGCTTGAGCAACTCCTCAACGGTGCCAGCAGGGAGTTTGGCGAACGCATCATCGGTCGGAGCAAAGACGGTGAATGGTCCTGCGCCCTTGAGCGTGTCGACCAGCCCAGCAGCCTGTACTGCAGCGACCAAGGTGGTGAAGCGACCGTCTGCGACAGCGGTATCAACGATGTCTGCACGCTTGGCCGGTGGCAAAAGCACCGTGTCAATGACGTGGATGACGCCGTTGCTCGTCTCGATGTCGGTGATAACGACCTGCACGGTTTCGTTCAAAAAGACCTTGCCGTCCTTGACGGAAATGGCGATCGAATTGCCTGCGAAGGCGGTATCGGCCGTCTTGCCATCGAGGGTGACGACATCAGTAGCCATGACTTTGCCAGGGACCACATGGTAGAGCAAGATGTTCTTCAGCTTCTCGAGGTTCTCTGGCTTGAGCAAGTCCTCAACGGTGCCAGCAGGGAGTTTGGCGAATGCATCATCGGTCGGAGCGAATACGGTGAAAGGACCTGCGCCCTTGAGCGTGTCGACCAGCCCTGCAGCCTGTACTGCAGTAACCAAGGTGGTGAAGCGACCGTCTGCGACAGCGGTATCAACGATGTCTTTCGGCGCGGGGGCCTCAGTTGGAGGAATGGCTGTTGCAGTAGGAGTGGCCGCGGATGTGCCACAAGCAGCCAATACGAGTGACGTGAACAACACCATGAATAACAAACCAATTTGAAGACGTTTCACTCTAACTCCAGTTCATTCAAAGGGTCAAATTTTTGCCCTAAATTATGTTGTATGTATTTCTATTTTGTAAAGAATATATTTACATACGAAAGTAATTGTAGACAAAAAAAGCATGCGGTCAAGCGATTTTTGATCTCTATCATCAAACGCTCATATGGTAATGATTATCACTAAAGATGATCTGTCTTTTAATAAATGACACGTAAATGACACGTACACATGTTGTTATTTTGGAAATGATATAAGCGGAGATTACATGATTTGAGTCAATTAAAAACGCTGCTTGTAGTGATTATTATTATCGATTGATTGTGTATCACACATACTAATAGAAAGAGAAAAATATTTCGATATTGTATATAGAAAGCGTTATTTCTCTCATCGTATCATTATGCAATTTTAAGAAATATAGAAGTTTATAGTTCGTATTTAATTTATACAATATCGATAATACAGACGCTAATCTCGGCTGCACGTTGCTGGTTTGGCGGTGCATTGATACGCCCTTGCGCCAAAAATGGCTCCCTCAAGCGGGATTTTTAATACCATATCGCTTGAAATGCGCTTTGGCATCATGCATATCGCACGCGTAGGGCGGAGGGTACAATTATGAATGACGTGTGACAGCTCGTAGGGGCGAATGATATTCGCCCGGACAAATATACACGCAGGGACGCAGCGGTGGTGGTTGCAGGTCAGTTCCCAAAACGATACGGGAAACGCAATCATGCGAAGTCATTTTGGCGTAGGTATTGTATTGATGCAGAATAAACAATGCACAACAGGTGTTTCCTGTGTATATTTGGTGTTAATTCTCTCAAAACGAAGGAAATGTCAAGGACATCTGCGCACTCTTTCACGCTGTTTGACATGTCTACGCGGTCACCATGCGCCGACCCATGGTAGCGGTGGTGCAACTGCTCGGTATTGGCGTGTACTAGCCAGGCAGCGAATGCAGTGTGTTGTGTAGTGGTGCGACGAGGGTGCGGTCAAAGGTGTATAGTTGTTGTGACGAGTGATACGTTAGAATAACAATGAAGCGCAATTGTCATGCCAATGAGTGGATGATGACTGCACGTTATGGAGCGGGAATGGAGTGCGCAATGCAATACCAGAAATTTGACATAACAAACGACCATCCTGTGGTGATTATCGGTGCGGGACCAGTAGGCTTGGCGGCAGCAGCACACCTCGTAGAGCGCAATCTGCCTTTTGTGGTCCTAGAGCGGGGTGCGTCTGTCGGTGCGAGCATGCTGGCGTGGGGGCATGTGGCACTCTTTTCGCCGTGGCAGTATTGTGTTGATCCGGCGGCGCTGCGTCTGTTGAATGCTACGGGTTGGCAGGCACCACCGCCAGACACCTTCCCCACTGGAGCAGACATGGTGCACCGCTACTTGATGCCACTTGCGGATGTGCCAGCCATTGCATCTGCGTTGCACTGTGATGTTGACGTGGTGCAGGTGACCCGCCATGGCATGCACAAAAGTGATTCACACGGGCGTACCCAGCAACCCTTTGCAGTGCAGGTGCGCCATGGGGATGGGCGGAGCGAAGTGATATTGGCTGGAGCCGTCATTGATGCATCTGGTACCTATACTATGCCCAATCCGCTCGGTGCAGCCGGTGTCCCCGCAGTCGGTGAAATTGCGGCGCACGCACACTGTTTCTACGGAATCCCGCATATCAGCGGCCGTGATGCATCGCGCTACGCCGGTAAACGGGTAGCTGTGGTGGGGAGTGGGCACTCCGCGTTTCAAGCCTTGCTCGAGCTGCTTGACCTGCAACTGCAGCACCCAACGACCACGATTACGTGGGTGGTGCGCCGCAGTGCCGAACGTCTCGATGCTGTCTATGGCGGTGGGACCAACGATGCATTGCCTGAACGAGGTGCGTTGGGGCAACGGGTGCGCGCAGCCGTGGACGCAGGACGCATCCGTGTGGTGTGTGATTGGCGTACCGACCATGTGCAGGTGACGCCTGCAGGTGTGGTCCTTGCGAGTAACGCACGCGAACTCGCTGCCGTGGACCAAATTGTTGTCACCACTGGCTTTCGCCCCGACATCCAGATGCTGCGTGAGTTGCGCATGGCACTCGACGAAATCGTCGAGGCACCGCGTGCCTTGGCGCCACACATTGACCCCAATCTGCATAGCTGTGGCACCGTGCCACCACATGGCGTACAAGAGTTGAGTCACCCCGAGGTTGGGGTGTTTGTGGTGGGCATGAAAAGTTATGGACGTGCGCCTACCTTTTTGCTCTTGACTGGCTACGAACAGGTGCGTTCGGTGGTGGCGGCGCTGGCCGGTGAT
>CAZIKU010000168.1:0-3136 GCA_964539815.1 uncultured Klebsiella sp. | reverse complement strand
GCATCGCAGGAGGGCGATCGTGAATTCAATTCCGAAGAATTATCGCTGGCGTAAATTCGTCGACCGGCTGATGCGTGGCAGTACGGTAGTGGCCACAGGGTGTGCCATTATTCCGCTCGTCGCAATCATCGGGTATGTGCTGACGTTGGGTGGTGCCGCGATGAGTACTGCCTTTTTCACCGAGGCATATCAGCCACCCAATGTGAGTGTCAGTGACGATACGACGACTGCGGAACCGGCGTTTAATCCTGATGATCCGTTTGCGGGGATTGGTTTGGACAGTATCCAGCAATATGATGGCAGTCAGGCGGCGCCTGCGGATCCGAATGCTGATGCCACGGATTTGTTTGCGGGGATCGGGATTACCAATACCGCAGACGTGGCGACACCAGGTGTCGACGAAGCGAGTCTGTACCAAGCAGGTCCACAAGGGGGCGTGTTGCACGGCATTATCGGTACACTCATTATCACCGGCATCGGTCTTTTGTTGGCATTGCCCATCGGAATTTTTGCAGGAATCTTTCTGAGTGAATACCGCAACGAACGCTACGCTACACTGGTGCGTTTCTGCGTAGACGTGCTAAGTGGTTCACCATCCATTATTGCGGGTGTGGTTATCTACGTGATTGTCGTGATTCCCACACAACGCTTCTCGGCCATTGCGGGTAGTCTGGCATTGACGATTTTGATGGTGCCGATTGTGACACGCACGACCGAAGAAATGCTCAAACTTGTGCCGGACTCGATGCGTGAAGCGGCCCGCGGTCTCGGTGCACCGACCTGGTACTCTACGTTTACGGTGGTGTTGCCGGCCGCCTTACCTGGTATCGTCACGGGTGTGATGTTGGCATTTGCGCGTGGTGCAGGTGAAACTGCGCCGTTGATTCTGACGGTACTCGGGAGTAACGTGATTAGTACATCACTACTCGAACCTATGGCGAGCCTGCCGTTGTTGACCTATCGCTACACAGAGTCTCCATACCCAGGCGAAAATACCTTGGCATGGGGGGCTGCCTTTGTGTTGATGATGCTGGTGCTGATTATGAACATTCTGGTACGTGTGGCGACGCGTAATCGGGCAGGAGCCGGGCGATGAACGCAATGACTATTACCCAATTAGCGCCGTTTTATGGTGCACGCCAAGCCGTCAAGGCGCTGGATATGAACATTACCGCCCAACAAATTACGGCAATTATTGGACCATCAGGGTGCGGTAAATCGACAGTACTGCGTTGCCTCAACCGTATGCACGAAACCATCGCAGGTGCGCACGCCTCTGGTACGGTGTGGTTGGGGGATCTCGATATCTATGGCCCCGATACTGACCCGACATTGATTCGCCGACGTGTCGGCATGGTATTCCAACAACCGGTGGCGTTTCGCACACGTGACGTCTATGAAAACGTTGCCGTGGGCTTGCGTCTGCAGGGGATGACTGCAAAAGCTGAGCTTGATGTGGCTGTGGAATCGGCATTACGTGATGCAGTGTTGTGGGACGAAGTCAAAGATGTGCTCAACAAACCGGGCACGGCACTTTCTGGTGGCCAACAACAACGCCTTGCAATCGCGCGTACGCTTGCCATCAAACCGGACGTCATTTTGCTCGATGAACCCTGTTCTGCACTCGATCCAATTGCTACCGCCAATATCGAAGAGCTGTTGCTTGAGTTAAAACAGCAGTATACAATTGTTATTGTGACGCACAGCATGCAACAAGCTGCCCGTATTTCGGACGAAACAGCTGTCTTCATGGTGGATACATCGAGTGGCCGCGCGATGGGGGAACTAGTGGAAATGTCTGCCACACTCAATGTATTTACCAATCCCCAAGATCCCAGAACAGAGTCGTATATAAGTGGCCGCGTCGGCTAAAGGAATCTGCTATGCGTTCTGCTATGACCGTCAGCCGTAATATTGGATTTGCCGATCTCGTAGGGGCACGTACTCGTTCACAATCAGCAACGAGCGCGGTGAATGCCAAAATCGAAGCCCGCAACTTTAGCTTTTTTTATGGCGCGTTTCGTGCCATTCACGACGTAACCATGGACATCCCTGCCAATCGTGTGACCGCAATCATTGGCCCGTCGGGATGTGGCAAATCGACGCTCCTGCGCGCTATCAATCGTATGCATGATGCTACAGTAGGTGCCCATGCTGAGGGTGAGTTGCGCTTCGATGGCGTCAACGTCTACGGTGCCGATGTCGACTCAGTGTTGCTGCGCCGCCGTGTCGGCATGGTCTTTCAACGCCCTAATCCATTCCAACTCACTATTTTTGATAATGTGGCCTATGGACTGCGTGTCAACGGACTCCGTGATAAAAAACTGCTGGCCGAAAAGGTCGAACAGTCGCTGGTGCGTGCCGCCCTGTGGGACGAAGTCAAAGACCGCCTCCACAAAAGCCTCGGCACTGCACTGTCGGGTGGTCAGCAACAGCGCTTGTGTATCGCCCGTGCCATTGCATCCGATCCCGAAGTGATTCTGATGGATGAGCCCTGCTCAGCGCTTGACCCGATTGCGTCACTCAAAATCGAAGACTTGATTGACGATTTGCGCCACCAGTTCACAATTGTGATTGTGACCCATAACATGCAACAGGCCGCCCGTGTTTCGGATGTGACTGCGTTCATGCTGATGAACCGTGACACCCGCAGCGGTGAGCTTGTGGAATTCGATGCCACAGACAAGATGTTTACCGCGCCTGCCGATAAACGCACCGAGGATTATATTAGCGGACAGTTTGGGTAATTCCCCCGCCGCTGTGTGTGCGTCTGCATTGTGTGCAATCATACGAGATACCCCTGCCGCTCTACGGCAGGGGTATCTCGTGGTTGACAACCGGCACCATGTTTTGTATACTCTATTTCGAGAAACATCTAAATAGGTGGGCATGTGGGATTACAAGAGACACTCAAGGCACTTGCTGACCCAGTACGGCGGGCGATTCTGCTCTTTTTGCGAGATGGGCGCCATCCGGCCGGAGAAATTGCCGCACAGTTCGATTTAGCGCAGGCCACGGTATCGTATCACTTGGCGCAACTCAAGCAGGCTGGCTTGATTTTCGAAGCAAAAGACAAGAATTACATCTACTACGAGCTCAACACGTCGGTGTTCGAAGAGGTGTTGTTGTTTGTGGC
>CAZIKU010000167.1:0-3145 GCA_964539815.1 uncultured Klebsiella sp. | reverse complement strand
ACATCAAATCACTCATCAGCCAGGCCAGCAAACTCGCCACCGACCCGCAGAAAGTTGCTGGTACCGTCAACTTTATTGCCATCGACAGCCACGGCAACATGGCATCGGCTGTGAGCACCAGCGGCTGGGCCTGGAAGTATCCGGGTCGCCTCGGCGATTCCCCCATCATCGGGGCCGGCAACTACTGCGACAACCGCTACGGTGGGGCAGCGTGTACGGGGCTGGGCGAAATCGCCATTCGTTGCAGTCTAGCACGCACCACCGTGCACAATATGCGCTACGGCATGAGCGTCCAAGAGGCCGTGCACAGCGCGTTTGTGGATATGCGTGTCATCGAAATGGAGCGCTCGCGCATCAACATGAACATGATCGCCCTCGACGCCAAAGGCAACCACTGCGCCATGACCACTCACGAAAAAGCCGACTACGCCTACATTGCTGACGGTATGGATGCCCCAGCACTCGTACCGCGTATGACGTTCAAGGTATAGCGTCATGAACCACGGGTGGCGGTTGTTGGTCGTAACGTGGGTCCTGCTTGTCGTGTGTGCGTGTAGCACACCATCTGTTGCACCCGCAGCGACACCGACCGTCACCCCAAATAGCACGCCGACCACGTTGGTGGTGTGGCACGCCATGGGCGGGAGCGACGAAACAGCGCTACGCGACATCTTGGGACAGATTGCGCAACAAAACGGCTTCCGTCTCGTATTGCAGCGCATCCCTGCAACTACCATACAAACTGACGTCGCAAATGCGTTTGCCCAATCACAGGGCCCACATGTCGTCATCCTGACCAGCACTCAACTCCAATCACTCCTCGCTAGCGATTGTTGCTTGCCCATCGACTCGTTGCTGAATGTGGCAACCCGCGATGCGTTTGCCCAACAAATCATTGCCACGGCCCAAGGCCCAAATCGTCAAATCTATGGACTGCCCATCACCTACGAGCTCCCCGTGCTCTACTATCGCATGCAGAGCGTGCTCACCGCACCGAGTAGCAGCGATGACCTGCTCAGCATTGCCCGCAGCCTGCGCAATCCGCCACAATGGGGGTTGGCCGTCGATCTCAGCATCGACACCATGTACGGTTATTTGAGTGCATTTGGGGGCGAAATCATCAATGCCCAGGGTCAAGTGGTCATCGGGAGTAGTGGACGCGCAGGAACCGAAGCCTGGCTACGCTGGTTGATGATGCTCAACACGGATCCGCTATTGTTGACGCGCCTCGACGCAGTATTCACCATCGAACGGACCCTTGGGGCTGGCCAAGTGGACATGGTCATCGATTCGTCGAAAAATTACCAGACATATGCACAATTATGGGGTGCAGCTACGGGCATTGCCCCTCTCCCCGTGCTCAGCATCACGAATCAAACGCCACATCCTACCATTACGAGTAGCGTGGTCGTCCTCAACAAGCACATGAGTACGGCCGAATTAGCCGCATCGCGCCAACTCCTCAACGCGTTGATACAGCCTGACATCCAGCAACAGTTCCTCACCTACGGATTCCAACCCGTCAATCGACAACTCTCATTAGCCGATGTCCCAAACGCGCTGGCGATTCAAAACGCAGCCAGTAGCGCGGTCACACCACCCCCCGTCATGATGCGGTATGATGTCTATGCCGTGCTCCGTACGATGGTCCACCAAGTGGTGGTCGGTGCCCAGAACCCCAGCGATGCGGTCAGCACCGCTGACCAACAACTTCGCCAGCTGCTAGAAGGAACAAACACGCCATGACGCACCCACTCGATTCGTATATTCGCAACATTCCCGACTTCCCAATTCCCGGCATTCAATTCAAAGACATCACCACACTCTTGCGTGATGGACAGGCGTTGCATGCCGCCATTGATGCCTTTGTGGCGCGCTACCGCAATCAACGCATCGATGCCGTGGTGGCCATCGAATCACGGGGATTCATCTTTGGTGCACCGCTGGCTTATGCCCTCGGTATCGGCATGGTGCCGGTGCGCAAAAAGGGCAAACTCCCCGCCGATACCTACAGCGTCGAATACGCACTCGAATACGGCTCAGCCATCCTCGAAATCCACAAGGATGCCCTGCCCAACAACGCCCGCGTCGTGGTCATCGATGATTTACTCGCCACCGGCGGCACCATTGCAGCAGCCTGCCAGTTGGTCGAGATGGCCGGTGGGAAAGTGGTCGAAACAGCGTTTTTAATCGAATTGAGTATGCTGGATGGACGCAAAAAACTCCAGAATTACCCGATTTTTTCACAAATCACGTACTAAATCATGCGACACGGGGCGGCGGTATGCGACGACCAATGCCCCGACCAGCAAAATCACCGCAAAACTCCACCACTGAATGGCATAGCCGAAATGTGATCCTGCACCCATATCGCTGATCGTCGTGCGCACAGGATAGGTGGCGGTGTCCGTGCCATCGGGTTGCAACTCGACGAATCCGGGTGCCAGATTTCGTTGCATTTGTGCGGCAATTTGCGGAATAGTGATGGCAAACCAGCGATCACGCCAGCCGTTGACCGGTGCGACTTCTGACACCGTGCTCAGCGGCGGCTGCGACATGCGCCATACACCCGTAATCGTCTGTAATCCGCTCTGTGGCTGGTAGCGTGCCTGCCAATCCGCTAGACCATCCTGATAGGGAATCCAGCCACGATTGACCAACACCGCATCGCCACTATCCGGCTGACACACCGTCAGGATCTGGTAGCCAGTCGTACCCTGGTAGCTACGATTACGCCACAGAATCTGCTGACTCGTCTGTAACGAACACACCACACTGACATGCCGATACTCTTGTTCATCTACCGGCAGTGCCAGCACCGTGGCCAACGGTACCGTCGCCTCGGCAATCCGCGCATTGATGACTGCATTGCGGGCTACACGCTGGTAATGCCGATCAAGCTGCCAGAAACCCAGCCGGACCAAGATAACCACCCCCACCAACACCAGGAGACTGATATATTTGCGGCGCCCCTGCCAAAGCCGTGGAATAACCCCCATGGTATGCCTCACATCCCTTGTCTATACACGTTCACCCAGCAAACTCGGTTTGACACGCCCCCTGCAAACCTGATATACTGCCATGCGTTGATGTGCCGATATAGCTCAGCGGTTAGAGCGAACGACTCATAATCGTTAGGTCGGTG
>CAZIKU010000166.1:0-3182 GCA_964539815.1 uncultured Klebsiella sp. | reverse complement strand
AGCGTGACGGTTGCATGATGAGTTTTATTTCTCTACGCCTTCTCGCCGCAACAATGCACGCTGATTTGCGATGCCTCCGGGCATCTGTGGGCTGAGTTTGCCGTCTTTGAGCACGCGCCACCACGGGATGGCGTAGGGTGACGGTGTATCGCCTAGCTCGATGGTGGCCTGCGCCAGCCACTTCCAATACAGCGTGGTGCGCGACGGGCAGGTGGTGTCGGCGTTATGGGCGATAGCGATGTCACGACGGATGTCGCGCAACGTGCGCGTCTGACCGGCTGGGATGGCCTGGATGGCCTCGGCAATGTCGTGTGGCGATGGCACGTACATGGTGTGTGCGCGCAGTTTGGCTGCTTTGGCGCCTTCGAGGACGTGGAATGATCCAGCCGGGGCGTTTTGGAGTTTGGTAAGAAACGATGGTACTGGTGACATAGTAGCTCCTATTGTCCAATGTGTACTTCGACGTCGACTACATCCCCTGCCCCCACTTGCTCGGCTTTTTGGACGACCACTTTGATGGGGACCAGGTAGCGCCCGTTTTTGGGGAACAGTGAGGTTTGCCATGATGTATTGCCAATGCGGGCTGTAACAGGAATCACGCCCCAGCCATATGTTACCAGATGCGCCATGGCTTTGATGTCTTGGCTCGGCGCATCGGGAATGGCCACAAACAGGAACGGCGCGGGACCACGCCATTCAAAAATCGCACCGGTGACGTTGATGATCATAGTTGTCCTTGCTACTCTTTCCGCAAAAGCGCATAAAAATACGCATCCCACCATATGTCGCCGCCACGATGAATGCATTGGCGGAAGTGTGCCTCACGACGCATGCCGATTGTTTCCATTACCCGATACGATGCCACATTGGCGGGTTGGCACGTGGCAATCACGCGATGCGCATTGAGTACCCCAAAGGCCTGCGTCTGCTCCCATGACATCTGATGCGGTGGCACATATGCCATTACTTGTGCGTCGCTGGTGTATGTATGGACTGCCGCGGCATCAGTGCTGATCATCAGGCGGAGGTGTAGGCGGGATGTCGTGAGCGTCGGCATGTGCATCGCTATTGGGTTCCTGTGTGGTCACACAAAACGATTGAGCCAGGATACCATGGCGTCGTTGAATGCGATACGACTTTCCCACGGTCCATAAATGCTATCGGCGTGTGCACACCCCGGGAATCGCACCATTTCAGTGGTGCACCCCGTTGTTTTGAGCACCGCATAAAACTGTTCTGCCTGTTCGGCGGGACAACGGCGATCTTCTTCACCCACCAACAGCAATGTCGGGGTGCGGCACGCCGGTGCATACGTGATGGGTGAGCAGCGGCGGTAGGTATCGGGGACTTGGTAGGGTGTGCCACCCATTTCACGCACTGCAAAGGTCGGCCCGATATCCGATGTGCCATAAAAGCTGTGCAGGTTGGTGACCGGATTCTCCGCCACGGCGGCCTTGAAGCGCTGATCGTGTGTCACCAACCAACAGGTCTGGTAGCCGCCAGCCGAGAGCCCTCCACAGGCTAGGCGCTGGGGATCCGCTAGTCCCATTGCCACGGCGTAATCCACACCGGCCAGCAAATCCTGGTAGTCGAGATTGCCCCAGTCGGCGTTGATGGCGGTGATAAAGGCGTCACCATAGCCGGTAGAGCCGCGGTAGTTGACCATCAATACGGCATATCCAGCACTTGTCAGTGCGAGCACATCAAAGAAAAAGGCATACCCTTGGGCGGCATGTGGTCCGCCATGGATGTAGAGCATGGTGGGGTGTGGCGCAGGGCCAGCGGGCACCGCCATCCAGCCTTCGACGGGTGTACCATCGCTACTGGTGAAGTGCAGGTGGTGCATGGTTGGCCATTGGAGTTCTTGACGAATTTCATGGTTGATATCTGTGAGTCGCTGTTCGTGGGCCGTAGACAACAGCACGAGCTGGCACGGATCGGTAGGTGTGGCGACGCCAAAGAGCACGTCACCGCCATAATAACTAAATGGGTAACAAAACCGTGGTCCATCCGCGATTACACGGCATGTTTCGGCGCCGTAGAGGGCGATGCGCATCAGTTGGACGGTGCCCCCTACCTGATAGCACATCACTGCGGATTGTGCATCACGACTGGCATGAATCACGATGGATGATCCCAGCCACGGCACTGGCGAATCATCGTGGATGCGTGCGTCGAGATGATGTGCGAGTGTGGTGGTGCGACAGGTGATGTGGGTGCCGTCATTGGTCATCACGTATAGGTCGTTTTTGCTGCCGTAGATGCGTCCATTGGGAATTCCCGCCACGGCTATGTCGTCATTGGCGAGCCACACTGCCTGCTGAATGATGCCCCAATCCTGATCGAGGATGGTGTGGGCATCCCCTGCGCGTGTCACGATGTCGAGGCGGGCGTTGGTATCGAGGTTGTCGGGAGTGAAACTCACCATGGTCAGCATACGACTGCCATCGGGCGACCAGCCACACGGGGTATGGTGGCAGTTGTCGTGGCTGAGTTGGGTCACTGTCTGATTGGGGATGTCGAGGAGCATCAGGTGTTTGACGAAACTCTCCACAACGCCAATCCCGTCATACCGCGCAATACTGCGCGTGAGGCGGTATGGCTTGCTCTGATCCGTAGCGGGGGCACTCGCTGTGGCAAAGGCGATGCGCTGGCTGTCGGGCGACCATACTAGTGGTCCAGCGCAGTCTGTGGTCAGGTGCGTGAGCTGTGTTACTGTTGCCGTGGCGACGTCGTAGCTGTAGATTTGTGTGGGGTGCTGGCGGTTGGAAATGAACGCGATGGTGCGCCCATCGGGTGACCATGTAGGGTGGCTATCCACCCATGGACCGCTAGTGATAGCAGTATCGTCCGTGCCTGTGCGTGTCATGATGCGCAGGTTCGTGGATTCGGTATGCTGGGTTGTATCGTATTGTGTGCGCGCGTAGAGCACGGTCTGACCATCGGGGCTGAGCTGCGCTGTGGCGATGATATCAAAACGAAACATGTCGTCGTTGACAAAAGGTCGTGGCATGGCGTGCTCGCTTTCTGTGACGCGGCGAAACAACACATCCGAAAATAGCGCTAGGGAATGAGCGCGAGACGAGAAAAAGCTCGCTCAGTAGTATGCCGTGCCTGCCACATGGCTACCAGCTGCTGTGCATTCTGTGTGGCCGTGGCATGCTCGGAATCGAGCTCGAGGT
>CAZIKU010000165.1:0-3189 GCA_964539815.1 uncultured Klebsiella sp. | reverse complement strand
TCGCCCTCGGTGCAGTAACGGTAGTCGACGAGGATCGCCAGGCTGCCCGCCACAAGGCGCGCCAAGCCGCCGTCCTCTATTTGCCGGTGGTTGCCCCACTCGACCCGAGTGTGCACATTGACCCTGAACTCATCCAGCGCCTACAAACATATGCCGACCGTGGTGATTTTGTGGGGGGCGCGGCGCTGATTTCAGACGACATCCTCGACCGTTTTGCCTTTAGTGGCAATGCCCACGACCTAATCGCCCAGTGTGAACGGCTCTTTGCGGTGGGAGTGCGCCGCATTGAATTTGGTACACCCCATGGATTGCAGCAGGCAGTAACTGGTATTGATATCATCGGGCGCCAGGTCATCCCTGCCCTGCGTGCATCCCGCCAGGTATGATAAGATGCAAGGCAGATGATACGTGCGTAAATGAGGGATGGATGGGGTTATTCAGGCGCTTGGGGATGAGTGCATTGTATGTGGTGTGTGCCGTTGCCCTCTTGAGCATGGCAGCGCGTACGCCGACGTGGCAACGCATCGAATCATTTGCCGATCCGTTCATCCAAAACTTCCACCCACTCGAATATCGTGATACCGAGCCGTCGTCTTTTCGCTGGGGTGCCCAGGCCGCCACTATCAGTTTCCCCACTAGCCATGTCGGACCACACATCGTGTCGGTGGTGGCCACTGCCCCGAGTGCCGAAAGTGTCATCCACGTGACGGTCAATGACCACACGGATTACACGTTTACTCCAGCAGTCGGCGTCTTTCGCACCTACATGCTCTTGGTCGATGCGCCTTGGCAACTGGATACCACCACCATTCGCTTCAGCAACGATGCCCCAACGCGCCAAGGGCGTGAGCTCGCATTCGGCATCGCATCAATCCGACTACAGCCACTCACCTCATTAGCAATCCCCGATTCCACGCTTGTGCTCTTGATGCTCTACAGCCTGCTTGGGGTCACAGTCTGGCGCATCCCCACACGCTGGAATGCTGGCATGTTGGTCGGGAGTCTCGTGATCCTCTGGCAACTCGCACAGCACCTGCCGATGTCGCTGTATGGCGTGCTGGCATACCTGATCGGGTATACCACGCTGTGTGCGCTGGTCGCACGGTACACCACCACTGAATCCAACAGCGCATCAACCATACATCCCACATACCGGCGTGATATTGATGGATTGCGGGCGGTCGCCATTTTGTCGGTACTCGTCTTTCACGCCTTCCCAACATTACTCCCGGGGGGCAACAACGGCGTAGACGTCTTTTTCGTCATCTCGGGATTTTTGATTACCAACGTGATTGTGCATCAACTCGATCAGCAGCACTTTTCGTTGCGCGACTTTTATGCGCGGCGCATCCGGCGTATTTTCCCTGCCCTGACCGTTGTGCTGCTGGCTGTTGCCATCATCGGGTACCTCTGTTTTTTTCCTATTGAATATCTCGACCTCGGTCATCATATTGCGGCAGGTGCGGGATTTTTTGCGAACTTTTTGTTGCTAAGCGAAGTCAACTACTTCGACAAAGCAGCCGTATATAAACCGCTGTTACATCTATGGTCGCTCGGCATCGAAGAACAGTTCTACATCATCTGGCCACTCTTGCTCATGTTCAATCGGCGCCATATCCATGCTGTCACAATCACCGTGTTGGTGGCGTCGTTTATCACCAGCATCTGGTTGATTCGCAACGATCATGTCGCGTCGTTTTATTTGCCCATTGCGCGCATGTGGGAATTGCTGGCAGGCGCATGGCTGGCACAGCAGATGCGTCGTCATACCACTGCCCCGTCGAGCGTCACCATGGACGTGCGTACTGCCAATTGCGTGAGTGTCAGCGGATTCATCTTGATACTGGTCAGTTTCTGGATGGCCAATGACCCGGCACAGGCCTCGCTGTTGCGTGGCATCTTCCCCGTCGTCGGGAGTGTGTGCATGATTGCAGCTGGTGAATCAGCCTGGCTCAACCGCCAGCTCCTGGCCCGGCGCGTCATGGTCTGGATTGGGCTGATTAGCTTCCCACTTTACTTGTGGCACTGGCCATTGCTCTCCATCGCCCATTTCTTTGTGGATGCAGAACCGGCGATATGGGTGCGCCTGGTGCTGCTCGGCGTCAGTGTGCTTGCCGCTTGGCTCACCTATCGCTTCATCGAGCAGCCCATCCGCTTTGGGCGCTGGAGACAGGTGTCTAGTCGCGCCCTGGCGGCGAGTACGGCGTGTGTGGGCGTGATTGGTGCCACCGTCATCGGCTTGGGGTGGGTGGCCCCCATCAATCGCGTCCCCGAAAAACTCCCCTCCACGCGTGAGCAACTCGGTCCCGATGTCCCTCTATGCGATGGACTTTCGCGCGATTTCATGATGATGTGTCTCGGGCGCACCAGCACGACATCCACCACCGAGTATGTGGTCATCGGCGATAGTCATGCAGATGCATTCGTGGCTGGATTCACCGCTCCCGACGATATCACGGTGCTCTCCATCAATGGCTGCCTCCCCGCACTCGGCGTCGAGCGCTTCATCGATGAATCCGAACGCCCCTATGGCTGTGTCGATACCGCCAAACTCCCCGCCTTCCTCGCCAATCTGGCGAATCAGCCGCCACGGACGACCCGTACCGTGATTGTGGTTGGACGCTTTGCGGCCATGACCCCCAGTACCAATGTGGTCAGCAACCGCCGTGGCACCTTCCAGGCCAACGGGCCACGCCTCCCTGCCGATCAAATCGACATTGCCAACGTGCTCGCACACGGACTCGGCGCCACACTCCAGGCACTCCAACAGCTACCGCGGACCACGGTTGTGCTCCTGGCACAACCACCCGAACTCGAGTTTGTGCCGCTGAACTGCAATCGACTCCAGCTCTGGCACGCCAGCGCCAACTGCTATACACCACGTGTCGCAGTCGACGATACGATGCGCGCATCACGGGCGGTGATTGCCCGTGTGCGCGCGGCGTTCCCTACCGTCACATTTGTTGATCCCACGCCATTGTTTTGTGATGACACACGCTGTCTGGTGATGCAGGAGGGGTACCCACTCTACTCGGATACCAACCATCTCACTCCCTATGCGGCACGCAACGTCTGGCAGCTGCTGACGCGCTAGTTATTGCACGCGGTTGCGCAGGTCGTGCCCATGTGCCAAAGCCTCAATCTGCGCCTGCACCAGCGCACTCGCCCCCAGCGGGCGGTTGCCTGCCA
>CAZIKU010000164.1:0-3211 GCA_964539815.1 uncultured Klebsiella sp. | reverse complement strand
TTTCTCAATAAACGTGCCCCGCAGTGGGATAACCGTTGATGGCGGCGCATGTGCCATTGGCTGGTGGGGGCGCGTACGTCATTGGCACGTTTCTGGCGCGCCCCAATCGCTTTGTCGTCGAAGCGCAACTCATGGATGGTGAAGTGGTCCGTGCTCACATGGCCGATCGTGGTCGCCTCGTTGAGACGCTTATTCCTGGAGTGCCCATCTGTCTGGTGTCTCGTCCCGGCGACAATCGTGCCACGCAATGGCAAGCGGCGGCAGCCCAGCGTAGCGATGGCAGTTGGGCGTCACTCGACACGTTGCTGCCCAACCGATTGATGCGCCTGGTCCTCGAGCAGCACCTGATTCCACAGCTCCCCGCCTATCACAGCGTGCGTCGTGAAGTGTCACTCGGTGCCAGTCGCTTTGACTTCATGCTCGATGGTGAGACACCCATCGTCTTGGAAGTCAAATCGGCAGGGCGCATCAGTGCTGGGACTGGGTTAGTCCCCGATGCACCGAGTAGCAGGGCTGCCCGCCATGTCAGCGAGTTGATTTTGCTCGCCCAGAGTGGCTACCATGCCGCACTTGTAGTCGTTGCCCAAGGCAGTGCAGCACGTGTCACCATTGATGCTGCTATTGACACTGTGTTGGCGAGTACCGTCCATACTGCGATGGCACGAGGTGTGCACTGTATTGGTGTCTCAGCACACTTTGATCTGACGGGTTTGACATTCCAGCGCGTGGTGCCTTTTTTCGTGGATGACCAAAAATAGGCTATACTACTGCTACACAGCGGTTTTTTTCAATGATGACACCCCCCATGTACCTGCCATGCAAAGGAGCAACGGATGTTTAGTGGAACACGCGAACAACGCGGTTGGTATTTTTTTGACTGGGCAGTATCGGCCTATTCAACGACTGTTGGTGCCGTCTTTCTCGGACCCTATCTGACTAGTATCGCCCAAGCTGCCGCCAAAGACACCGGTGGTATGCTCTATCCGCTCGGTGCGGGTATCCCCATCGCTGCCGGCTCGTTCTATGCATACATGACATCGTTGTCTGTGCTGTTGCAAGTCTTCTTTTTGCCCATCCTCGGTGCTGTGGCTGACTATACCGCACTCAAGCGCCGTATGCTGGGCATATTTGCATATATTTCCACTGTTGCTGTTATCTTGATGTTTTTCATGCAGGGCACTGATTACCTGCTTGGTGGCTTGCTCTACCTCGTTGCCAACTTGACGTTTGGGGCATCGATGGTCTTTTACAACGCTTTCCTGCCCGAAATTGCCACTCCCGATGAGCGTGACGCCGTCTCCTCCAAGGGTTTCGCCTTCGGATACCTCGGTGGCGGGTTGCTGCTCATCCTCAATTTGGCGCTCTTTTTGTCGTACGAGCAAATTGGCATTGATGGCGGTTTGGCTGTACGCATCTGTTTGGCTTCGGCCGGCGTCTGGATGGCCATTTTTATCCCCATCACATTGCGCAGTCTGCCCAACCCTGCTGCCTCACGCGAGTTAGTCAAGGGACAATCCGTGGTGACTGCTGGGTTTAGCCAGCTCGGTGAAACACTGCGTAGCTCGGTGCACTACCCGCACACACTCCTCTTTTTGGGCGCATATTTGCTCTACAACGACGGAGTGCAGACGGTCATCGCCATGTCGTCGACCTTTGGGACGCAAGAATTGGGCATGGAGTCACAGACGCTGATTATTACCATCCTCATGGTGCAGTTTGTGGCATGGTTTGGTGCGCTGGGATTCAATCAAGTTGCCAAGCGTACGGGTGCCAAAAAGGCAATTCTAGCGAGTTTGGTGATTTGGACGTCGTTGACGGTAGTGAGTTACTTTATTGTGAAAGGCAGCGTCGTGCAGTTCTTGCTCCTCGGTGCAGGGATTGCCGTGGTGCTCGGTGGCACACAAGCGCTTAGCCGTTCGCTCTTTGCGCAGATGATTCCCAAAGGCAAAGAATCAGAGTATTATAGCCTCTACGAAGTCAGTGAGCGTGGTACGAGTTGGATCGGACCACTCGTCTTTGGTTTGGTCTATCAATTCACGAGCTCGTATCGGCTGGCGTTGTCGATGATCGGTGTATTCTTTGTGGTCGGCTTTGCATTGTTAATCTTCGTGAATGTGCGCCGTGCTATCACCGAAGCCGGTAACGAAGCCCCATCCGTTGTATAATAGTATTGGTAATATCCAATTTGAGTGCATCGAGGAAAAAGGACAACCATGACCATCACGTCTGAGTATCGTACCCTTGGGAAGCGCCACAAAATCATCGATGGCGCCGAAAAACTCACCGGTACCGCACAATACACTGCCGATGTTTCGTTGCCTGGCATGTTGCATGCGCGCCCGGTATTGAGTCCATATGCCCATGCCCGTATCACATCCATTGACCGTACTGCTGCGCTCGCCATTCCTGGTGTAGTTGCCGTACTGACTGCTGCTGATTTGCCCACCCGTGACCGTCCCGTCAATTCACGCTCGAGTGCGGTACTCGCACACGACGTGGTACTCTTCCGCGGACATCCGGTTGTGGTCGTCGTCGCAGAATCTGAAGCCGCCGCACAGGATGGCGCTGATGCGGTTGTCGTCGATTACGAGCCGCTGCCCGTCGTTGCATCACCCGAGGACGCACTTGCACCGAATGCGCCGGTGATTTGGCCCAACGGCTTGCCCAAAGAAGGTATGGACCTCACTGCGGCCCATGCTGCAGTCGACAAAAGTGGTGACATTGCTGAGCATGCGCCTTCCAATCTCCACGAAGAAAACATCTTTAAACGTGGTGATGTCGAAAAAGCCATTGCTGGTGCCGATATCGTGCTCAAACACCGCTATACCACGCCTATTGTGCATCAAGGCTACCTCGAGCCACATGCCGTGGTGGCAGAGCCACATCACGTCCGTGGGGAAATCACCGTCTATACAAGTACCCAGGGGCAATTCGGCGTACGCGACGAAGTTGCGCGACTGTTGTCACTCCCCAAATCCAAGGTACGCGTCGTCCCGATGGTGGTTGGCGGCGGATTCGGTGCCAAATACGGTATTCTTGACCCGTTGGCTGCCGCTGTGGCTTGGGCGGTACGTCGCCCCGTCAAGATTGTGTTGACCCGTAGCGAAGACTTCTTGACGACCACTCCATCACCGGCCATGAGTATCGATTTGACCTTGGCTGCCTACAAGGATGGTCGTATTGCTGCTATCGACGCTGTCGCCGTCATCGA
>CAZIKU010000163.1:0-3249 GCA_964539815.1 uncultured Klebsiella sp. | reverse complement strand
GATACTGAACAACCACAACGCTATGCACAAATGCTCATGAACTATGCCAATTTATGCAGTAATATGAGCACCCAACCCGATGTCAATCAACAGGAATATGCAAACGAAGCACTCGAGTCATTTGCAGCAGCATTAGAATATCGTACCGAAGCAACTGTTCCTATGGAATATGCCTGGACACAACAGAATCGTGCTGATGCGTTACGCATTGCTGCTAATATCACAGATCAACAGACAATTACACACTTCCAAGAAGCATGGGATGCCATCCATGAGTCATTACGCATTCGTACTCCTCAAGAAAATCCATCGCATTATGCGTTGAGTCATTATGTACGTGCACATTTGGCTATTGATTATGCATTAGCAACGTATCATAGTGATGAAGACCTCGCACGTACCATTGTGCACGCAGGGCTCCAGTCGTATTCCGTTATCGATGATTTACAGACAAAACACGAACTGAGTCCTGCATTAATCCTCGGCATTACCGACTATACAAGCATGTTGCTTGGATTACATGCATGGCTCAATCCCGATACGGCATGGATGGATATTGATCGCGCATTTACCCTCAACAACACTGTGCGCGATGGGTATCCCGGAAACGCCTCCGATGACCAAGCCGAGGTCATGGCACATCGCCTACAATTGCACCGATGGGCTTGGATGCTACGTATTACCATTGCAGATGTACAGCACGACATTGCCCAAGCTGAGGCACTTTGTCTACAACCACTTCGTCCGCTTATCGCCTGTCAGCTCCATCTTCAGCTTGCAGTCATATACCAGGACATGTTTTCCACAGAGACAAACAATTCCGCCTTTCACGCCACCCACGCCCGCGCACTAGCACGTCGCCTCAGCTACGCCCCCGTCGCGCGCATACTCGGCGAATAACCCCACAAAAATCCCCTGGTGACGACAACGTCACCAGGGGATGCGTGTATTCGGCGCAATTTAGCGCCACCACGTCGCCATCATCTGGTGCATGGCCACGCAATCGGCGGTGGGATCATACGTATTGGGCTCGTGTTCCACTGCAATCGGCCCCGTATACCCCTTGGCGCGCAAAATGCGCACACACTCCTCGATGGGCACTACCCCCAGGCCCCAACGGCAGGTGTCGTGGGCGCCTGCGGCGAGGACATCCTTGAGGTGCACGGACATGATATGCGGATAGAGCTCGACAATGGCTTTGGCAGCATCATAGCCCTGTGTCCCCCACCAGCCGGTATCGACCGCAGTACCGATGGTGCCGTTGCCACCATCACCGATTTGTGCCAAAATATCGGCCGGTGTTTTTTCCTGGGGGTGATTTTCAAGCGCGAGTCGGCAGTTATACTGCTGCAACACACGCACTACGCCGGCGCGATCCTTGCTCAGCGCCCCCGTTGACCCCGCCAGCACCGTGATTCCCAGCGCATTGGCTGTCTGACAGACAGTGGTGAAATCTGCCAGTGTTTCGCCGAAGCGGCCACCATAGCAGAGCACCGTCAACCCACGCGCCTTGAGCTGCTGGTTGGCGATGGCCAGATGTGCGGGAGTGGCCCACGCCCAGTTGAGATGGGCAGTCCAGATATCGACATGGCTGTAGCCCTGCGCCACAATCTGGTCGAGGAGTTCACCCAAGCGCTCCGCATATGTGTCAATGGGGCGATAGTAGTCGTTGGTCGCCTTGTCACCTTGGCCCCAGCCTTCGGTCATATTGAAGCCGATCTGGCGTGCCACGTAGTTGGCCGTGATAAATGAAAGCTGCATATGCCCCTCCTAGACGAGTGTGCGCAAATAGGTAGCTGCCGCCTGCGCTGAGGCATGATGGTTGCCGAAATGTCCCGTCTCGAGCACGATTGCACCGGCATATCCTACCGCTTTAAGCGCTGCAATCACCCCTGGCACAGGCACGTCGCCCTGGCCGAGTGGGGCCGCATTAAGCAGATCGAAACGTGGGTTGGCACGCGTCCCACGTGCCCCACCGTCGTGCTTGAATTCCTTGGCGTGCACCTGCACCAGCCGCTTGCCCAACGTGTGTACATCGGCCACCGCATCATAGCCACAGGCGATGCCGTTGGCCATGTCCCAGTAGACGCCCACAAAAGGCGAATTAACGGCATCGACGATGGCGGCGTTTTGGGTGGCCGTCAACGTATTCTCGATGCCCAATTTGACTCCAGCACTGGCCGCATCACTGGCCAGCCGTGAGAGATTGTCGGTGAGGCGTTTGATGCCGTCATCACCCTCGATTTCGCCATGGAAAAAGAAAGGAACCAGCAACACGCTTGCGCCAATAGTGGCACACAACTCGATGCCACGGCGCAGATTGAGCATGCCCGTAGCCACTACCGCCGTATCAGCACTGGCAATCCCGCCGTTGTTGAGGAAGTGGGCTGCCACCGACTTGATGGCGACACCGTTGGTGCGCGCCGTCTGCTTCATCATGTTCCGCATGCTGGGGCTCATTACCCCACCCGGCAAGGCATCCGCTGGTGTATTCCAGTCTAATTCGATACAGTCGAAGCCGAGCCGCGCCGCCTGGACGAAGCTACTGCCGAGTGGCTCGTTGAGGACATTTTGGAGCGTACCAATTTGCATCATCGTCTCTTTCCATTTATGAAAGGCGTACTGGTCGACCTGCCTGCAACGACTGCTCTGCGGCCAACGTCACCTTCAACGTCTTGACGGCGTCCGCATACGACGAACGGACCAGCTGTTGATTTTTGGTTTTGACGGCAGTCAAAAACTCGCCAACTTGACGGATATACCCCGTCTCGCTCCCTTTGAAGCTGATGGCCTTGCCATCGATGACCCCCGACAAATCGACATCCATGATCATGCGCAGATACAGGTCGCGCCCCGTGAATTCCCACCCACACCCATCTGGGACTTCGGTGCAGCTGGTACTGATGACCGAGCCAATCCCGCCATTGGCGAAGTGTAATGTGACAATGGTGCTATCTTCGAAGTCGGCAATGTCGTCACCGGCTCCCTTGTGCCCGTAGGTGTGCACCTCGGTGACTTCGCCCATGATATAGCGCAAGAAGTCGAATTGATGCGTGCTCTGCTCGACAATTTGTCCACCACCAATGGTGCGCTTGCCCCACCACGGATGATTGGCACCCATGCGTACCATGAAGCGCCCGAGTCCCATCACCACCTTGCGATCACCGAGCAACTCACGGGCCTTGGCCGCCATGTCTGAATAGCGCGACATGTAGCCGACTTGGTTGATGACTCCGGCTTTGTTGATGG
>CAZIKU010000162.1:0-3253 GCA_964539815.1 uncultured Klebsiella sp. | reverse complement strand
TGGCACGTTCGTCGACCTCGAGCTCGAGGATGTTGTGGCCCTTGTACCACACCTCACCACCTGTCACGGTATACGAGGGGTGCCCCATAATCGTGTTGGACAGCGTGCTCTTCCCACTCCCATTGGGACCCATGATGGCATGAATTGTGCCCGGCTTGACAGTCAAATTCACACCTTTGAGAATTTCCTTGTCGCCAATGTTCGCCCGAAGGTCTTTAATCACCAATTCCATTGAAGCTCATACTCCTTGTACTGCGAAAACGTCTGCTAATCGACAAGTGAGATAGTTTTGGCGTTGTCAGGCGACAACGAGAAACTACAGCAACGACCACCCTCGCGAATGGTCTCTTCTGTGTGTACTGCATGTCCGAGCACTTGCTCAATCATGCGCTTTTCCATCGCACAGACACCGGCATGATCTTGGGCGACTTCGTGATATGGACACGCATAAAACGTGAACCCACTCGCATCAGGCTGCACTTCCACGGGGATGCCACGCGATTCCATCATCTTTTGGATGTCACCCATACGTGATTTTGCATCGCCCTTGGCCGTACGCTGATACCCTTCAGCCAAGCGTTCACTGACACTTCCTAGCAACGTGGCCAACCCGTCTTCGCCCTGCTGACGCGCAATTTCGTCCAACAACACCGATACCAAGGTATCGTAACTCCGTGGGAAAATATCACGCGACTGCTCGGTCAATGAATAGACAATCCGTGGTCGCCCCCGCCCATTGCGAATAAAGCGTGTCGCAATGTACCCGCGTGCATCGAGATTGATGAGGTGTTCACGCACTGCGGTCGTGCTAATCCCCAGTTCGTCTTCGAGTTCGCGGATGGTGGCTTCGCCATGCCGCTGCAAAAACGTCAGTATCTGCCCTATTGAAGAATCCGCCGAAAATGGTGCCGATTTCATGCACGACCCCTTTCTCTATGGCTACACTATACCAAAATACCTACCGGTGAGTCAATTTTTTCTATTAAAACTGTATTAATTCCATAAAATACATTGAAATCCGTGAAATCATCACACCTCCCGTCGCTATTTTTGGCATCGAAACGCCAAAAGACATCTATCAACCAATAGCGGCAGTCAACACCTGTGTCACCACATCAACTGGCACATTACGCACCACTTCCGCATGCCCGATACGCCGTGGCAGCGCCCAGCGAATCTGCCCCGCCTGCACCTTTTTGTCACGATGCATCACCTCGAGCAGTTGCGCCACTGTCACCCCTGCAGGGATTGTGGTGGCGAGTCCGTAGCGCTGCAAGACCTGTTGCTGTTGTGTGATGACTGCGTGGTCACACAGCCCGAGTGCATGGGCCAGTGTGGCCTCGATGTGCATGCCCACCGCCACCGCCTCACCATGGAGTAAGACGCCATAGCCGAGGATTTGTTCGAGGGCGTGGCCCACCGTATGCCCGTAGTTGAGCAACATGCGTTCGGCTTGTTCACGCTCATCGATATTGACCACCTCGACCTTGACTGCCACTGCACGCCGCACCAGATCGGCATCGAAATACGCCGTCTGCGGGTCGGCCACCGCCAAATCGGCAAAGAGGGCTGCATCACGGATCACGCCGTGTTTGATGGCTTCTGCCCAGCCCGCAGCCAGTTCGCGTGGTGGCAACGTCCGCAGCAACGCCACATCGGCCAATACCAGCCGCGGTTGATGGAATGCGCCAATCATGTTTTTGCCTAATGGGTGGTTGATGCCCGTTTTGCCACCGACCGCACTATCGACCATGGCCAGCAGGGTAGTGGGCATCTGGACGCAGGCAATGCCACGCACGATGGTGGCTGCCGCAAACCCAGCCACATCGCCGACCACCCCGCCACCGAGTGCCACCAGCACATCGCTGCGTTCGACGCGTTGCGTCAGCAAGTGGTCGTAGATGCGCATCAGTGTCGCCATCTCTTTGCTGGCTTCGCCACCGGGCAACACCACAACACTCGGCTGCCCGCCACAGGCGGCTGCCAGTGTCGCCGCCAAATCGGTGAAGTGCTGGTCGGCCACGATATGCACGCGCCCACGTAATCCGAGGCTGTGCAGCTGTGTCGGTAGTGTGTGCGCACACCCCGCCGCCACGATGACGGGGTAGCCAGATGCAACAGTGACATGCAACGGTGTGGTCACAACGATGACTCCTCTCGCGATGGCGGCGCACCCGGGATCAACATGGCAATGCGGGCAGCCACCGCACTGGCATGAATGCCGTCGGTCAAGATGTGCAAATCGGCGACTGCACGGTACAAGGCGGCACGCTTACGGCGCATCTCTTCGAGGCGCTGGTGCGGATTATCACCCTGGAGCAACGGGCGCACCTGGCGATGGTTGGTGATGCGCGTAATAATCGCACTACTTGTGGCATCAAGCCACACCACAAACGCATGCGCTTTGATGAGGGCACAGTTATCGGGGACGGTCACGATACCGCCACCCGTGGCCACCACCACCGGCGGCGCTGCCAGCACCCGTCTGAGTACGTCACTCTCGATTTCGCGGAAGGCGGCTTCGCCACGACTCGCAAAGATGTCGGTCACCGCTTGGCCACTTTCACTCTCGATAATTGCATCTGTATCACAGAGTGGATAGTTGAGTTTGCTCGCCAAATAGCGCCCAACCGTCGATTTGCCAGAGCCACTCAAACCCACCAACACCACGCAATTCGATTTGTTGGCAGTATGTCTCATGCCACTCCACATCCATATAAAACGGACATTCTTCGTTATGCATCATTGTACCATTGACCATCACGTACTGCGAGAATGGTATAATCAAACGACACCTGATTACACCCAAGGGAGTTCTGTATGACTCGTTCTCCACTTCGCGCAGGGATTGTTGGTTGTGGCACGATTAGTGGCATCTACCTCAAAAACGCCCCGCGATTTGCCGACTACGACATCGTGGCATGCGCCGACATTTTCATGGCCAGCGCCGAAGCCCGGGCCGCCGAATACGGCATCAAGGCCTGCACCGTGGCCGATCTACTCGCCGACCCCACCATTGACATCATCATCAACTTGACCATTCCTGCGGCGCATGCCGAAGTGGCATTCCAAGCGGTGGCAGCGGGCAAGCACGTCTACAACGAAAAACCGCTCACCATCACCCTGGCCGATGGTCAACGCCTCGTCGCTGCAGCCGCCGCCAAGGGTGTGCGCGTCGGCGGCGCCCCCGACACCTTCCTCGGTGGTGGCATTCAGACCTGCCGCAAACTCATCGACGACGGTTGGATTGGCA
>CAZIKU010000161.1:0-3357 GCA_964539815.1 uncultured Klebsiella sp. | reverse complement strand
GTTGTGCTACCACATAAATCAGTTTGGCCAAGCGGCGGTCGAGGGCATGCGTGTGGGCATCCACTTCAATCATCAGTGGACCATCAAACGGCGTGACTTCGCAGACGGTGACGGTATTGCCAGGCACCAGCCCAAGATTCGCCAGATATTGCAAGCGACTGCTGTGATGATCGCCACGCACGCGTACAATGCGCGCACACGTCCCTGTCGGCATATCGGCCAAGCTGGTACGCGTATGTGGTGGCATGGTGCCGTCGCGGGCCGGGATGGGGTCACCGTGCGGGTCCATGGTCGGATGCCCGAGGAGATCCGCAATCCGGGCTTCGAATTTTTCTGAAATCACATGCTCGAGGCGATCGGCTTCGTCGTGGACTTCGTCCCACTTGAAGCCCAAGGCTTCGACCAAGTAGAGCTCAATCAGGCGATGATGGCGCAACACTTCAAGGGCAATTTGTTGGCCAGTCGGTGTAAGTGTGACGCCGTAGTAGGGAGTATGGGTGACCAGATGCAAATCTGCCAGGGCGCGCAACATACCACTCACCGACGCCGGTTTGACGGCCATGCGTGTGGCAATCAACGACGTGGTGACTTGTGCATTGTCGAGGCTAATCTCGTAGATGCCTTTGAGATAGTCCTCCATGGCATGTGTGACACGTGCGGTGCGTGAGTCCTGTGATGTCATGGTACACTCCTGCCCATTCATACGCCTAGTGTACCACACACATTACATGGTGCATCGTCAACGCGTGCGCTGTGTCCACCACCACGTCACGCCAGCACCGAGCAGACACAGACTCCCGATGCTCAACAACAGCGGCACCGTCATGCTGGAATTGACCGGAATGCCACACACATACTGCCAAATCAATGTGGGCGTACGCATAATGCTCGCAATATCACGTGTATACGCAACGGCGACAATCACAAACATCAGACCAAATCCAGCAATCATGGATGTCATCATGGTCAGCAAAAACTGTTTCTGCATGGCGATTCCATCTACGTCGAGCCACGGTGTGATGTCAGTCACCACACCGTGGCTCGTGCGACTTACTTGATGGGCATTGGGACTTCGGGCTTGTACACGGGCGCAATGAATGTCGTCGAGAAGTTCACTGTCTCGAGGAAGACGGGTCCCCACGCGACAATGCACAGCACCACGACCACGGCCAACCAGAAGCCCCAGCGCTCGAGGATCATGGGTGAATCCGATTCGACCTTGGTGTCGATGGGTGGCGCTTCGGCATAGGCCGTCTTTGATACGAATACGCTCAGCAACAAATTCGCAAAGAGCAAAATGCTGCTAATCAACAACAATACGCCACCAATCACCGATGCGTTGAGATAAGGGACGGCTGCCGCGTTGATATAGGGCGCATTGCCCAAGTCGGTGCGCCGTGGCACACCCAACAATCCTGCTTGGCTGTAGGTGAAGCCAAAGGTCATCATGCCGATGAACCAGGTGTAGATCTGGGCGATAGCCATCTTGTTGCTGTACAGACTGCGCCCAGTGACCATGGGAATCAGCCAGTAGGCGATGCCGATGAATGTCATCGTGACCGCACCACCGAGTGTGGTGTGGAAGTGTGCCGGAATCCACGACGTGTTGTGCAAGGCGATGTTCAGCGTGAGTGATGCATTCACAATGCCACTGATTCCGCCCACCACGAACATCAACATGCCGACCAACTGTGCGGCTACGACCGGATTCCACCAGTCTTGCTTCCACATCCAGTCAATACGCCCGGTGGCACCCCGCATACGCCCTGCACGTTCGAGGACTGCGCCGATGTTGAAAATCGTCAGAAAGCTGGGGATGGCCACCGCAAACGTGAACACCCACTGCACGACTTTCATGACTTCACTGACACCCGGGTCGACGTACATGTGATGCACACCCACCGGAATCGAAAAGATGAGCAACAGGATGAACGCGACACGTGCCAGCGGATCACTGAACAACTTGCTGTTGGTCTGCTTGGGCAGCATCGTGTACCACGAAATGTACGCTGGAATCAGCCAGAAGTAGACCAGCGGATGCCCAAAGAACCAGAATAACGCCCGAGCGGTCTGTGGGTCGGTTGTTTTCACCAGCCCCAACGACAACGGCAACAGCATGAACAACACTTCGATGGCGACCCCCAGTGTGGCCACGCACCACATGGTGTAATTGGTGAGCGTGGCAAAGACGGCCAGTGGTACGCGCTCAGATGGGCCACTTTCACGGCGCCAGGCGTAGTAGGTCATGAACAAAATGGTGGTTACAATCCATGTCCCCACAATCACCAGCGTCAATCCGAGATAAAAGAGCGGATGCGCAATCATCGACGGATAGAACGTGTAGAGTACGTTGGCCTGCCCCGATAGGATGGCGTAGATGGTCATCAACAGACCAACAATCATAATCCAGTAGGCAGCCCAGGCCAACTTGGGTTTCCAGATTTCACGCTGGAGTGACCGCTGTACCACAAAATAGCTGAATCCGACGATAAAAAACGTGGTAAAGACCAGCGCGTTGACCACCCCGTGTACCGTCAGTGCTTCGTAGTAGTACGAAAAAAACGGAATCGGTAATTTGAGCATGGGCGCACGCCGAAAGACTTGGAATGGCCCTAAAAAGATACCCAGTGACAAGGCCACGAATGCGGTGATGATGTGTGTGCCAACCAACCACTGTTCACTCGAGAGCAGTGTTTTGGCCGGGTATGTGACGACACTCGATGTGCGTGTAAGTTTTTGTGCAGATTGCATGGTAATTCCTCTGCTTATTGAACGTTAATAACAGCGATCATGGCCTGATGCCCCGGTCCGCAATACTCGTGACAAATGATGTGGTAGACTCCCGGTTTGGCAAAAGTCAGTGACACCTGCGAAACCTGTCCTGGTACCAACATCACATTGACGTTGTGTTGCTCGATGTAAAATCCATGCGTCACATCTCTGGAGGTTGCCATAATCTTGACACGACTCCCCGCTGGGATAGAAATGCTAGGCATGCTCCCTTTGACTCCAAAATCGAATTGCCACATGTGCGCGACCACCCGCAATGTATACGCCTTTTCGCCATCCTGTGTTAATCCAGGCGTGGCGAATTCTGTTCTATCGAGTTGGGTGGGATCAATACGCCCTGCTGGTGATGGCACATGAATGCCGTAGACCAGTGATGTTGCAATTAGTGCTGCCACGAAACTGCCCATCAACAAGCCTACAATGACGAACCACATGCGTTCATAACGATCGACGTGAATCATTACTGTGTACCCCCGCGACTAACGACATCAAACCACAATACGAACCAGTAAATGGCATACCCGATGGCCAGCAACACTACAAACGTGAGTGTGCCTTTTGGCTCAA
>CAZIKU010000160.1:0-3405 GCA_964539815.1 uncultured Klebsiella sp. | reverse complement strand
ACGAGGCAGGTATGCAGGTGCGCCACTTCTCGTTTACGACGCAGGGTGTGCACGCCTGGAATATCGACACCGACGAATAAAAACGCTCAATTATAACGATTCATGGCCGAAATCATGCCGTGTTCGATGATGTGGGAGAGTGCCTCGCTGGCTTTTTGGCAGAGATTCGGGATTTCGTTGGCTTCGTCGCCAGCAAACTTTCCCAATACATAGCCATACGCATCCCAGCCAGCGGGGACTTTGCCGATGCCGACACGCAACCGGGCGAACTCCGTATTCCCCAGCAGTTGGACAATCGAGCGCATGCCGTTGTGCGTGCCGGCACTGCCTTTTTCGCGCAGGCGCAGATTGGCAAAGGGTAAATCGAGATCGTCGTAGACGATGACTACGTTGTTCAATGGAACTTTGTACCAGTTGGCCAGCCCACTCACCGCAATACCACTACGGTTCATGTACGTTTGGGGCCATGCACAGATGACCTTGTGCCCAGCAATGGTGCCCGTGCTGAGTTTGGCTTGTGCGCGCGTGCCCGCACTCTGCAGGTTGTGGTGTGCCGCAAATGTATCGAGAATCTCGAAGCCGATGTTGTGGCGCGTATTGACATATTGTGCCCCCGGATTCCCCAAGCCAACCAACAGCCACGTACTCATGACAATGCCTTTGTGTATGCACACCGCATCAATCTATCCTGATAATTATACCGTACTGTGTGCATCTTGTGCTGATTGCCGAGAATCATGACGCGCATGGGGTATAATGCAGATATGGAGCTTCACGAAAACAGCGGATAGTGTCATGACTACAGAATTTTTTCCGGTACCGGAGTGGGTATCTGATGCGGTGTTCTATCAAATTTTTCCTGACCGGTTTTGTAAAAGCAGCAAACACCCGCACGTCTCGGCCTTTGCGCAATGGGGCTCGATTCCCACCCAACACTGCTACATGGGGGGGGATTTGTACGGCATCGAGGCACAAATTCCCTACTTGAAAGAGTTGGGCATCACGGCCATCTACTTGACGCCTATCTTTGTATCCGCCAGCAATCATCGCTACCATACTGACGATTATTACCATGTTGATCCACTTTTGGGTGGTGACGCCGCATTCCGCTCGTTGCTGGACAAGGCGCATGCTGCAGGCATCAAAATCATCCTCGATGGCGTATTCAACCATTGTGGACGTGGGTTCACGCCGTTCCACCATGTTGTTGAAAATGGTGCGGAGTCACCATACCGCGCCTGGTTTTACATCGATTCCTTCCCCTTGTACCCCTACGATGACACGCAACCGGCCGGGTATACCAGCTGGTGGGACATTCGGGCATTGCCCAAACTCAACGTCGACTTCCCACCAGTCCGGCAGTTTTTGTTGGATGTCGCCGTGCATTGGATTCAATTTGGTATTGATGGCTGGCGACTCGATGTCCCCAGCGAAATCGCGGATCATGAGTTTTGGCGTGAATTCCGCATCGCCGTCAAACGGGCTAATCCCGAGGCCTACATCGTCGGCGAAATCTGGGATGACGGTAGCCCGTGGCTCGACGGTACCCAGTTTGATGCGGTGATGAATTACCCCACACGAACGCTCATCGTCGATTTCTTTGCCAAACGCACAATAGGGGCGCATGCATTTACCACAGGAATCGAAAAGGAACTCCTGCGCTATGCGGCTGACCACACCCGTGTCGGGTTTAATTTGATAGGGAGTCATGATACCGAACGCTTTTTGACACTCGCCGAACAGCATGTGGGACGACTCAAAGTAGCGTTGTTGTTTCTCATGACATATGTGGGTGTGCCATGTATCTACTACGGCGACGAAATCGGATTAGTAGGTGGCAAAGACCCCTTGAACCGCGCGGCGTTTGATTGGGATGTGCAACACTGGCAGAGTGGACTGCGTGAGTGGGTGATGACCTGTATCGCCATGCGGCAACGCTTTGTAGCCTTGCGGCAAGGGCAACTCACCATCATTCACGCGCACGAAAGTGGACGGACGGTGGCGTATGCACGGACGCTTGGGCGGGAAATTTTGATTATTGCCATCAATGCCAGCGACACCGATACCACCATCGACATCCTGTTGAGTGGCCTCGGCATCGACGACGAAATGCTCATGCATGATCAACTCAGTGCCTGGAGCTACGTGGTCACTGCACAACGGGTACAACGGGTAAAAGTACCAGCGAATGGTGGCGCAGTACTCCAAGTGGCACGCCGTTAGCGTGCCACACCAATGACCTGGCGAATATCCGTGACACCATCGCGGCGAAGTAGCCCGGCGAGTGCCCATGACAAATGTGCGGCAATTGACGGCCCGTGGTAAATCATGGCCGTGTAGAGCTGGACGAGGCTGGCCCCTGCCTGCAGGCGAGTGTAGACGTCTGCTGCCGTACTAATCCCCCCCACACTGATGATCGGTACCTGCCCTGCGGTGATGCGTGCCACATGGCGCAACGTTTCAAGGGAGGCGTCACGCAGTGGCATCCCACTCAATCCACCCGTCTCGTTGGCGAATGGACTGCGCAGTGTGTCGGGACGACTTACTGTTGTGTTGGTGGCAATAATGCCTGAAATGCCTGTTTGCAATGCTGTTTCGACCACTTGGGCGATTTGTGCTGGAGTTTCATCGGGCGATATTTTGAGGAAAAGTGGTCGTTGCCATTGATTGGCATCACGCAAGGCACTCAAAAGCTCGTGCAAGGCGTGGGTTTCGTGCAGTTGCCGTAGTCCCGGGGTGTTGGGTGACGAAATATTGATTGCCACGTAGTCGGCATGTGGCGCAAGGCGCTGAAAGGCAGTGAGGTAGTCATCGGTGGCACGCGCCAACTCCGTGTCGCGGTTTTTGCCGATATTGACGCCGACAGGCAGTGACAGTGGCCGTGTCGCCATGCGTTGGGCAACGACGTCCATGCCCACACTGTTGAACCCCATACGATTGATGAGCCCGTAATCGGCGGGCAGGCGGAACATGCGTGGTTTGGGATTGCCCTCTTGGGGGCGAGGGGTGACGGTGCCCACTTCGATATGACTAAAACCCAACATGGCCATGCCATGGGTCAGATCCGCGTGTTTGTCGAATCCTGCGGCCAGTCCGATGGGGTGGGCAAAGGTCATCCCGGCGACTGTCTGAGTCAAGCCACGTGTGGCGGGACGGAACAGTTGACGCAACACCTGCGCCATGCCCGGCGTGCGACTCGCAAGCCTGAGGAGTGCTGCCGTGCGCTCGTGGGCGACTTCGGCGTCAAGCGAGAATAGCGCATTGCGCAACAACGGATAGAGCATGATTTCCCCTGCACACAGTAATCCTCTTTGTGGGAATTATACGCATATTTTGTGGGGACGTGCGAATTGGCGTTGACATTGTGTGCGCCATAGCGTACAATGCAAAGCACGTCGGGGCGTG
>CAZIKU010000159.1:0-3431 GCA_964539815.1 uncultured Klebsiella sp. | reverse complement strand
CGGCCTATGTGGCGGCTGACCTACTCGCGCAAGCCGAGCATGTGCAGGCGGCGGCGATTCTCGTCACGACTGACATACAGATGGCACAGGCCGTCAAAGCTGAGCTCGCTACGCAGCTAGCCGCTCTGCCCGACAACAGTGGTGCTGCTGAGACGCTGGCGCTGCGTAGTGGCATCGTGGTGGTCCCCGATTTGCGGACAGCCTTTGCAGTGGCGAATACCTATGCGCCCGAGCATTTGTGCCTGCTCATCGACGACGCCTGGGATTACCTGGGCTGGGTGCGTAATGCGGGTGGGGTATTTGTGGGCGAGCGTTCGTTTGAGGTGCTGGGCGACTATATCGCTGGCCCGTCGCATATCATGCCTACGGGGGGCACGGCTCGTTTTGCGGCACCGGTGAATGTCGACGACTTCCGCAAAATCATCTCGGTGGTCGGACTCAATCAGCACGCCTTGCGCCGCATTGGCCCGGCAGCAGCACGCCTCGCCGATGCCGAGGGACTGCATGCCCATGCGGCTGCGGTGCGGATTCGTTTGCGTGATGATGTTTCTTAAGTGGTGTGTGAAAGAAAGGACCCAGACATGTCGTTTTTTATGAGTTTTGTCTTGTTGTTTATTCAAATATTGTCGTATGCCATCATCGGACGGGTCATCATGTCGTGGATTGACCAGCCGGGCAGCATGCGCATCACGCAAATCCTCAATGAAATCACTGAGCCGATTTTGGCGCCTCTACGTAGCGTTCTTCCTTCAATGGGCATGTTCGACTTCACGCCCATCATTGCCATGCTCTTGCTGCAACTCCTCGAGAGTTTGGTCCGTTCTGCGATCGTAGGAGGGTAGGAGCATGAGCGTATCCCGCTTGCCGATTACCGTCTTTTTGGCTGGTGCCTGTACGTTGGCCATCGAAATGGCAGCACCACGCTTGTTGGCACCAGCCTTTGGTACGTCGCAACCCATATGGGCTGCGGTCATCGGGATGACGTTGTTGTATTTGGCGGTTGGGTATCATCTCGGCGGTCGCTGGGCTGATGCCTATGCTGCCAACGATGCCGACTTGTTGGCGCGGCTGATTTGGTACGCTGGGCTTACCACTGCCATCATCGCCCCCATTGCGCCACCGCTGATTTCGTTTGCGCGGGTGGCTCTGCAACAACTTGCCGTTGGGGGCTTTTTGGGGGCACTCGTGGTCGCATTGGTGCTCTTTGCTGCGCCGGTTATTTTGCTGGCTGCGATTTCGCCATTTGCGGCGCGCCTGACATTGCTCGCCACCGATGCCACTGCAATTGGAGGCGCATTGGGACGCTTGTCCGCACTTGCCACCGTCGGTTCGTTGGTCGGCACGTTTGCCGCCAGTTTGTGGCTCATTCCACAGTTTGGCACCACGTTGTCACTGTTGCTGATTGCTGCCGCACTCATCGTCCTGGCGGCCTGGGTGTCACAACGCTGGCGCCGTCTCGGGGCACTCGTGCTGGTAGCCGTGTTGCTGGGATGGCGCCTCATTTATGGCCCGCCGAGTTTGGCAGCCGGGTGTAGCGATTGTGTGGTGCAGTCGACCACTGAGTCGGCCAATAACGTCATCCAAGTCGCCACCCGTGTCGATGCAGTGGCCGGGCCACAGACACTGTTGCTCCTCAATGAGGGGTTGGCCGTCCACTCCGTGTACAATCAGCGCTATGCGCAGAGCCAGGATGTACGCGATTTGCTGACGGGTGGTGGTCCGTGGGACTACTTTGCAGTGGCACCCTATGTCGTCCCGAATCGGCAAGAGCGTGACATAACGAGTATGGCATTATTGGGGTCGGCGGCAGGTACTGCCGCCAATCAATTTCTCGCCATCTATGGCGCGCAGGCACGGGTCGATGCTGTCGAAATCGATCAGACCATCGTCGATATTGCGCGCCGCGACTTCGGCATGCGCGATAGTGCGACGGCGGGGGGGAATCCCAACTACCATGTGCATGTAGCCGATGGGCGAACATGGTTGGCTGCACAGAATACCAGCTATGATGTCATCGGAGTGGATGCCTACCATCAGCCGTATATTCCCTTTCATCTGACGACGGTGGAGTTTTTTCGCATGGTGCGTGACCGCCTCACGCCGAACGGTGTCGTAGTGTTGAATGCAGGTCTTGGCGCAGATGGAGATGTACGCCTGGCGCAGACCCTTGCTACGACCATGTTCGAAGTCTTTCCATCGGTATTTGTGCTCGAGACGACTCAATTCGGGAATTGGATTCTCGTCGGCAGTAACAAGACAATCGGCGATGGTGGAGCGAATTTTGCGGCCAACTATCAGCGCATCACCAATCCGGCACTGCGCACCACCATGGCCTCTGTGCAGGGATTTGCATTTCTGGCAAGCGATCGCAGTCAACTCGTCTTGTATGATGATCATGCACCGGTAGAACGTCTCGTCGATGAAATGATTTTTGGCGCGGTGCGCTAACCCATCGTGGTGGAAGGGAATTCTCGTGCTCATCCAAGCGTTTATTCAGGTGTTGTTGCCGATTGTGGTTGTGGTGAGTGTCGGGTATATTCTCAAACGCTTTTTGCCTGTGGATACGCGGTCGCTCAACCGAGTCAGCATGTATGCGCTCAGCCCGGCGCTGATTTTTATTAATATCATCAAAATCCAAATCCCCGGCTTCGAGGTCTTGCGCATCTCCCTAGTCTCGGTGGTGGTCTGTTTTGGGTCGGGGCTGATAGCATACCTGGTCGCACGCTGGATGCGCCAAGACGCCAAAAGTACGGCCGCACTGTTGCTGGTTACCATGTTCATGAATTCTGGTAATTATGGCTTGCCGACGGCCCATTTCGCCTTTGGCGAGGCAGGCTTGCAGCGCGCCTTGCTCTATTTCATTGCCCAGGCCATGATGGCGCAGACGCTCACCATTGCTATTGCCCAAGCGGGCAACAGCAACTGGCAATCAGGACTCCGCCAAGTGCTGCGTATGCCCCCGATCTACGCGGTGATTGCGGGTATCGGCTTGCGCTGGCTGGGGGTGTCACTCGATGCACCGACGGTGGTGGGATCACTCCTCAAGGGCATCGACATGATTGCCACTGCCACGTTGCCATTTTTGTTGATGCTACTCGGCATGCAGTTGGCGCAAAGCACTGCCATTGACGACGTACGCCTGACGGGTGTGGGAGTCGCGATTCGGCTGGTCGCATCACCGCTATTGGCATGGGGTGTGGCCAGCCTATTGCACCTCGATGCACTTGCGACAAATGTCGTGATTATCCAGGCGAGTATGCCTACGGCAGTGAATATGGTGCTCTACTCACTGGAATTCGATGCCCGTCCACAGTTTGTGGCAGGTACGGTGGTGATTACGACGCTCTTGAGTGTATTGACGTTGACGGTGCTGTTGACGGTGATGGGAGTCGGCGTATGACACATTTTTCCTATAAATAATCAGTATAAAA
>CAZIKU010000158.1:0-3480 GCA_964539815.1 uncultured Klebsiella sp. | reverse complement strand
AGTTGGCCTGCCGTGGCGAAAGTCAGCCCACCTCGGCCATCTACTACAACGATCAGCCACCTGACATGATTTTTTATCAGGGATTGGCATGGTGTCGCCTCGGTGACGCGACGCAGGCACAACACATTTTTCAACGACTGATTTCTTACGGGCAACAGCATCGTGATGACGAGGTACGCACCGATTATTTTGCCGTATCGTTACCTAGTTTTCTCGTATTCAACGATGATCCCACCCTGCGCAACCATATCCACTGCCGCTACATGGAAGCCCTCGGACGCCTAGGATTGGGGGATGCCCAGACCGACGACTGCTTTGCGCAACTGATTACCGTGGCACCCTACCATCTCGGTGCTATTTTCCATCGTACATTCGCCCATTGCTAAAGGAATTCCGGAATGCAACGTCTCTCACCACTCGTCTGGATTGTGGCAATCATGCTCGCAACCGCCTGCACAAGTGCTCCTGCAGCCACAGACACAACAGACGCTACACAACCACAGGTGACCGCCACCAGTCAACCCGACATCACAGCCACTCCGTCACCGGTACCGGCCACCCTGGCGCCGACCAACTCACCAGAGCCGACGCTCAGCCCTACCCCAGCACCACCGACCGCGACCTCTGTGCCAGTCGTTGATAGCACCGGCACGGTCATCGATACGACGCCCCGTCAGCCCGTGGCAGGTGGTCCTACCCTCCTCGATAGCCGCATCGACATTCGCAAGGTGGCCGGTGTACCACTCAACAGCATTCGTGTGGTCTATGATGCCACCACATCGTCACTGCTCCTCCTCACCATGGGTGATGGACTCCAACGCATCAATCCGAGCGATGGCACCAGTAGTGTGGTTGCGAGTGGTGCCGAAATGCTCGGTGCCGCCGTACCGAGTGGATTAGCCGTGGCCAAGGACGGCACCGTCTTTGTGGTGGGCAACGAAAACGACGGGCCCAACACCAAGGCCACCGTACGCCGTGGCCGCCCATCCGGATCAAGCTACACGTGGGATACGGTGATGAGCACCGTTCCCTACCCACGGAGCGATACGCCTTTTGACCATGTCATGAACGGTATTGTGGTCAGTCCCGACCAAAAGTGGATCTATGTGAGTAGTGGATCGCGCACCGACCACGGCGAGGTTGAGGATCAAAACGGAACCTTCCCCGATACCCGCGAAGTTGCATTGACCGCACGCATGTACCGCTTTGCCATCGATAGTAGCAATGTGGTCCTGCAAAACGACGAAGCCGCCGTGGCACCATACGTCTATGCCCGTGGCTTCCGTAATGCATATGATCCCGCATTTGCCCCCAATGGCGAGCTCTTTGTGGGCGATAACGGTCCTGATGCCGATTACCCAGACGAGTTGAATTGGGTGGTGGCCGGTGGACACTACGGATTCCCCTGGCGCTTTGGGAATCAGGACAATCCACAGCAATTCGCGACATATGACCCGAGCAGCGACAAGCGTCTGCAACCCGACTTCACCGCCGTCCAAATCGGTGCCTACCACAACGACCCCACCTACCCCGCTGCACCTGCCGCCATGCGTGACCCCATTCTCAACACCGGACCAGCCGCCGTCAATTACCGCAGTGACGATGGTCAGGCACACGATGCCGCCCAAGAAGGCACCACCCTGGCCAGCTTCACCCCACATCGCTCACCACTTGGCTTAGTTTTTGCGGGCGAACAATTTCCGGCATCGTGGCAACAGAAAAGCACGTTGAACGGATTCATCCTCAGCTGGGGGGCAGCAGGCGGCTCGCTCCCGGATCGTGGCCAAGACATGCTCGCACTCAGTCTGCAAAAAAGTGGCGACAACTACACCATGAGTGCCCGTCAGGTGGTACGCGATCTGCACAATCCCATCGATGCCACAATCGTGGGAGACACGATTTATGTGCTGGAATTCGGCCAGAATGTCAGCATTTGGGAGTTACGGTTTCGTTGATTCGTCAGGAGCATATCCCATGTCTCACGTACGAAATACCGCGAAACACCGGATTCGCAACCGGCACATCTTTCATTCACTGCTCCACGAACTCCAGCAGCGCATTCACGCCGTCGAGTGGAAACCCGGTGAACATTTGCCCAGTATTAGCACGTTGGCACACGCCTACGGCGTCAGCACTGGGTCCGTACGTGAGGCACTCCGCTCACTGCAATCACAAGGCATGGTGCGCATCGAACACGGACGCGGCGTCATTGTCATCAGCAACCAAGCCAACGACCAACTCCTGGCCCACGATATTGCGCCGAATCTGGCCAATATCGTGGCGCTGGCCGAGGCGCGCTGCCTCATCGAACCCGAGCTGGCCGCGTTGGCCGCAACCCGTGGCACTACTGCCGAGCTCGACGAAATCCAACAGTTGGCCATCACCATGGAACAGAACGTCCTATCCGGGCTTGATTTCGTTGATGCTGACACGGCTTTTCATCACACCATTGCAGGCGCGTCGCACAACCCGGTGCTCCAACAAATGATGTGGGGTGTGCGCGACCTCTTCGAGTTGAGTCGACAACTCACCCACCAAGAACATGATATGGCCACCAGAGCGGTGCGCTACCACCGACTCATCGCAGATGCCATCTGTGAACGCAACGCATCACAAGCATCATTGTTGATGCAAGCCCACATGAACGATGCACAGAGTAGCATACTCGCCATCAAGGCCCGCCACACCACGCAGTCATTGTCTACATCCCTCATTCATTTGGCATAAAAAGGAGTACATCGATGAAAATTGCAGTCACTGGAGGGAACGGGGATTTGGCCAAAGTGCTCATCCCCATGCTCGTCGCACACGGCCATCAGGTCGTCAGCATTGATCGCACCATGCCACCACGGGTGGCCGGCAATCCGCTCGGTTCACAGGCCCTGGTCGTCGATGTCACCGACTTTGGGCAGGTCGTCGCCGCCCTGACCGGTTGTCAGGGGGTCATCCACCTAGCCGCGCATCGCTCACCGATGAATGCCCCAGCCCCCGTGGTGTACAACGAAAACTCTGCCGGAAGCTACAACGTCTTGATGGCTGCCGAGATTGTCGGCATCAGTCACGTCTGCATGGCATCGAGCATCAATGCCATCGGCGGCGTCTTTAGTCGGGCACCACGCTACGACTACCTGCCACTCGACGAGCAACACCCCTGCTATGCCGAGGATCCCTACGCCCTCTCCAAGTGGGTGCTCGAAGCCCAAGGTGATGTCTTTGCCCGCCGGCGCACCGATGTCGCCATCAGCAGCATGCGCTTCCATGGCATCACCGAGCGGGCCACCGCCCTCGCCAACTGGGACAACACACCTGCTGGCATCAAACATCTATGGGGCTATGTCAACCCGACTGCCGCTGCCCGGGCCTGTATGGCTGCCATGCACGTGGAATGGCGCGGCCACGAAGTCTTTTATATCGTCGCCCCCGACACCGCCAGTGCCACCCCCAGCGAAACGTTGGCTCGTACCCACTACCCCAACGCCA
>CAZIKU010000157.1:0-3525 GCA_964539815.1 uncultured Klebsiella sp. | reverse complement strand
GTCAGCGTCGGGAATTCGTATGTGCTCGCGTTGCTCAATGATGATACGCTTGTCACCTGGGGTGATAACCGCCATGGGCAGACCACAATTCCCGCATCGTTGCGCAATATGCGCTTTGATGACATTGCTACTGGTCACACCAGTGCGTATGCGCTTGGCATCGATGGGCGTGTTTATACGTGGGGATCAAATGATTTCGGTGAAGGTAGTATCCCTACTGCCGCGCTAAGTAACGTCAAAGCCATATCTGCCAGCGGGCGCGTGGGTGCTGCAGTCAAAACTGATGGCACCGTAGTGCTGTGGGGGCTCATGGTACATGGCCAGCGCAACATTCCTTTTGGATTGACAGGAGTTATCGATGTAGCCGTTGGCTACCGCCACGTGTTGGCACTCAAAGACGACGGTACCGTCGTCTGTTGGGGTGAGAGTGTCTCGTGTGATGTGCCTCGCGATTTGAATACTGCAGTCAAAATTGCCGCGAGCGACGGATTCTCGATCGCACTCAAAGAAGACGGTACGATTGTGGGTTGGGGGAATAATCGCTTGGGGCAACTCAATATTCCCGGTGACTTAAAGGATGTCGCCCAGATTGGTGCTGGTCAGGGTTTTGCTGTAGCACTGCGCTTGGACGGTACCATGGTCGGCTGGGGCACATCGCCAGCAGGTGCGCTGAATTTCCCACCCACTATCAATGATGCGGTGCTGGTAGGGGCAGCCAACGTCAACACCGTCATTCGCCGCCGTAATGGTGAAGTAGAAGTGTATGGTCTACCGTTGTTTAATGCGCTTGTCTCGCGTACGCCGACATCAACGCCGATCATTACACTCACACCATCGTTGCCACGTGTGGTGAGTACGTTAACACCGTCGAACACGAGAACAGTTTCGCCGACAGTGACATTGACCAGATCGCAGATTCCGACTCGTACACGTTAGTTTGTTTGACCACATATTGATACCAGCACACGGCAACTCTATGCGTTGCCGTGTGCTGTTTAATTGTAAATAAAGTAAATAAATAGATACTATACTCTGTAGTCATAATGTGATATAGTTGCAAAGTATATCGTGATGATGCAAAGGCTTTACCGTGGTTAAGTTTCGTATGTATCTCGTCGTGTGTGCGCTGATTGGTATAGCGGTGGCAATGATTTCGCGTTTACCGGTAAGTCATGCACAAGTTACTTCGTCTACTGCTACAGAGTCTCCTACAAGTCGCGTTGCAAGTGCGCCACAAGGTGCATATAACTTGAAGAAAATCGTGATTGGCACGAATTTCATGTTGGGATTGCTCGAAAATAAAACATTGGTTACATGGGGAGTAAATCGTTTCTGGCAAACGACCATTCCGTATCGCTACAAAGATACGCTGTTTGACGATATTGCAGCTGGTGCGCATACCTCGTATGCGCTCGATACCACTGGTCAAGTTGTGGTGTGGGCTGATCCAATTGACTGTCCGGTGTGTGTCGATGGACAAAATGTTGTTCCAGTAGCCGCACAGAGTGGTGTCAAAGCCATTGCAGCTGGTGGTACCAATGCTATGGCACTCAAGACTGATGGCAGTATTGTCGTATGGGGAAGTAACCTTTATGGTCAGCTGACAATTCCTTCAAATGCGACGAACATCAAGGCCATTGCGGTGGGTAGTGGTGGGCACATTTTGGTGGTGCGGAACGATGGCACCGTGGTTGCTTGGGGGCATAATCATCGTGGTCAAACAAATGTCCCTGCAGGTCTGACTGGGGTTGTTGCAGTGGCAGCCGGCCACGATCATAGCTTGGCATTGCTGAGCAATGGACGTATTGTCGGGTGGGGGAGTAATCTCTATGGCGAAAGCAAAGTTCCTGGGTTCAACACCGTCAAGGCAATTGCTGCTGGGGCGTACTTTTCAATCGTCCTTTTGAATAATGGTGATGTGATTGGCTGGGGCGATAACTCTGATGGCAACATCAAGAGTTTGCGCAATTTGAAGGGTGTCAATGTTATTGGTGCGGGTCATGAAAATTCCGCAGTCGGGTTTGTCAGTGGTGCTATTCGTGCCTTCGGTTCGAATGTCTTTAATCCACTGATAACCCGTACACATACGGTTACGCCATATTGGTCTCCCACGCGTACGCCATCCATCACGCGTACATCGTCGCGCACACGCACCCCATCACCAACAGAAACACTCACTGAATCCGAAACACCGACAGAGACAGAAACGCCGACAGAGTCGGATACCGCGACACCGACAAATACACGCACGTTTACGCCAAGCAGAACATTTACGCCGTCATTGACATACACTGTCACAGAGACAGAAACACCGTCGGAGACGCCGACAGACACAGAGACGCCGACGGAGACAGAGACGCCGACGGACACAGAAACCAGCACTCCAACAGATACAAGTACACCGACGATTACGCTGACGCCGTCCATTACACCGACAGACACACCATTGCCATATCTCAAGAATGGTGGATTTGAAAGCGGTATAGCGTATTGGTCGACCGTAACAACCATTGTAGATCTTGGAGTTACTCAACTCGGTGGCAACCCGGGTGATACGAATCGCTGCGTGAGTGTAGATACGGTAGATTATGCAGGTATTTGGACTCGGCCGACAAGCTATAACTACGACAACGGATCGTATATAGCGCCTTCCTGGGTTTCGTCTCGCGGTCCGAAACCTGTCGATGACAATGATGGGTATGGTGCGGTTACAAATACTGTGGCGACGGTAACTTCCATTGTGACAGGTATAAATCCGAGTGAAGGTACTAAATCAATCAAACTCACCTATGGCAATGGCACTGGCAACACGGGCTATCACGTAAAACATGGACCTGCGATTTATAGCAATTACTTCCGTGCTTTAGCAGGTCAAGTCATAACACTGGATTGGTTTGCACAAAAAGCATCAGATGATGCTGCAGTATTAGGATATTTGTTGGATGCGGATGTAAATAATAATGGCGTGCCTGCCGAAAATGCTGCCGATTGTCAACAGTACGAAATTCTCGATGCGTCTGTCACAGGGGTGACAAGTTGGCAGTATGCCGATGTTACTGTTCCTGCCAACAAAGATTATTATAGTTTCGTCTTTGTGGGTGGCACCTTTGACAAGACAGGTCTCAGAGGCTCTGGAGCTGGATTCTGGATTGATAATATCTCACAAGGTACACCTCAGACGATTACCTTTAATGCGACCTCGCTGAACAATGTGTACAACTACTCTGCAAGTTTTGTGAGTTCACCCGTAGATACATTGCCTGGAGTTTCCGGATTTGCGACCGCAACATCCGGTATGCCCATACAATATGTTTCCAATTCGCCATCTGTCTGTACCGTAACGGCAAAGTACGTTGTCAATTTTGTAGGATCAGGGACCTGTACATTGACAGCATCTCAACCAGGTGGTGTGGATTCCTCGAATGTGCTTTGGGCATCTGCTCCAATTGTGCAGAGTTCGTTTACTGTGACGAACCTGCTGTATACGGTGACCCCATCGAATACTCCAACAGATACGCGCACCCC
>CAZIKU010000156.1:3162-3611 GCA_964539815.1 uncultured Klebsiella sp. | reverse complement strand
GTCTCCTGTGTTGGCAGCCAGTTGATGCCCTTGTCACAGTATTTAATCGCCTCCAGGCAATCAGCAATGCTGGTTGCTGGATTGAGTTCAGCACGACGCAGATAGGCATTATCCCGATTTTGACAGAGTTGACCGTAGAGAATCGTATCAAGCCCTGGTGCTTCGGCAACTTGTTCGAAAATTGTGATTGTTGCGTTGATTTGTTGGAGTGTGAAGTGACCCTCTAGATGGGCAATTTCGCCCAACACCACGCCGATGCGCATTGTGATTTCGGCAGACAGTTGGTCGTGGGGATCGGGATTGCGCTGCTTGGCTTGTTGTAACAGGTTGAATCCTTGACGGAGATACGTTGTCCGGTCTTTACCCACATGCAGGGCATATTCGAATGCAGTCATCGCACACAGCGCTGATACGCGTGCGAATAGTGCATCATCATCTCCTGTATCGAC
>CAZIKU010000156.1:0-3152 GCA_964539815.1 uncultured Klebsiella sp. | reverse complement strand
TGCATGCAAGTTGGGGTACTGTCCTGTGGCAAGCATGTATGGCGCAAGGGCATGTATGAGGGTGACGGCACGTGCGAGATCATGTGTCATGGCAAACTGAAGTGCATGCACACACTGTGGATAGTCGTCATCAAATTCACTGTAAGTACCCTGTGCGTGGTGTGTGGCAAGTAATTGGATAAGTGCATCAATGAGTTTCGTTTGGAGATGATGTGTGGCATGCTGATTCTTTATCTTGATCCATGTGTAACTGTGCATGATGGCGTGTTGTGTCCATCCGCTTGGGTAGGCAATCACAAATGACTGTTCGCTGAGTTTTTCCATGGTCTTCGTGATTTGGTCTTCATTGAGTTGCCACATGGCCATCAACAGTTCGATCGATACAGGATAATCAGGATCACAGACCGCAATGCTATGCAAGATGGGCCGTTCGAGGGTGCTGAGTGATTGGTAGCTACTGTCAAAGAGTGTTACAAAGCCTGATGCAATATCAGGATGCTCGGCAAAATCACTGAAGGCGTGCTTTGGCATATCCCGCAATATTGGTGTCGCAAAATCTGCCCATTCGTGCGGTTTTTTACTGTGTAAGCGGAGTCGTTGTGCCGCTAATTTCAATGCCAGAGGATGCCCCTCAACTCCGTTTATCAGGTCATCTATCCACGGCCACTGGTGTACATCATCGAGTGCAGTGGCGAGTTGGTGCGCCAGCAACGCCTTTGCTTCGTCTGTGGTCATTCCCCATACCTGCATCATGTTCCACCGCAAATCGTCCGCCACGCGGCGACTGTTGGTGGTCACAAGCACCTGGGTACCTGCGGGAAGGGCTGGCAGAATCGTGTGGAGTTGAGCGACATCGTACACATCATCAAGAATAATCAGGCGTTTGGGGAAACGCGCTAACTCGCGATGAAGCGTGTTGGCGTCAGGCGTGATCTTGCGTGGGAGTACAGTGCACTGCAAGAGACAACACAGCCATTTGGTAAAAATATCAGTGTCTTGTGGTTCATCGTCGCGCGACCCAAATGTATGCCACACCATGGCATGATAGTCGGTGGACTGACCGGCAAGTAATTGCGCGAGGCTAGTTTTGCCGATCCCAGGCAAACCAATCATACAAAGCTGTGTGTGTGTAGCGAGGAGCGTGGCGAGTTGTGCGACGAGTGCACGCCGTGGAATCAATGAGTCTTGAGGAGCTACAACGTTGGAACGTCGTGCCGTTGATTGGTTTCGTGTGCGTGAAGTACTCATGACAGCCACCATTTCTCATATGACATCGTACGTAATAATGCAGATATTGTAACATGTGCATATACGCTGATATTTTTGGTAAAAATTCCAAATAAAAATGCATCTCAGCTCCGTACAATCAAAGAACATACTACCCGTGTAACTTGCTGAAAGGATTATGTGATGGAACAGGTATGGGCATTTCTGCACCTGTGCGGGCAATGGCTCGCCGGTGTCTGGCTGTGGCTGTCACAGCTCCCGTGGGCAGCATGGTTGGCCGTATTTGCGCGCATGACACTCCCCGAATGGGCTGGTTTTCTGGCTAGCATCGCAGCGATTGCGGCATTTTTCATCGGTATCCCGCGTCTGCGTAGTTTTCATTACACACAGCGCTATCGTGTCTTTGTAAAGCTCTACCAACTCAACGAACAGTTGATGTCTCGTCTGCGATCCAACGATGTAGCAGCTGCCAAAAACTGCCGCGAAATGTTGCGTGATCACATCCATGCCAATAGCTTTGAGTTCACGACTCACGATAACACGTACATCTATGCGCAATGGCAAAAAGCGAATACCCAGGCCAACAAACTCATCACCGATATCGCAGAAAACACCCGCCGCTATACCAATCCGACTGACATTGCCGAACTCATCGAATTCCGCGAACGCGTGCAACGCGAAATCAAAAAACTGCGCAAAGCCCCAATGAGCTTGAGTGATGCCTAGGAGGGGTTATGGATACGGTGTGGAAGTACTGGAATACAATTGTGGAGTGGATGAGCTGGGTCTGGGGTGGACTGGTGTGGGTCTGGGGGTGGGTGGCGCAAATTCGTTGGGGTGATATCGATGTACATCAGTTGACTGTAAATGGACTACAGAATCTCCACTGGCTTATGGATAATTCTGCAACAGAAGTAGCATACATTTCCAACATTATCACTATTTCAGCGCCCATAGTGGCGTATATTTATCGTGGTTTTTTGGCGGATTTGCTTATTCGTTTTGATAATCAAGAGCAAAAACGTGCATTACAACGATTTCTTACTCTTACGACTATATCAATTAGTGCTAGTAACCGTAACAACAAAGAAGAAGCACAAAGAAGCCAGAAAGCATTGGTTGAAGAAATACATATTAATCAATATGTATTTAAGTCAAAGGCATTTAAAGAACTGTATAAAACATGGCAACAGGCGAATAATGAACTCCGCAATAATATAGGTCACATTGCCAACAATCGTACGAGCAAAATAAGTACAGAAAAGCTTAAAGCATTTCAAGACTATTTGGGGGGCATGATGCAACAGGTATAACGAACAAAAATGCGTCTCTCATTGACAATGAAGTGTAAACTCTTTTATATTATGCGCATGGAGACAGTCATGATACGCATTGGACAACTTGAAAGCATGTGATGAACGAACTCGCGCACCTCATCCAACAACTCATCGACTGGCTGATTGCCACATGGCACTGGCTTAGCACCGTCATGTTCGCATCCTGGCAACGTATGCCATATCGCGCCACGATTATAGCGATGCTGCAGACCTGGTACGCCGCAGGATATGTCACGATTGCGCTGAGTGTGGTGGGCATACTGTTGCTTGTGTGGCTGGTGCGTCGCTGGTTACGGGCAGTGATTGCACGTACACACTTCAGCCAGATACGACTGCTCAATAACTATCTAATGCATATCATCCATGTGTGTCGCGATGATACGCATCGTGATGCGGGGGCCCTTGTGCGTGCGCGGCGCGTCTTTAAACGCTATTTTTATGCGTACCAGTTAGTCATCGCCCCTGACAACGAATTGCGACGGCGCATGCGGGATTTGGTCAACCAAATCGACGAAGATACCGCGCAATTTCATCAACACATCAATCTCCACCACGCCTATCAACTGCAGACCATGCTTGAAATTCAGT
>CAZIKU010000155.1:3378-3676 GCA_964539815.1 uncultured Klebsiella sp. | reverse complement strand
TTCTTTTTTGCGTATCCATAGGTGTGGTTGCGTGGCCGGCAGCGCCGTTGGTGCAACGGTGACGACTGGTTGGGTTGGTGGTGCGTCTGGAACGACTGTCCATACTGTGGTAGCATCATCACCCGCTGGCACCGCATCAGTTTGCGCGAAGTCGGCTTGCATGTCCGTGCTCCCTGCATCGACATTTGATGTCGTATACCCAGGCCCAAAAACGGTATACCAGATATCTGCCGCACTAGAGAGTATCGTTCCAATTGGATTCATACAAAGTCCGATAACAATCAGTATCCCAATCAGC
>CAZIKU010000155.1:0-3368 GCA_964539815.1 uncultured Klebsiella sp. | reverse complement strand
AGTGGGTGACTGCACAGTGCCACCAGTGTTGGTTGTCGGTGCTCCTCGTGGTGTTGGCTGTGGTATGTATGCTTGGACTAACGGCACTTGCGTAGTCGGCGGTGCTACCGGATTTTTTCGCATCTGTTGCGTATTGCTGGTAACCGCACAGATGACGCACTTCCCATCAGAGGGGTGCCAGTGTTTTTGGTCGCTGGAGCATTGTATTAACCGTGATTCAACCAGTTTCAGTGTTTCTGCCCACTCGTCAGCACTTGGGCGCACCGCAGTAGTAAATGCTTTGATGAACAGTGTGCGTATAACGGCCGGTAATGCATCGAATGGTGGTGCTGCGAGTGGTGGGACAAATGCATGATTGGTGACATAGGGGAATATCTTTTTGGTGATGCAATAGACATGTACCTGTTCGACATCGGGGGCGCCTGGTAAGGGACGTCCTGCAAACGGATGAAACCCTTGCATCAATAACTGAAAGAGCAGTATGGCTAATCCAAAGGTATCACTATCTTTTGTGCGATTGATTTTCACAAAGTCTGCACCTTGGAGTTCGGGTGCAGTGAACTCGGGTAACCCAACCAAACAGCGATGAATTGTCCCGTGTGCATCTTTTACTTGCATTGAATCACAGTCGACAAGTGTAATGAGTGCCTGATTATTGAAGAGCGCATTTTTGAAATTGACATCACCAATAATATGGTTTTTCTGGTGAATAGAGTCAACGGCTCGGGCAAAATTACTGGCAACTCGGTAGATTGTGCGGTGGTTTGCACCTGGATGTTTTCTGGCACGTTGTTGTGGTTGTAGCAAGTCATATAAATTATCTGATTTGAGGATTTTGGGCATGACATAACCGACAAATTGCGACCCGTTGTAGAGTGTATCGAGTGGCCATGCGATGGACACGTGGTTCAACGGCGGCTTGCGGGTGGCATCATCAGGGGCATGGGCTACCATCGCATTCAGCTTTTGCTCGAGTGCAGAGTTTAGCCGATGGGGATGATATATTTTGGCAACGAGAGTAGGATGTTGCATGATTTCATATACACCTCCCTCTCCACCTGTACCAAGTGGTTTCGCGTGTGTCTGATAATCAATGCGCCCGTTTTTGGCCCGATATCTTGCCACGTATGCCTCATCAAGCTATGGATTGAGTATTGTTGTCGGTTAGTGTATTTTTGCCTGCCGTAATGCAATGACAAGCGTCATGTCGTCATCACTTTTCTGGCGAAACTGTGCGGAATCGAGCATTGTCGCTATGCGTGCATTGGCATCTTCGCTAGCCGGGAGGGTACGAAACCATTCGATTAATGGCGTAAAAAAACCAGGAAACGCGACGTGTGTTTTGTAGTTGATACTCATCGGTTGGACACCGTCACTCATCAAGACGACACCGGCGAGTGACTCGTTTTTTTCACTAAAACGGACTTGTGTCAGGTAATCGTCCGCAGTGATTGGGAAGGTGACATTCAAAAATTCCCCATTATCTGGTGTACTAATGGTTTGTACTCGATCATCAGGAAAGATGCCAATAACTGCTCCATCTCCGATATGCATAACTGCCCAGTAGTCAGGGTGCACAATCGCGAGTAGTAATGTGCACCCGTATTCACGGAGTTCGTGGTGTTGCTGTTGTGCGGTGGTCACAAGTGCTTCGCGTGCCTGTGTAAATGCATCACGACAGAGCTTGGCATACTCGATGGGGGGGGCGGTGGTATCTGAGAACACACGCAGGCAGCCCTTTTTGCGTTGCTGTGTTTCATGATGGGCACTCAGCTGCGCATAAACGTACTCCGTTGCTACTTGGCAGACGGTGTATGATCCCACATGGGAGTGGGCTGCAGATCCTAGCCCATCGGATACTGCAACAATAAGTGCGTTTGCTGTCTGTTTCACACAACTGCTATCTTGGCAGGGCATATGTGATGCGGTATGCCCTGAGCCAGTGACCGACGCGCTGGCAATTTTCCACATGGCGTGTCCCCCATACGACGATGTCGTCTGTAGAATATCGTGCTAGACGGATGTCCATCCTTTGGGGGCATCGAGTGGCACCTGTTGTCCTGGTTGCGACTGAGATACTTTGCCGAGACTCGCTGACAGCCACACAAACATTTCGCGGAACGAATATCCTTTGAGGGGCAGTGGCGCTCGTGCATCTGATAGTTGCTTGAGGACATTCATATCCGCACCTTCGACGCCGACTGCGAAAAATGCTAATCCCTTGCGTGCCTCTTCGTTTTTGATACGGGTGGCCGCATCCTGCCAGCCAGGTTCTGGTGCTCCATCTGTAATCAAAAACACCCATGGTCGGTAATACGGCACCCCTGTATCTTTGTAGAGTTGCTTGCGTGTCTGGAGAATGTCAAGGGCTAAATGTAACGCAGGCCCGAGTGGTGTGCCATCATCAGCGCGGAGGACTGGGGGATGAAAGCTATGTGCCGGGGTAAAATCTTGTGTCACTTGTGCTGGGCCAAAGGTCACAATCGCAATTTCGACACGTGATTGAGCCACACTATCACCTTGAAGCGCCTGCGAAAACGCTAGCAACCCTTGATTGAGTTGTTCAATTGGTGCACCAGACATCGATCCTGATGTGTCAAGTACCAAAACACAGGCGCACCGCGGGTCAGGATTACTCGGATCAAATGATACGTTTGGGAAATCAGACATTGCTATCTCCGTTGTGACTGTATGGATACTGTGCCGACTATATCATGGAATCTGCAATTGAAAATTGGTATTTTTTACAATTTTATGTGTGTGAAATACCGGCTACGATGATCAATAGCGCTGCTCTTGCGCAGGTGATGCTGCAATGCGTAGTATTGGGGCACTGACTGCATTGACACTACATGATCGAACTAACACCGATGATTGAAGTATCACGCCGAATCGCTCATTGTGCTTGTTCATCTGCAGCAAATGCAAAGGATTACATCATATTACCCTAGCACCGTGTTATATGATTAATTCCGAATTCACGATACAAATATGTAAAAAATAACAAGAAAAATTGCAAAATGTGATGCTATACTCGGCTTGTTAATAATCATTGATGAGGCCTATATGCAGTGTACTATCACGACTATTGTGCTCTTTCCTGTGATCGCTTTTGTTGGATTCTATGGATTGTTAATTGTTTTTGCGATATTGCAGGTATCAAACGGGCAACAAGCACGGCGGACGCGAATCCGAGCAGAAGAAAAACAACTCGGTATCAAGCCATCATGGCTCACTGAGTACAATCGTGATCACCAATCCTTGGAAGAAACCATCATGGGGGTATATGCAATTATCCGTAATCTATTGACACGAACGGTGATTATTGTTGTTGGTGTTGGTTGGCTGGTTTCGTATTCCTACAAGCT
>CAZIKU010000154.1:0-3707 GCA_964539815.1 uncultured Klebsiella sp. | reverse complement strand
AGGTGGTGCATCCACTGGGGCGTACGGCCGTCAGCAACGGTGGCATGATTCGCCAATGGGGCATCGGTGGTCCGATGCTCGATGCCTGGCCAGAAGGCCCCATCAGCGAGCAGACCGTGGCACATACCACCAAGATGACGTCATCGCTACGCGGTCCTGTTTTTGATGCGCTGATTTGGCAAGGAGGCAGTGAGCGTCTGGGGAAAATTCGCTACGAGTGGCGTTTATATCATCAACCGGCACTTGTTGAATTACACATCGAGTGGCAGAAACGTTGGTGCGACGATCCAGAAGCGGTATATGTGGCATTCCCATTTGCGAGTGCCGATACTGCGCTCCAATTTGAGACCAGCGGGGGATTTTTTACCCCTGGGTATCACGGTGATGGTGGGCAAATCCCCGGGTCGTGTAACAGCTACTACACACTCCAACGTGCAGCGCTCATCGGTAATGTGTCCGATCATGCCCTGCTGTGGGCCCCCCTTGATGCGCCACTGGTGATGCCCAACGAGCTCAAATTTGATCGCTGGGAAGTAGCACCGTGGCAGTGGAACGGTGTCATAGCCTCTATGCCCGTGAATCATTATTGGCATACGAATTTTCCGACGAGTCAACGTGGTCCGTTGACCTTGCGCTACCGCATCGCGAGTTGCCAAGGGGCAAGCGACCGCGAAGATGCCATCGCCACACTGATGCCACACGACGCGCTCGGATGGCGCTAGCAAAAGGAGGAAATAATGCTCGCCCTTATTTCTACCGGCTGGGGACCACGCTGTTTGTCTGCTGCCGGCACAGCTCTCATCCAGGAGGTATATCGGGTTGAATCGTTTGGACTAGACCCTGACACGCGGGCGATGCTCAGTCAACTCCACACCCAGTGTCATCATGCTCCGCTCAAGGATGACTGGCAGAACGATGATTTGCTTGCAGCGGCGGCACGGGCATTGCGTCTAGCACAAACCGATGAACGAGCCGCATTTATCACACCTTCCGGACCATTGTGCGAGGCGATTTGGCCAATTGTCCAGCAAGCAGCCCATCAACTTGGCATCCCGGTGAGATTTGCACATGGGCTAGGCTTGGCTGAATCAATGGCTACTTGTTTGCAACTCACTTTGCCACCGGTCACTGAAATACGGCCGACGTTGGCTGATTTCGTGGGTGAGACGCGTATGCCCGCATTAGCGGTGGCAGCGCGCATTGGTGATGTAACACAACTCAACACATTATTTGCTGGCGACGCTCGCATCTTTACGCTTGATTTGTATGCCCGCAAAGTCCAACGTGTCGACCTCGCGAATATTCCACCTACTGCGACGAATTTGCTATTTGTGGCAGCACAATCACACATTAATGAAGTCGCAGATGGTGATGCCGTCGATGATATCAGTGACCGGGTATCTGCGACAGCTGACTGGGTGGAACTTTTCAACAACATGACGGAGGTCATCAGTGACTGATCCGACGATTGTTGATGCGTTGATTGTACAGGCGCAGGCAGTGCCAGCGCGTTCAGGGAAACGCCAACGAATGTTGCGCTGGTGGTTCTTCTTTGCAGTTGCAATGGTTAGTTTTGCCACAGGGATTGCCGCGTTCATTGGTGCGGTCCAAAAAGAGCGCACACAACTCGCTGCGAGTATACTGCTGGGCTTGGTAGTGGTACTGGTCGTTGTCCGTATCTATCTAATGCGACGTCCTGCTCCCGTTGTACGCTGGCAACCATTGTCGTACGTGCAGCCGCAGCGTGCGTGGGTGATGTCGCTGGTACATACCGCGCACCCCTCGCGCTGGCATGTGCTGTGGGGACGGAGTATTCGCATTGTTGATTTTTTGGTATGGGTACTGATGGCCATAGTACTAGTATGTGCCGCTGCGACCATTTTTACCTTCTCCGCATTTGGACTTTATGATGGGCTTGTGGCCGGACTCGATTACTTCGACATTGTGTTGTTGATGGGATTGGTTGGTCCATACATGAGTGTACGGAGCGGTATTGACCGCTGGCGTGCCCGTCGTGATGGCTCGCGTAAACGGTTGAATTCGTTTACTGAAACACTACGCAATGCATTGGGTGCCATCAATAATTTCTTTAATACGACCCTCGATTCGACTGCTGGCGTAGTACGTGCAGGTGTGACAAGTGTGACATCCTCTGTGTCGACGAGCGTAGTTACTGTTACCACTACTGCTGCACTCTCTGCCACTGTGGCAGGTGTGGGATTGGCGGCAGTCGATGTGGCGCCGCGTTCGATTGTTGCCACAGGGCGTGTATTGCCGTTGCCTATGGAAGTCGCTTCATTGGCCGGCGAAGACGGTAGAGATGTGGGTCTGCGAGGTGATATTTTGCTCGGATGCATGGATGATATTTTGGCCGCGAATCAAGATGACGCCGATGTTCCGTGTCAGAAAGCTGTCCAGCAAGTTGGTGGTGTCTGTGCAACCTGGGATGGGAAACACATGCCTAATGGGTGTGAAGCCAAAATCTTCGCGCTATTGCCTGAGATACAAGCGCTTGTGCAGAACAACGATAATCGTCGTCCACCGTCAATGCCTGAAAATGATGATAAATCGCGCCAAATGAATGAACAGCAACGTGCATCGGCAAGTTTTCCCACGACGACATCCATAGTGGCGACCACCCCAACGGCAAGTGCTATGATGGAAACGTCGACGAGTGTTGCAACACCCATTCCCACGGATACGGTGCTCCTTACTGCAACGACCACGCCACCAGACATCACTGCGGTAATAATGGATACGGCACTCCCGCCCAATATGACGCAAATGCCCGAACAGGGTGGCAAACCACAGGAGACGCCGATACGACGCGGGCCGAACAACAACGCACTGGGGACACCACTCGATACCCCATTCCCTGGCACAGAAGGTCAACCGAGCAACCCATAACAAGAGAGGATAGTCCTGCGATGCACGACGACGACAAAAACCTGGGTATGACAACACGCAGCGTCCACGCCGGCTGGCAACCAGATCCTGCCACGGGGGCCGTCAAGCGCCCACTAGTCATGGCCAACAGCTATGTCCTGCCACCCGACGGCAATTGGGATGCAGTGCCCTTTGGATATGCGCGAGACCTCAATCCCAACGAGCGTTGGCTCGAAGAGCGCCTGATGGCACTCGAAGAAAGCGAAGACTGCGTAGTCACTGCGAGTGGTGTGAGTGCCATCAATGGCACGTTTTTGGCGCTACTGAGTGCCGGCGACCATATCATCTGCTCGGATGTCGCATATATCTCGGTGCGCACCATGTTGCTCGAGCACTTCCCCAAACGCTTTGGCATCGAGACGACGTTGCTCGATACATCAGACCCTGCTGTGGTGCAGGCAGCCATCAAACCCAACACCAAACTCATCCACATCGAGACGCCCGGCAATCCGACGACGCGCATCAGCGATATCGCAGCCATCGCCCAGATTGCCCATGCGCATGGTGCCTTGTTGTCGGTGGATAGCACGTGGTCAGGCTTGACCACGCAACGCCCGCTTGCACTCGGTGCTGATTTGGTGATGCACAGTATCACCAAATATGTCAACGGTCACGGTGATGCGTTGGGTGGTGCTATTTTTGGTTCCAAAGCCTTGCTCGACAAAATCCGTGTCTTTGTGGTCAAAGATATGGGAGCATGTATTAGCCCATTCAATGCCTGGCAAATTATGCGTGGTGTGGCCACACTCGCATTGCGCATG
>CAZIKU010000153.1:0-3818 GCA_964539815.1 uncultured Klebsiella sp. | reverse complement strand
TATCCGCATGTAACACGCCCTCCGACTTAATGAACGCTTTCACAAAGTAGTATACCGTCTTCAATAATGAGTGTCAAAGCTCACATTGAATACACGATACATCCACTTTTGATAGTACCATATTTTTTGTCAACACGGGGAAAAAAGCAGGCAGTTTTTCGGATTGTCATACAACACACATGCAGCTACCGCCTCAATACTCACGTCACATCATGTTTCGTCACTGAGTAACCCACCATTTGCCAAGGCATAGACGGCGTGTGCCGTCACGGGTACACGGGCACAGAGGCGAGGCAATAGCAAATCTACCACGTTGCGTGCCATACTCCGGATACACCCTGGCGCCCCCAAAATCACCGTATCCCCCAGCTGCGCCAAGAGCAACAGATTACCCGGCTCCACTGGTGCACCATAACAGGTAATCTCTCCCCCTGCAGCCACCACACTCGCTGGCGTCACATCTGAGGCATCCATGATGGACGTTTCGGTCAACGTGACGATGAGGTCAAACGCCACTAATTGCTGAAGTTGGTGTGTCACCTGCGCGATGTCTGCCTGCAGATGAAAAAGTGCCACCGTCTGCATCGGGTAGGTACGCAGGCGCGCCATGAACGCACTCAGATGCGTACGCTCCAAGCGCTCCCAGACGGCCGGCTCGCCGATAATCAGCACCGCCACGCGCAACGCCCGATACGCCTGTAGGCGCAGTGCGGGTGCAGGTGTCTGCACCAAGGAGTGCTGCGGTAATGCAAACGGGAGAATTTTAATTGTGGCAATACGTTGCCCCGCTGATACCCCACTCCCACTGCGGACGGTGGCCACTGTCACCCCCGGGATGGCGTGCCACGCCGCCAATAGTGCATCATCGACCAATACCACACCCGCGTGGCTAGCATGAATGTCGACACGACCGTGATGCGGCGGGCGAATGGTGACTCCAGCAGCACTACAACGCGTGGCGACCACGGCGGCCGCCGTGTGTTCATCGATGTCATCATGGTCGAACTCGACCACATCGACCTGCGTAATGCCACGCGCCAACAGCAGGGCGACATCGTCAGCATGGATGACGCGTCCTTTGGAAAGCAAGCGGTGACCGTGTGCATCACTCACATTATGTCGCGCAATCAGGCCCACACTAGCGGTGGTAGCAACAGTACGACGATGCATCAGTTCCTCCCGTCGGCCAACTGCTGCGCCGTGGTGTAGTCATCAGTAGTATCAATATCGCGGAGCAACTCGGGAGCATCGTCCATATCAACAAATGATGGGGTCACCACCCCCTGTGTAAACAAGACCCGTCCACCCTGATCACCGCTGAGTTGTGCGAGCAGGGGGAGTGTGTGTGCCGCCCAAATCACCGGGTTGGTGCGCGTGCCGTTGACCCGCGGGATGAGCACATCGGGGCGGTGCTGTGCCCACGCAGTCACACAATCGGTGATGTGCGTGGCTGTCAAAAACGGCTGGTCACACATCATGACCACCACCGCATCACATGCAGGCTGTGTCATGAGCCATGTGGCCCCACACGCCACTGACGTGCCTTGGCCATCGGCGTAGGCGGGATTGGTGATGCAAGTGACCGGCACATCGGTGAGCTGTGCTTGGACGTCGCTGGCGCGATGCCCTACTACCACCACAATGGGATTGAGTTGGGCCGCATATGCAACACCGGCACTATAGCGCACCAGCGTACTGCCGTGCCATGGGAGCAACTGTTTGGGTTGACCGAGCCGACGCGACAAGCCGGCGGCCAGCAGGATGCATGCCACTCTCACGAACGGTCCTCGGGGGCTTTGCCGTTGCGCACAGCCACTATCTGCGCCATGATGCTGAGGGCGATTTCGCCGGGTGTACGGCCACCAATGTTGAGCCCGATGGGGGCATGCAGGCGCGAAATAGCGCTATCGGATAGCCCTGCATCGCGGAGACGCACCACACGTTCGGCGTGTGTTTTTTTGCTCCCCAATGCGCCCACATAGCGGGCAGGGCTAGGCAATGCCACGATGAGTGCCGGGTCGTCAAGTTTGGGGTCGTGGGTGAGCACCACCACCGACGTATTGGGGTGCAAGCGACCGATGAGGGCCTCGTCGGGCCAGGCATGCACCAGTTCGTCGGCGTGGCCAAAGCGTTCCCCCGTAGCAAAGGCCGCCCGCGCATCGACCACCACGGTGCGAAAGCCAAGCTGGGCGGCAAACGCAGTCAAGGCAATCGAGATATGCACGGCACCGATCATGATGATGGTGGCAGGGGGTGGGTATGTCTCGATAAAAATCTCGCGCGCGCCGTAGCGGACAATGCCTTGGGATTCATCGTTGAGCATGCGCACGGCGTCGCGCTGGAGTGTTTCCACCAATACGGCATCACTGAGCATACTGAGCGGTGCAGTATCTGGGCGAATCAGTGTCTGCGCACCCACATCATCGCCACTGACGACAGTCGCCAACGCCACAGGGTGTTCGGCACGGATTGCGGCACGTAGGATGTGGTAATACGAATGTTGCATATGTGCCCCTTAGGCGAGTGGCTCAACAAAGACGTCAATGATACCACCACAGGCCAAACCGACTTCCCAGGCGGCTTCGTCGGCCACGCCAAAGTGGAGTAACGCGGCTTGACCGGTACGAATGGCGTCTTGACAGGCCGTAAACACGGCTCCCTCGATACAACCACCACTCACCGAACCGGCCATGTTGCCCTGGTCGCTGACGACCATTTTGGCACCAATCCCACGCGGCGACGAGCCGAGGGTGCGTACTACCGTGGCCATGGCGACTTTTTCACCACGCTGTTGCCACGTATCAATTGCGTCGATGACATCACGCATCGCAGAGTCCTTTCATACGAGGTACGGCATTGCTTCGGCCAGGGTTGGCTGCGCCGCAGTCCCTCCAGCAGCTCGCGTTGATAATGAGCCACACACCGTACCGAGCCGGGCAGCCTTGGCCAGTGGCCAGCCTTGTACCATGGCATAGACCATACCCGCATTAAACGAGTCACCAGCGCCCACGGCATCCACGAATGTGGTCGCCACGGGGTCGGCATGGACATGTTCGCTGCCGCGTTGCACTTGGGCACCTGCAGCACCACACTTAATCGCCACCGTGGTCACCTGTTGGGCCAGCGTGACGAGTGCCTTTGCCACGTCGGGTTGCCGACTAATGGCACAGGCTTCGGCGTCGTTGGGGAGGAATAAATCGGTATGGGGAAAGAGTGCGTCGAGACCGGCCCACGCCTCACTCGGATCCCAGTTGGTGTCGAGCGATGTGGTACCACCTTGGGCACGCATCTGCGCAAAGAGCTGGGGCAGACCGGGACGCAAGGCGTGTTGCAGGTAGTAGCTGCCAATATGAATGTGGCGGCATGCGGCGAGCAGACTCGCCGGAATCTGGTCAGCGCGCAACAAGGGGATGCCACCTTCGTAGGTCAACATGGCGCGGTCAGCTGGTTTTTGCAGGACGACGGTTAACCCGCTGCGCACCTGCGGGTCGATGATGACGTGGGAGGTGTCAACACCGGCTGCGTTGAGTGCATTGAGACAGAACTGACCAATGGTATCGGGGCCACAGACGCCCACGTAGGCGACACGCAGACCGAGGCGGGCGATTCCACAGGCAAAAATGGCCGATGAACCGCCGAGTACGAGTGCCATATCATCGACGATTTTTTCGTGTTGTTGCCACTCTGGCTCCACGTCACCACGCAAAATCAGGTCAGCGTTTATTTCTCCTAACACGAGGACGTCGTAGGTGGTCATTGACTGGTGCTCCTCTGTACTTTTTTTCATTATAAAGTGTTTTTGTGATGAGAAAAAATAC
>CAZIKU010000152.1:0-3852 GCA_964539815.1 uncultured Klebsiella sp. | reverse complement strand
CCTGTGTAGCCTTTTTGTGGTACAACGCGCATCCTGCCCAAGTCTTCATGGGGGACCTCGGATCGATGGCCTTAGGTGCGGTACTCGCAGTAATTGCCTTGCAGTCACAACAGTGGTTGTTGTTGCCCTTGATTGGGATTGTCTTTGTGGGTGAAACAGTATCGTCTGCCATCCAAAAATACTACTTCAAATATAGCCGCTGGCGTACGGGAACACCGGTGCGCGTCTTTCGCATGGCGCCACTCCATCACCACCTCGAAATGAGTGGTTGGAGCGAGACGCAAGTCACCCAGCGCTTTGTGCTGATTACCATGGTGGCAGCGCTTTTGAGTGTTTCACTGGCGCTCACCTTCCGTCCTGTTCAGCCTGAAACGGTGCACACCCACTCTACCGCCACCGAATCAGTGACCGATCACTAAGGCGAGGAAGGTGTAGGATGGAATTACGCGGCAAAAAAGTCTTGGTGATGGGGTTGGGTGTGCATGGCGGTGGGCTCGGTGTGGCGCGCTATTGTGCCGAGGCCGGTGCCCATGTCGTCGTCACCGATTTACGCCAAGCCGAGGCGCTTGCGGATTCCATTGCGGCCTTGGCCGATTTACCGATTACATTTGTCCTCGGTGAACATCGCATCAGTGACTTTACGCAGTGTGACATTGTCGTACAAAACCCGGCCGTTCCGGCCACATCCCCCTATCTGGTCCATGCGCGGGCTGCCGGCGTACAAATCGAGATGGAGATGACGCTCTTTTTTCGTTTGTGCCCGGCTCCCATCATTGGTATTACGGGCACCAAGGGCAAAACAACCACGTCCACGCTTACTGCGTTTTTGTTGCAGGCCTGGCGCTCTGACACGGTGTTGGCTGGTAACATGCGCATCTCGGCATTGGCACAGTTGCCGTTGATTCGCCCCGACACCCCGGTGGTGCTGGAGTTGTCGTCATTTGTGCTCGAAGGCCTCGATGCAGCCGGACTTAGCCCGGCACTTGCCGCTATCACGAACATTCATCCCGATCACCTCGACCGCTACGGTACGATGCCCGCCTATATCGACGCCAAAGCCGCAATTGCCCGCCATCAACATCCCAATCAGGCGGTCGTGCTCCTTGCGGATGATGCGACGCTGCGCGGGATGGCACCGGCCATGCCGGGGCAGGTGGTGTGGACGAGTGTGGCGCCATTGCCACAGCCGACACAGCAGGGTGATGTGTGGTGGCACGAGGATGTGCTCTACTATGCCGATCATCAGCAGGTGGTACCCGTTGCCTCGGCCAGTGATGTGCGCCTCCCGGGCACGCATATGCGCGCGAATGTGGCCATGGCAGTCGCCCTGGCATTACGTGCGGGCATGCCTGTGGCGCTCATTGCGCCGACGCTCCGGCAATTTGCTGGGGTCGAACACCGCCAGGAATTCGTGGCGCGGATCGGTCAACACACCTTTATCAATGACACGGCTGCTACTGTCCCAGATGCAGCCATGGTAGCGCTACAGTGCATGCCCAAGCCGATTGTGTGGATTGCAGGTGGCGCCGACAAAAAAGTCACGTTTGACGAACTTGCCGCGTGTGCCGCTCATCACGTACAGCAAATTGTCCTACTCGCAGGGACTGCCACCCCGGCACTGCGTGATGCGTTGACGGCGCATGGCGTCGATGCGCGCATCATCGGCACATTTGATGTATTTGCGGATGCGGTAGCGTGTGCACATGCCATGGCTCCACCACAGGCGACGATTCTACTGTCGCCAGGATGTGCGAGTTTTGGCATGTTTCGCAATGAATTTCACCGCGGCGAAGAATTCCGCGCGATTGTGGCAGCCCTTGGCGCCAAGGAGAAATAAGAAATGGAATCAGGGGTTATGCGGTTTTGGAACAATAGCACACCGGCAGTGCGCACCATTGCACTCGTCAATGTTGTGCTGTTTGCCGTGCCGGCACTTTTTGATATGCTTGGACTCTCCATTGCAGGGATTTCGTTGAGCGATCTGTTGTTGATTTGGGGTGCCAAAGACAATATCGCCATTGCGGCCGGCGATCAGTATTATCGCTTCATCAGTATGATGTTTTTGCATGCCGGGTTGTTGCACCTGCTCTTTAATACGATGGCCTTGGTATCAATTGGGAGCGACATCGAAAAGTTGTGTGGCACCCAACGCTTCCTCGGCATCTACCTCGTTGGTGGTTTTGCGGGTGGGGTGGCGTCGTACCTCTTTTCGCCCAATCCGGCAGTGGGCGCATCCGGGGCAATTTTTGCCTTGATTGGTGCCGAGCTGGTCTATATTCTGCGCAACCGTCGCCTCTACGGCGCTCAGGCGCGCCCCCTGCTCGCCAATGTGCTTTTTACGGCGTTGCTGAATATCGGTATTGGCTTCACCGTGCCAAATATCGACAACATGGCACATATTGGTGGGTTGTGTGGTGGCATCATTTGTGGGTATCTGTTGACTCCGCAAATGGTCCCCGTGTGGCAACCAGATGGGAGTGTTGTCCCTGCAGGACGGGCGTTATCGTGGGGGTGGTACGGGGTTGTCGGCGTCATGATTGTGTTGGTTGGGATCGTCATGACGGCGATTCCAGCCGTAGATTTGGGGTAGCACATGTCGAATGGCGAAACAACCGGCAGTTTGAGTCTCAGTGATCGTATCAAACACAAACCCGACTATCAGTTGTTGGTGTGTGTGGGTATTATGGTGCCGTTTGGTTTGGTCATGGTCTACAGCTCATCTTTTGTTGAAGGGTTCACCTACTACAACAACGGCATGTATTACCTGCTCAGGCAGTTGTTTGCTGCCTGTGTGGGGACCATCGGGTTATTGATTGCACAGCGCATCAGCTATCGCTGGTGGCGTACCAACGCGTTGCGCCTGTTTGTGGCGTCGCTCGTGCTCTTGTTTTTGACGAGCTTTGTGCTGCCGGCCTCGATTACCGAAGTCAACGGCTCGCGCAGCTGGATTCGCTTGGGGTTCTTTAGCGTGCAACCATCCGAATTCGTGAAATTAGCACTACTCATTTATTTGGCGAGTTGGTTATCACGGCGTGGTACGCGCATGACCAATCTATTCACGGGAGTCTTGCCGTTTGCAGTGGTGATTGGCCTCGTGACGGCGATGATCATGGTCGGCAAAGACCTCGGTACTACCACCGTCGTAGTGGTGGTATCGGCCATGGTGTACTTTGTGGCAGGAGCGAGTATCATACATCTGACCTTTGCCACGATTGTCGGATTTATCATGTTTTTGGTGGCCATTAACTTGGCAGCTTACCGCCTCGAGCGTATCAATGCCTGGCTTGATCCCTTTGCGTATTACAGCGGTGCCGGCTTCCAGCCCATTCACGCCTTGTACGCCATGGCATCAGGGGGACTGTTTGGCACAGGACTCGGGCAGTCACGGCAGAAATACTTGTGGTTGCCACAGTCATATACGGACACGATTTTGGCCATTATTGGCGAAGAACTGGGTTTGATTGGCACATTATTTGTGGTCGGATGTTTTGTGTTTTTGGCATATCGTGGCTTCAAAATCGCAAGTGCTGCCCCCAATACCTTTGCCGCATTATTGGCCACAGGGCTGACGTTGTGGTTGGTCTTCCAAGCAATCATTAATTTGGCAGTGGTGACCACACTCGTGCCATTTACTGGTATCACGTTACCGTTCTTGAGTTATGGTGGTACCTCGCTGATGGTGAGTATGGTGGCGGTTGGTATTTTGCTGAATATTTCGAAATATACATTGGCTGATGAAGAGCGGCCGAGTGTGCTGAGGTTGGCTTATGAACGCTTCCAAACAATGGTCGCCACTGTTCGTACTCTCGGGTGGCGGAACGGGTGGGCACGTCTATCCTTCCTTGGCGGTCG
>CAZIKU010000151.1:1337-3886 GCA_964539815.1 uncultured Klebsiella sp. | reverse complement strand
CACGGGCGAATATCATTCGCCCCTACGAGCAATGTCGGATCATTTACACGGGCGAATATCATTCGCCCCTACGAGCAATGTCGGATCATTTACACGGGCGAATATCATTCGCCCCTACGAGCTTGGCATTGGGGGATCCTGTGGCAGTACGTTCTTTAATAACACGACACCAGTAGCAGTCACTATGCCCACCGGGGTCACCTTTACAAAGATTCAGGTACTGTGGAGTAGTAGAGTCTGTGCCCTCGCGGCCAATGGATCAGTCTACTGTTGGGGACGGTTCATCCAACCACTCTGTGCATCATACGCACCATTTGGTCAATATGCAACACCGATACGTATCGGCGAGGGATGTGCAACGACAATCACAGGCACCAGCACCCCTTCGTTGACTCCGTCACGCACACCGGTCGACACACGCACCGAAACTGCCACACGCAGTAGCACGAATACACGGACACCATCCAACACGCGCACATTCACGAGTACACGTACCAGTACCTGGACACCATCCAATACCTGGACACCATCCAACACGCGTACTCCATCCAACACGCGCACTCCATCCAACACGCGTACTCCATCCAACACGCGTACTCCATCCAACACGCGTACCAACACCAGTACGCCGTCAGATACACGTACACCGACAGACACACGGACCCCATCGAATACACGCACTCCATCCAACACGCGTACCAATACAAGTACACCGATTACCTACACAAGTACGCGCACATCGTCCATGACCCGTACAGCGACAAGTACACCTACGAACACGCGTACTGTGTCCCCTACACGCACTCCCACCCCGTAATTCCTCACATCAACGATCCCCTCCTGCAGTGCTGCAGGAGGGGATCGTTTTATTTGACAGTATGCATGTTTACATGCAAAATGACGCTATATTTCCACCATTGCTAATTTATTTATCTGTTGGGTGATGCACTGTGTCATCACTAGCACATCATCTGTGGACCATGGTGTGGCAGATCACAGGAAGGGACGCAGATGAAGTATGTGCTGAGTATCATTGTGGTGATTGGTGTGTTTTTGACCATCAACGCCGCATTACTCGCGACGACCACGGTACGTGCGCGGACGACCAGTGCCCCTGCAGTCGATGCATGGGGGACGTTCACGCAAATGGAGGCGGGGAATTGGCACACCTGTGCACTCAATACGAGTGGTGAGGCCTATTGTTGGGGGAATCACTACTACGGTACTGCAGGCATAGGCGATTATAACGTGTTGACATCTGGTCAGCGCTACTTTACCCCTCAAGCAGCGGCAATGCCGACGGGAATTACATTTACCACACTCAGTGGTGGTGCCAACCACAATTGTGCACTGACTGCGGCAGGGGTGGCCTATTGTTGGGGGCAAAACGTTGGTGAGAATTCACCGGCATCAGTGGGACGGCTCGGAGTATGGGCGATCGACAGCGGGACTGGTTTTTTGTCCAAGGCCGTCGGTGTGCCAAACATTGTCCTGATGCCCACCAGAATCACATTTAGTTCAATCGATGCTGGTTCGAGCAATTCGTGTGCACTGACTGCGAGTGGCGATGCCTATTGCTGGGGTGATAATGCGTCAGGGCAAATCGGATTTGGCAGCCAGAATGCATGTAATGGTTGGTATGGGTGTACCGCAGAAGATTCCAATATTTCACCCGGACCGGTCACCATGCCCGCAGGAGTGACGTTTAGTGCGATTACGACGGGTGGCTGTGGCGGAAATTGTCGTGGGGGATTCACGTGTGCCCTAGGGTCGGACAGCAACACCTACTGTTGGGGGGGTATCATCCAACGGTACGACGCAGGGCTTGGGTTGTGGTACCCCGTTCCGGATGGGAGTAACTGGCTGCCGACTGCAGTAACCCTGCCTACGGGTGTCACGCTAACCAAAATCACTGCAGGCGGTGGATTTGTCTGTGGACTCACCGCAGCCGGTGCCGCCTATTGCTGGGGCAAAAACAACCACGGTCAACTCGGCGATGGCACCACCACGGATAACTATGAGCCAGTGGCAGTCACAATGCCCGCGGGAGTCACCTTTACATCAATTGCGACATGTTGTGGTGGCTCAGATGGTGAGGTCAGTGTGATGGGCGGCTCCAGTTCAATCGGCGGCTACAGCGGCGGACATGTCTGTGCCCTGACGAGCAGTGGCGCAGTCTACTGCTGGGGTGACAACAATTATGGCCAGCTCGGGAATGGGAGTTCAGGAATTGGTGTACAGTCCAGCGTACCTGTAGCCGTATCGATGCCTGCAGGCGTCACCTTTGCATCGATTACTACGGGTGGCGCCCACTCCTGTGGCTTGACATCGGGTGGCATCGCCTACTGCTGGGGCAACAACTCTGATGGGCAGAGCGGGCATCATTCTTCATGCGATAACATGTGGGGGAGTGTGGCAACGCCGGTGATCATCAATGCAAACTGTGTGCCGACGGCAACACCCAGCAAAACGCGCACCAGCACACGCACTGCCACGAGCACCATTACCCCAACGGCGACGCGTACGGCCACCGCAACGAGCACCGATAC
>CAZIKU010000151.1:0-1237 GCA_964539815.1 uncultured Klebsiella sp. | reverse complement strand
CGTACCGCAACACTGACGCAGACGGCATCACGGACCGTCGGTGTTGCCAACACCAATACGCGTACCGCAACGAGTGCAGGGACGGCGACGCGGAGTAGCTCGAGTACCCGTACCGAGACGAACACGCGCACAAATACGCGTACGCTCACAGCCACCAATACGGCCACCAATACGGCAAATCCCACAGCAACACCACACCCCTATGCACTCAAAGAAGCCGCCATTGGCAATCTATTTGTGATTGGCGTGCTGCAGAACGGCACACTCGTTGCCTGGGGTAAAACACCGGGCTCAGTGATCCCGAGTACCCTCAAGGGCAAGACATTCACGGATGTGGCTGCCACCATGGATTCGTTCTTTGCATTAGAGTCGGATGGCACGTTGCACTGTGCTGGAGGCGGCGGTGATCCGAGTGCACCGGTGTGTCCCATTCCTGTCAGCGCACGCACCGGTATCATCGCCGTTGGGTCAGGGGCTGCCACCGTCTATGCGGTCAAAAGTGACGGTACGGTGGCGGCTTGGGGGCGCAACGACTGGCGCCAGTTGCGCATTCCCACGACTGCCACAAACATCATCGATGTCGAAGGCGGGGCACGCCATGCCGTCGCACTGCGTGCGGACGGCACCGTCGTCTCTTGGGGCGACAACACCGTTGGACAGGCCACTACCCCGCCAGGCTTGCGTGACATCGTCCAAGTCAGTGCCGGCGAAGATCACTCGTGTGCGTTGTCAAGTACAGGCACCGTGGTCTGCTGGGGGTCAAATGCCAACGAGCAAATACGCATTCCAGGGACAGTGCGCGATATCGTCAAAATTGCATCAGGACGCTACGTCAATCTGGCTATTAAATCGGATGGGACACTGATTCGCTGGGGTTCGTTTGCAACCGTCAACGAATTCGCGAACTTCACGGGTGGGCCCATCACCAATGCCATTGCCGTCGCATCTGACAACCAGAATTCGCTGGTTGGCTTGGGCGATATTCCCGTACGTATGGGCGGGCGCAACTTAAACGGCATTTATACATCGCGCACCCCCACCCGCACCCCCACACCGTAGGTCACCTAGTCCCACACGCCCCTCCTGCATGACTGCAGGAGGGGCGTGTGGGGTATTTTTTCATGAATGTGTTACACGATGTTCATCAAAAGTGCGTTGACGCGCTCAAGTGGCTGAAGTATGATAGTAAGAATATTTATCGGCGTGTGACACAGTATGAGGAGGGCGTTGTGACAAT
>CAZIKU010000150.1:0-3888 GCA_964539815.1 uncultured Klebsiella sp. | reverse complement strand
TTGTTGTGTGGTAGGCGAGAGGAGCGCCACGAGCAATGACCAAATACATATTTGTAACTGGTGGAGTTGCGTCTTCGGTAGGCAAAGGGATTACTGTTGCCTCGCTGGGGCGGCTCCTCAAAAGTCGCGGTATCCGCGTCTCGGTGCAGAAACTCGACCCGTATATCAATGTCGACCCGGGTACCATGTCGCCCTATCAACACGGCGAAGTATTTGTCACCGATGACGGTGCCGAAACAGACCTCGACCTCGGCCACTACGAGCGCTTTATCGACGAGAATCTGACCCGAGTCAGCAACGTGACCACCGGGCAGATCTACTCCTCCGTCATCCAGAAAGAGCGCCGTGGCGATTACTTGGGGGGGACCATTCAGGTCATCCCACATATCACCAACGAAATCAAAAGTCACATCTTTGCGGCCACGCGCCAGAGCAATGCAGATGTCGTGATTGTCGAAATTGGCGGTACGGTGGGTGACATCGAGGGCTTGCCATTCCTCGAAGCCATTCGTCAGGTGCGCAAAGATATCGGCCGCGACCAAGTCCTCTACATCCACGTCACCTTGCTGCCACACATCGGTGCCACCGGCGAGGTCAAAACCAAGCCGACCCAGCACTCCGTCATGGAGTTGCGCCGTGTCGGCATTTCTGCAGATATCATCATCTGCCGTGCCGATCACACGATCACGGATGACATTCGTGAAAAAATCGCGCTCTTTGCTGATGTTGACCGTGAAGCCGTCATCCCCATGGAGACGGTGAATACCATCTATGCCGTGCCACTCCGCCTCGAAGAATACGGGCTCGGCGAATACATCTGCCGCCGCCTTGACCTACAGGCGTCTGCACCAGATTTGGCACAGTGGCAACAGCTCGTCGAACGCATTACCACGCCCCAACACGAAATCACCATCGGACTGGTCGGCAAGTACGTCGAATTGCATGATGCCTACCTGAGTGTGATGGAAGCCCTCGGCCATGCCGGCATTCACCACCGCACCAAAGTGCATATCCGCTGGATTCAATCCGAGCGGGTCACTACGAGCAATGTGGCTGAGCTCCTCGCTGGTGTACACGGCATCTTGGTGCCTGGTGGGTTCGGGGATCGCGGTATCGAAGGCAAAATCATTGCTGCTGACTACGCGCGCACATCTCAAACTCCGTACTTTGGCCTGTGTCTGGGCATGCAATGTGCGACTATCGCCTTTGCGCGACACGTACTCGATGACCCCGAAGCCAACAGCTCGGAGTTTAATCCACGGGCGAACAATCCGGTCATTGATTTGATGCACGACCAAGTCTCAATCACCAACAAGGGTGGCACCATGCGCCTTGGGGCATACCAGTGTGTTTTGACTCCTGGCAGCAAGGCGGCGGCAGCATACGGTGCGAGCACCATCTCCGAACGCCATCGCCACCGCTTCGAATTCAACAACAAGTACCGCAACCAACTCGAAGCCGCTGGTCTGGTGATTAGTGGTCAGTCTCCGGACAATCGCCTGGTCGAAATCATCGAACTGCGCGATCATCCCTGGTTTGTGGGAACCCAATTCCACCCCGAGCTCAAGTCGCGCCCCACACGCCCGCATCCCCTCTTCCGTGATTTTGTGGGGGCCGCCCTGCGCCACGAAGTCTAGTGAATCTGCTGGTATATACGAACGCCGCCCAGGATAAATCCTGGGCGGCGTTTTGCGGTATTCCGATGTCTATGAGACTATTCGAGATAGTCTTTGAGGTGTTGACCGATATCGGTGGTACGCAGGCGGCGCAGTGCCTCAGATTCGATTTGGCGGGCACGCTCGCGCGTCATCCCCAAATCTTGACCGACCTCTTCGAGGGTGCGGCGGCGGCCATCGGCCAGACCGTAGCGCATGTCAATGATACGACGCTCGCGGTCCGTCAGCTTGTTGAGGGCAGTCACCAAGTCTTGGCGCAACATCTGCCGTGATGCGAATTCGACCGGCGTCTGCATGACATCGTCTTCAAGGAATTCGCCGAGGGTGTGTTCGTTGTCGTCACCAACGGGTGTTTCCAAAGAAATTGGCTGACGCGCCGACTCCAAAATATGCACCACACGATCAACCGGCATCTCAAGCGCCTTGGCGATTTCATCGGGAGTCGGATTGCGTTCGAGTTGTTGTGACAAACGATCAACCACACGCTTGACCTGGCTAAATGACTCACCCATGTGCACGGGCAAGCGAATGGTTCGTCCTTGCTCGGCAATGGCACGGGTCACGGCCTGACGAATCCACCACGTAGCATAGGTCGAGAAGCGGTTACCCTTCCAGCAGTCAAACTTTTCGACGGCACGCATCAAGCCAATGTTGCCTTCTTGGATTAGGTCGAGCAGCGACAAGCCGCGCCCGACATATTTTTTGGCAATACTCACAACAAGACGCAGGTTGGCTTCGGTGAGTTCCTCACGGGCAGTGACACCTTGTTGTTCGGCCCGATTGAACACTTTGTGCAAGTCATTGATCTGTGCAAAAGGATCCATCAACGTGTCGAGTTGGTTTTTTTCGAGTGCCTGCTGCACCACTGCTGGCATCAACTGCCAGGCACTCGCAGCACGCTTTACTTGGGTATCAAACGCATCACACAACTCGCGCATGCGCTCACCATCGATGGTTTTGGCTTCACCTGGGGTATTGGCACGCACCCACGCTTCACGCAAGCGGAAGTACTCCATGCGTTGCTGATTGTTGAGTGCATAAAACATCTCGATGGTCGTTTGTGTCGACAAGGTGGTGGCAATTTCGCCATCCAGCACCGTCTGCAACAACGACTTCGCCGTCTGCCAGACCGGCCATGCGGTTGTCAATACGTGCATGACACCCCACGACAAGTCAAAGACTTGTTCGGCATGTGTCGTGCTCACAACGGTACTTTTCACCGATTCGATGAGTGAAATGACTTCAATTTTGCGGGCGAGTTCGATTTCGCGCTTGGAATTCAACAACGCGGTACGCCCGATGGCCTGCAGATAATACTGCACCGCATCAGGCAAAGAGCCTACCGACAAATCGGCGTCGACAAAATCGTTTTCTGTTAGTGTAGTTTCGACTTCATCGTCGATCAACATGTCATCAGGCAATACAGACATTTCAGCATCTTCCTTTTGTGTCGTAGACATTTCATCGTTTGCAGTCACTACCTGCGCTGCTCGACTTCCGCTCGGCGCATTGCCCGCCCGGCGTGTCTTTGGTGCCGGTGCATTCGTATCAGTCAGCCACCCATGATTCATCGCGTCGTCGGATACCAGAGTCATGATGTTCCGTGGTCCTTACCAAGAAATTCGGCGATATGAAGGCGGCGCGCATATGCCCGCCGCATCAATCCAAACAGGTGTCATGCACTACTTCTAAGGCGACAAATAGCCGCACCTTGCAGTGCGGTGTAAAATTTAGTATAAAACGATATTAAAAAAACTGTCAAGTAGGGTTTTGATTACAACTCAATGAGCAATTCCTGAAACCATGGAAATAATACGTCTCCCCACGGCAAATTGTTGCAGCCATCATGCGCCATTGTCATGCGCTACCTGTTTCTGCCACCAATCGTGATACGGTAGCAGTGTGCCTAGTGGCACCGCCACATTATGGTCGAGAATGACATGTGTCGTGGTGGCATTATGCGGATGCGCATCAATCATGAATTGCCGACAATGTCCACATGGGGGGATGACATAGATCGCCCCGTCAGCATCTTTCCAGACCGCCACAATACGCTGAATTTCGTAGCACCGCGTCTGGGTAATCATCGTAGCGATGGCCGTACGTTCGGCACACATACTGCCTGAATTGTGCCCCACACAGACACCCACAAACATCTCCCCGGTGACACTCAGCAACGCACACCCCACATCCGCTACGACTCCGTGTGCTT
>CAZIKU010000149.1:0-3942 GCA_964539815.1 uncultured Klebsiella sp. | reverse complement strand
CCGCACGATACGGGGCAAAATTGGCCCGGTAGTCGCGCTCACTTTTGCCGCCCAACCCTTTGATGCGGTCGATGAGATCCACAAACAAATCGGTGTCGTAGGTGTTGTGCACGCCCTGCAACACCATGGCCATGCGTTCGAGACCCATGCCGGTATCAACGGATGGACGGGGCAATGGTTGCATGGTACTACGTTCGAACTGCATGAAGACGTTGTTCCAGATTTCGACGTAGTTGGGGTCATCGCTGTTGACCCCCTTGGCGTTCATTTTGCTGAGGTCATCGCCCAGGTAGACGGTAATTTCCGAACACGGACCACAGGGACCGGTGTCGGCCATCACCCAGAAGTTGTCCTTTTCGCCGAAGCGCAGGACGCGGCTCGGGTCGGCACCCGCCTTGACCCACATGGCCACGGCATCTTCGTCGGCGGGGACACGGTCGTTGCCTTGGAACACGGTAAACCACAGGCGTTCGACGGGCAACTCAAAGACTTTGGTCAACAATTCCCACGCCATGGGGATGGCATCGGCTTTGAAGTAGTCACCAAAGGAAAAATTACCCAACATTTCAAAAAAGGTGTGGTGGCGTGGCGAAGGACCGACCTCTTCGAGGTCGTTGTGTTTGCCTGACACACGCAGACACTTTTGCGCGGTCGTCGCACGGGTGTACGGGCGCTTCTCCAAACCCAAAAACGTATCTTTGAATTGCACCATGCCAGAATTGGCAAAGAGCAACGTGGGGTCATTACCAGGAATCAATGATGAGCTTGGCACAATGGTATGCCCACGCTCAGCAAAGAATGACAAATACGCTTGACGAATCTGATTACTCGACAGTTTCTTCATGACCGCTCCGGTACACATACATTGCCACTCGCGCGTATGTATGATTATGGTATATTTGTAGTATTGTAGACGATGCAGACCGCATGCGTCAACATTTTCCACGGCTATTCCAACCTCTCGTACCCTAATAGAATGGACATATCACGGAGGGGATATTCGCCATGGCATTGCTTGTGCGTGATACGCGACAGTGTGCAATATGTAGCACCAATACCGTCTTTACGGTAGTCGCAAATGTGATGACAGTAGATGACATTGACTTAGACGGGCGCGACTACAAAACGAGTCTTTTGGCGCTACCGTATTGGGTGCAGTGTTGTGGTGGGTGTGAATATTGTGCTAGTGACATCCGCACTGCCCATGAAAACGCCCGTGCCGTCTGTAAAACAGCGGCGTACCTCGCAATCATCAACGATACCGGTTACCCCTATATCACTCGCCACTATCGGGCAGCCGCCTATATTGCGGCAATTTATTACAACCACGCCGAAGCTGGCTGGCATGCCATCCGCGCTGCATGGCGTTGCGAAGACATGTCGCACCCACTCGCAAGTGTCTGTCGCCAAGAAGCCGCGACGCACTTTATTAATGCGTACCAACAAGGTCAACGCTTCGGGCAAAGCAACGCCGACGAATGCATGATTATTGCGGATCTGCACCGCCGCCGTGGCGATATGGCGCAGGCCACCCACTACAACACGCTGGCCGCACAAGCCAAAAGCAACGAGCGCATCCAAGCAGCGATTGCCCTACAACTCACACTCATCACCAAAAACATCACCACACGCGAGTCGCGTCCGCGCATATAACCTACCAGTTCACCACCACAACCGCATCAGGACCGGTAACGGTCAGCACCGCGACTCGCCCATCATGACGCGTTTGTACATCGACAATGCCCTGCGGTGATGATACCGTGCCACTACACCCCGCCATATCATTGGCCGCCGGGACGGGCAACGCGATTTGGTAACGTTCTGCACTCCCCGTTAGTTCGATACGTGCGCCACACTGACCATGGTGCCACGTATATGCCACATAACCATTCCCTGTAGCGTAACGCACCACCGCATAGGCATCACGAATACCTGCGGCATAGTACCATTTGGGTGCGACCAGTACGGCACGCATGTTGTCGCTTTGGTCGACCACACCCACTGCACCCTCTACAAAGGCATCCAGCATGGATGCTGCACCCCAGCCATCGGTACTCAGCGTATCCATGGTCCCTACACCTTCGGCACCATCAGGGGCATACCACAAAAAGCTCCGCCCACGACTAAGCATCCCCGCCCAGTAGTAGTCGAGATTGGCGAATCCATAGGCGGTATACCCGGCACGAAATGCCCCTCGCGCCAACTCCCCCCCAACATGCGGCATGATGCCACCATTGACATAGGTGCCGGGTTGTTCACCCGCACGACCACCCATGGTAATCGTGCCCGTAGGGAAGGGTGGATCAATGCTGTACCACTCCGCAAATGATGTCGCCCGCCGCCGGCTAATGTATGTATCGAGGATGGCAGTGGCCTGTGCATCAGTCAGTACCCCGCGATTGAGGGCGTAGGCGTTGGACAAGCTCAACTGCTGCGCCACATCAACACCAGGAATGCTGGTCGGCTGATCAAAGACAAAATGCCGATAAAAATGCCCATTCCAGCTCAATAGATTGAGGCGATCTTGCATGCCATCCGCAACTGTACGCCACACAGCAGCCAATCCGGCATCACCCACTCGTTCCTCGATGGTAGCCAGCATGCGCAGCGCCTGAATCATGCCGGTGTTGTCACCGTGGAAAATCCCCCAACGTGTCGTGGCATCAATATCGTGGCGAGGCGCATTCGACTGCGCAACTTCGAAATCCCACATGTCGATGGTAAATGGCCGGCGCACCAAGCCTTTGGCCGCATCCCAGCGATTGGCATCCTGCAACGTATAGGTCAAGGCACGCCGCATCGCCCCCAGATGGGTGCGTGCAAAGTCATCACCAGCCCCAGCCTGCCAGGCTTGGTAGACCCCCTGTACAAACAAGAATTCCACGTCCGCTTCCACAGGGGTGCGATACGCTTGCTCTGCCCATGGCGCACGTGGCAAAAAGTCAGGGAAACTACCGTCCGCATATTGTGTCCGTGCAAACGCATTGATGGGCGAAACAATGTCTGCATCGAAGTAGCGTGCTCCACGCATCTGATACACGTAGTCACGCAACCAAATCAACGGGCTGTCCGGTGAGCGATACCCGTGGACGGCCATATCAGCAAATTGCTGATCGAGGACTGCACCGCGCATAATGGTGGTCGCCGCAGGGATGAATTGATCATACTGTGCGATACCAGTCACCACCTGCGTCTGTGGTTCGTATTGATATAGCTGCGTATTTTGCGCAATGATCTGCCCAAAACTATCGACGACAACACCCGTATGCCAGCCACGTGCCCCACGTGGCACAATTGTCACCGTGGCATTGCCGTATTCGAGGAGCACCGCAGTCACCACAATTTGACGCCCCGTGCTATCGGCCACCACGAGTGTAGCACCACCACTTGGCCCATTGGGAATCGCAATAGTAACCGTCAGTGGTCGCAAGGGCTGTGCCGCCGCATCGACACGTAATGTCGGTGGCGGGATAGGTGTCGCTGTGGGTGTTGCGGTGGCCACACGCGGTTTTTTGGCACGTGGTTTGGCCCATGTATCTTGTGCGAGATATATCATCCCGGTCACGATACTCATCAATATAATCGCACGTATAAACCACTTTATCACGGCATCTCCATCAATAGTTTTGACGTTATATACCCCCCTATCCTACCCCATTATGTGAAAAAGAGCAACGAGGCATCATCGTACTCATGTGCCTTGGCACCCATTGCGTGCGTTTGTGCGCATCTGTTGCGCGGGCGCATATCATTCGCCCCTACCTGCGTCATTCATAATTCATAATTCATAATTATTTGACAATTCCCACATCAATCGCTATCATGCACTCAACAGCGATGAAGAGGGAGAGTAGTCACCCTACCAACGCAACAGCGAACCGACAAATTGGTGTGAGGTCGGTGCGATTGCGGGTGATGAATGGGCCTTGGAGCTACGGACCG
>CAZIKU010000148.1:0-3956 GCA_964539815.1 uncultured Klebsiella sp. | reverse complement strand
CGATGGTGTTGCCCCCCTACAAAATCAGTGCCTACCACATTGATGCCATCCGCGATATCACCATGCGCATCGGCATGGCGCTCAAGGTCAAAGGCATGATGAACGTGCAGTTCGCCATCAAGGACGAAATTGTCTACGTCATCGAAGTCAATCCGCGCTCGTCGCGCACGGTACCGTTTATTGCCAAGGCCACGGGCTATCCGTTGGCACGCTTGGCGGCACAGGTGGCGGCCGGTAAAACGTTGCGCGAGTTGGAATTTGTCGAGGAGCCAAAGGTCGATGGATTCTTTGTCAAAGAAGCGGTTTTGCCCTTTGACAAGTTTCCTGGTGCAGCCATCATGCTCAGCCCCGAGATGCGTTCGACGGGTGAGGTGATGGGGCATGCATCCAACTTCGGTTTGGCGTTTGCCAAGGCCGAAATGGGTGCCAACCAGCGCATCCCCACCAAGGGTGGTGCATTGCTCACCGTCAACGACAACGACAAAAACGCGATTATCCGTATCGGACGTGATCTCATCCAGCTGGGCTTTACGCTGTACGCCACCAAGGGTACTGCTGACATGCTCAGTGGGGCAGGGTTGGCAGTCACCGTGGTCAACAAAATCGCTGATGGATCACCGCATACGGCCGATTTGTTGGCGCAAGGCAAGGTGCAGTTGGTGATTAGTACGCCACTCGGGCAACAAGCCTACAGTGATGGACAGGCATTGCGCACGGCGGCGATTCGCTATGGCGTGATGCTGGTGACCACGCTCACGGGGGCAGCTGCCACCGTAGCGGGCATTCGCGAACTCCAACACCGCGCGCTGACGGTACGTTCGTTGCAGGATCATTATGGCATTGCAAAGGGACGATTGGCATGACCACGGCACGGGCACAACTTCTTTCTCTCGAATCTGTGATGCAACCGCTGGCGGCAATTCCAGCGGCACAGGTGCGGCGTGCCGAAGAACTGTGCACGAGTGGTGGCGTGACGGTGGCACAAGTCACCCCGAATAGTGCCGATGTGCAAGTGCGCGATGCGAGTCAGGTGCGCCGTGTCACCGTGATGATGATTGCGGGGCGCCTGACGACGTTGTGCGAGTGTCCACACCGTGATGAGGGACCGTGCCAGCATCGTGTGGCTGCCTTGGTGGCGTTGCGCCAGCATATGACCAGTCGGGCGCCCCAGCAATGGGAAACGCTGTTGACGGTATCAGATAAAGTGCGTTTGGCGGTCGCCCACACAACTAGTCCACAACTCGTTTTTTGTGTGCAACGTGGCTCTGCCATGGGGGTGGGGGATGATGGGTGGGCGCTCGTGCCCTATACGGCCACGCCGCGGGCAGGACGGCAGGATTGGGATGGTGCAGATGTGCGTCCGTTGCGTGCGCCACCCACACCAGCTGGACATCCCGAAGCATCACACCGCGTGTTGCAGGCCGCCACGTTGGTCTGCACCCAGACGGTGACATCCGCACAACCGGCACAACGTGCCTGGTTGTATGCGGCAGCGCTGGAGTTGCTGGCCGGGCAGGATGTCTTTTTGCGCCAGGATCTACAACAGGCGGTGCGGGTGGTGGGTGAAACAGGAGAAATCCAGGTTTCGATTGACGATGATGGCGCTGATTTGGCGTTGCACAGCATCGTGCATACGGCGCAACAGAGCGTATTAATTGATCCACAGCGCATCCTCCTTCCGTTTGCACCCAACTGGCTCCTCAATGGCCAGTTGCTCGTCAGTATCGGCGAACAGACGCCAATGAGCGAACAGCTGTTGCAACAGCCACTGTTGCGCGTACCTGCGGCCGACCGCGAGCGCTTTGATCAGCGCTTGCTCGATTTGGCGATGCGGGTACCGTTGTGTGGTTCTGCGTTGCGCTGGGACGAACTCAGGTTGGAGCCATCGCCGCGCATCACACTCGGTGAACACGATGGTCAACTGCATGTCCACTTGGCATTCGTGTATGGCGAATACACGCTCCCGTTTGACACAAACTTCCCGCAGACGGCGATTTTGCATGGTGGTGAAGAGCTACACCTGGTGCGGATAAATCGCCATGTCGAAGCCGAAAAAGCAGCCGTGTCGGTGCTCGAACACCATGCACTGCGACTGCACGACGATGGCACGTATCGGCCGCGCCGTACGATGGCAGCCACAGATTTCATGCTCAAAGTGGTGACGGCGTTGTCCACAGAAGGCATGGATGTCCACGGCGAATCAGCGGTTACGGCGGTGCAGATGCGTCTGGATGCCCCACAAATCTCGGTCTCGGTCCAATCACACATCGATTGGTTTGATGTGGCAGCGGTGGTGAATTACGGCGATTTGTCGGTGGATTTGGCGACAATCCGGCGTGCGGTGCTCAAGCGCGAGCGCTATATTTTGTTGGCGGATGGCTCGCTTGGGTTGGTTTCGCATGAATTAGCGCAACGCCTCGCACCACTCTTTGCCATGGGGCAGAGCCACGACACACAGGTGCGCTATGCGACGGCGCAGGTTGCAGTGGTCGAACAAATCGTGCAAGAAGCGAGTAGTGCGCAGGTTGATACGGTGTTCGAGGAGCGACGGTCGCGTTTGCGCCTGTTTGAACACATCGAACCGCAACCGTTACCCGAAGGCTTTCGTGGTTCATTGCGTAACTATCAAAAAGCCGGCTATGACTGGTTGCACTTCCTCAACGCATATGGATTTGGTGGCTGTTTGGCCGATGATATGGGTGTGGGGAAAACGATTCAGACGCTGGCATTTATTCAATCGCTACGCGAGCGCGCGCCGCAGGCCAACGCCATTTTGATTGTGATGCCACGCTCGATTATTTACAACTGGCAACGTGAAGCGTCGCGCTTCACACCCAATCTGCGCTTACTGACTCATGTCGACCAAGGGCGCAGCAAAGATACCACTACGTTTGCGCAGTATGACGTGGTGTTGACCACCTACGGTACGATGTTGCGCGATATCGAAATTTTGGCCAACTATCGCTTCCAGTACATCATTCTCGACGAGTCGCAAGCGGTCAAAAACCCCAGTGCCGAAACGGCCCGCGCCGTACGGCGTTTGCAATCCGATCGGCGCTTGTCATTGACGGGTACGCCCATCGAAAACAGCGCCGTAGAGTTGTGGTCACAATTCGCCTTCCTCAATCCGGGACTACTGGGTAGCGCTGAAACATTCCGCGAAACCTTTACCCGTGAAGGCGAAGGGCGTGATGAAGCACTCAAACTCCTCCGCCGCCTGACCTATCCATTTATCTTGCGCCGCACCAAAGACCAAGTGGCACCCGATTTGCCGTCACGCACCGAACGGGTGCTGATGAACGAAATGGAGCCCGAGCAACGCCGACTCTACAATGCCCAACGTGACCATTATCGGGCGTTGCTCCTCGGCTTGATTGATAGTGCCGGACCACAGCAAGCCCGTGTCAAAATGCTCGAAGGCCTGTTGCGTCTGCGCCAGATTTGCAATCATCCGCGCTTGATTGACCCGAATAGTGCGGGGGTATCGGGCAAGTTTGAATCACTGATTGCCACACTCGAGGCGCTGCAGGCGTCTGGGCATCGCGCCTTGGTCTTTTCGCAGTTTGTCCAGATGCTCAGCTTGGTGCGTGCCGAGCTTGACGCACGTGGGATTACCTATGCCTATCTCGATGGGCGTACGCGTGACCGGCAGAGCATCATCGACGCCTTTCAGCGCGATAACCGACATACGTTTTTCTTGATTAGTTTGCGTGCAGGTGGCGTGGGACTCAATTTGACGGCGGCTGACTACGTCATCCACGTCGACCCGTGGTGGAACCCGGCAGTGGAGATGCAGGCAACTGATCGTAGTCATCGCATCGGTCAAACTCGCCCAGTGATGGTCTACAAAATGGTGGTCCGCGATTCGGTCGAAGAAAAAATTCTGCAACTGCAGGACCGTAAGCGTGAATTGGTGCGTCAGCTCATTACACCGGAACGGGGTGGCCTCAAAACGC
>CAZIKU010000147.1:0-3962 GCA_964539815.1 uncultured Klebsiella sp. | reverse complement strand
GGGCGAGGGGTAACAACTTGTCCCGATTATGCAGTGGCACCACCGCCTTGCGCTGCGCCTGCTCGCCTGCAGCACGGAAGTCGGCACGTCCGGCGGTGGCGAGCGAGTGTGCACGGTCGAGGTAGGGATTATCAAAGAGCCCCTGGCGGAATTTATCGCGTAAAATGCGCCGTACCGATTGGTCGATGCGTGCCATGCTCACGTGACCACTCTCGACCAGTTCGACAATTAATTCGGGGCACTGCTCGCCGCCGAACTGGTCGACACCTGCTTCGAGTGCTTTTTTGATACGTTCGATGGGACTCAGGTGTTCGACGCCCCAGGCGCGCGCCGCCCATACCACGCCGCCGGGCAGGTGCATGTCGGTGAGCAGTCCCCAATCGGTGCAAATGACGCCATCAAATTGGTATTTTTCACGTAGCAACGTGGTCAAAATACTCTTGTTGTAGCCGAATCCGACTTCCTCGTACTGTGTCCCCACCGGCATGCCGTAGTAGGGCATAATTTGGGCAGTACCTGCCTTGAGGGCTGCTTCGAACGGAATGAGGTGGTAGTCGAAGTTGTTGCCCGGGTAGACCTGTTCACGGCCATATGCAAAGTGCGGGTCGTCGCCATCCATTTGTGGGCCGCCACCGGGGAAGTGTTTGGTCATACACAGCACGCTGTGAGCGCCGATCTGATCGCCCTGGAAGCCCCGCACGTAGGCGGCTGTGAGGCGCGCCGAACGCTCGGCATCCTCACCAAAGGTGCCCACAATCCGGGCCCAACGTGGTTCGGTGGCCAGGTCACCCATGGGGTGTAGGGCGATGTGGATGCCCACTGCACGATATTCTTGGCGGGCGATTTCACCAAATTCGTGCACGAGGTCGGCATCGTTGGTGGCGGCTAGACCGATTGGTTCAGGCCAGCCCGAAAAGTGTGGGTTCCCCTCGTTGTTGAGGTCGTGCTGACTCACGCCGTGGCGCGGATCCGTCGAGAAGCTGAGCGGGATACCCAACCGGCTCTCCTCGGCGAGCTGTTGCACGGCGTTATGCCATGTCACCATTTCGTCGGTGGCACGTACTCCCATCAATGCCGCATTGACCACATGTTTGTCGATGACGAGGGCTTTGGTGGAAAAGGGGCCAAACATGCCCATCCCTTCGACCACACTGCCGCCATCCCCCACCATAATCATGTGATGAAACATGATGCCGGCCTTTTCGGCGAGATTCATCTGCGCCAGCAAATCATCAACGCGTGCCGCAATTGGTTGGCGTGCGTCTTCGTAGATGTCGAGTCTACCGTTGTTGTTGAGGTCACGAAAGGTGAGACCATCAACCTGGAGTCGTGGTTTTGGCATACTAGCTCCTTGTATCTAATTACCACTCCACCCACAAGTGGCGTGGCCCACGAAACGACGTATTAGGGAGATAATCATACGCCTGGTCTGGGGATAGGCGCATCTGTGGAAAGGCAGCAACGAGCTCGCTCAACACCACGCGTGCCTCGAGGCGGGCAAGTGGCGCGCCAATGCAGTAGTGGCTGCCAAAGCCAAACGAGAGATGATCGCGCTGATTGGGGCGATCGAGTGTGAACGATTGTGCATCCGCAAATTGTGCATCATCATGATTGGCCGCACCAATCAGCAATAGCACGTTGGCATCGGCAGGGATATGATACCCAGCAATTTCGACGTCGCGTGTTGTCCAGCGCCGCATAGCAATTACCGACGTATCAAAGCGCAGCACTTCTTCGATGACTGCGGGAACCAGGCGCGCATCGGCATGGAGTGCCTGCCAGCGTGTGGGGTCAGCGAGTAATTGGCGTAATGCATTGGTGAGAAGCCCAGTGGTTGTTTCGTGACCGGCCAGGAGTAAGCCAAAGACAACACTGATAATCTCGCCCATGCTCAAGATGCTGTCGTCGCCGTTGCGCAGACGGATGAGGTCGCTGGTGAAGTCATTTTGGGGTGCTTGCGCACGCTTTGCCACAAATGCTTCAACCCGTTGCCAAAAATCGACCATGCTCCGTGCTAATTCCGCTTGTTGGTGCGCACTCGGCTTGCCCCATGTAAACAGGACGCGACTTTCTGACCCCATCTTGATGGCAGATACTTCGTCGTCGTCGAGCCCGATGAGCATGAAAATAACGAGTGCTGGGAGTGCATATGTCAGCGTGGCAACGATGTCGGCGTGTGGTGCTGGTAGGTGTTGCATCTGTGCGATGAAGCGTTGCACACATGCACGAATGCGGGGCTCGAGTGCGGCTACGCGCTGTGGTGTAAATGCCGCATACACGTGGCGCCGAATCCGCGTGTGGGTCGGTGCATCTGCGTTGAGCAGGACGCGTTGCATGGCATAGCCACCATCACGGAAAATTTGCGCCGTTTCAGGCGTTACCGGAGTAAATGGATCCGTCGCATTGCGCGACGAAAATGTCTCGGCATCGCGCAGCACCTGTTTGATGTCTGCGTGTCGCGTCATCACCCAGTATTTGAGCTCGGCGCTATAAAACACTGGTGCATGCTGGTGCGCCCAATGATAAAACGCATATGGATCCGCTAAATACTCGTCTCCAAACGGATTAAATGGCACGACTGGACATTGCATCATCCTTACCTCATGTGTATGTTCGCTGTGTGCGCAAGTCACGCATCACATTCAAGAAGTGATCGATATCTGCACGATTGTTGTAGAAGCCCACCCCTGCCCGTAGTGATACATCCCCCTCGCGGAGCAAGATGGCAATCCGCTCAGCCGCCATACGTGCGTTGAGTGTGGGCACATCGATGCCGTGTGTGAACGCCACAATCGCCGATTGGGTGTGGGGTGGCGTAAACATGCGATAGCCCATGTCGTGTAATTCACGCCACAGATAATTGGCCAGCGGGATGGCGTGGGTAGCAATGGCGTCGAGCCCGATACGTCCAATCAAATCGAGTGCACCGTTGAGCTGTGCCGTGGACGTATGTGCCTGTGCCGAATATTCATATTTACTGGCATCGTGCTTGACGGTGAAGCGATAATCATCAATCATCCCGGCCACATGCGTATGCCCGAAGCGGTCAGATGGGATGAGGGGCAACAGCGATTGTTTGACATAAAACGGCGACACACCAAAGTTGGCGTAGAGCCATTTGTATCCACCTGTGGTCAAAAAATCAATGTCAAGCGCATGCAGATCAGCAGGAAACGTGCCAATCGCCTGAATTGCATCCACATAGAGATAGCCACCGTGGCTATGGGCGAGTCGTGCGAGTGCGGCCACATCGGCCCGGTAGCCGTTGCGATTGGATACCCACGATACCGAGATGAGTTTGGTGGTACGGTCGCAGAGTGCCGCCACATCATCAATATTCGTAATACCATCGCGGTGAGGCACAATTCGTAGCGTGATACCGTGCGTTTTTTCCATTTCACGGTAGAGGAGAAAACTCGACTCGAAATGGAGTTCGTCCACCACCACACTATCACCCGGTTTGAGCAGCGCCTTGGCGACAATGTTTTCACCGGCACTGGTCGATTCAACGACGGCCACTTCGCTAGGGTCTGCGCCGTAGAGTTGGGCAAACTTGGTGCGCACCTGCTGTTTGAGCGACCGTACCCGCAACAGTCCGGTGGGGGGTGGGTCAGGCCACGGGTCGAGCATACGTTCATCCATAAAGGCCAGTCCGGCGGCATGTGCAGTGCGACTGAGCGGTCCGAGTGCCGCGTTGTTGAGGTACGTACTGCGCAGTGATACGGGGAATTCCGCACGTACATTGAGTGGGTCGTCGCTCATCATCGTAGCTCCGGTGAAAGAATGCCACCATCATAGCACATTCATTACGCGGTAGGATGCGCAAAAGAAAATTATGAATTATGAATTATGAACAATACCTACGCCAAGTACACCAGTATCGTTGCTGCGTCCGTTGCGTGCATGCGTATGAGCGTTGCTCACGCGGAGCACGCTGAGGCGCGGAGATTATCCGTCAATTG
>CAZIKU010000146.1:0-3989 GCA_964539815.1 uncultured Klebsiella sp. | reverse complement strand
CGACGTAGCGCCCATCTGTGCATCCCACGATGTTGCGGATGGTGTATTCGTGCTACTACAGGCCATGAGTGCGGCTCCAACAAGTATCAGCAAAAAAATGCGTGGTAGCATGTGTTTTCTCGCTTTCGTGACACAAGAGTCCCCTACCGTTGTAGACGCGATAGGGGGGGGATTTGTTCCATGGGATGGAGTGTCGTGCTACGGTGCAAAGACGAGGACGGACTGCCCATCTGCCGCGCTGAAAACGAGTGTATTGTCTACCGCAGCAATTTTGGTCGTTGCAATGAGTGCAGCGATGTAGTCATCCTCGTCTCGCCGGGCCTCTGCCGCACATTCGTGTTGCGGGGTCGCCACAGTGTCGATGCGAATAGTATCTGCCGAGGTGCTGACGGGTGCGATACGATAGGCGGCACAAAAGCCAGTGCCGACGAGATTCAGGTTTTCGTATTGAATCGTGACATCTGTGCGTGCAACGGGGCTCCCGTTCAGTGTGACGAGGTGCCATTCCGCTGTCCCCATCACATTCGACCCGTCCCACTGTGGTTCTGATCCCACTACTTCGGCACATGCGCTCAGGCACAACCCTGTCACAACGATGGCAATCCAGATGCGGTACCACACGGTACACCTCTGCTTTCATGATGCGTCGCCATCAGATGTACGATACAACAGCAACGGAGATCGAGATACGCTTTATCGTCCCGCAATACTGGTATTGGCGCTGGCCAACAGGCGCCGGGCGGCATAGCGATAGGCCGTGAAGGTTTCTTCGCTCATGAACACGAAGCGCACCAGCGTGATTTGTGACTGTGCCTCGAGGAAACGCGACACGGTACGAATGGCGATGGTAGCGGCTTCGTCGAGGGGATAGCCAAAGATACCCGTGCTAATTGACGGGAATGCAATGCTGGTGATGCCGTTGGCACTGGCGACCTGGAGTGTGCTGCGATACGCGGATTCGAGTTGTTGGGCGTCGCCGCTCAGGCTGCGCCAACGGGGGCCCACCGCATGGATGACATAGCGTGCTTTGAGTTTGAAGCCTGGGGTGATACGTGCTTCACCCGTCGGGCAGTGCCCGACCTGTTTGCAGGCGACGGCCAGCTCAGGGCCGGCAGCTGCGTGGATGGCACCACACACACCACCACCTGCGGCCAACTGTTCGTTGGCGGCATTGACGATGGCATCGACCCGCTGTGTACAGATATCGCCTGACACAAGCTCCAGGACATTCGCACCACATTGGTATTGCATGCAACAACCTCACATGAGAGTCTCTGCAGATGCGCCACGGCATGCAGTGCCGTGAAATGCGTCATTGCGTTCATCGCAGGTGCCAAAGAGAACGGTTCTATTTCGGCGAGATTATACGAGTGTCATGGCAGATTGTCAAGTTGCGTATCAGCTGCCTATCACCTCTTCATCGATGCGCAGGATGGGAATCTCGGGTGTGAAGCGCTGTTCGTGTTGTGGTTGGCGGTGGATGACGCGCACCACGTCCATCCCTTCAATCACCTGGCCAAACGCCGCAAATCCCTGGCCATCCGGGTTGCGCAGGCCACCGAAGTCTAGCTCGGGCTGATCGCCGATGCAGATAAAAAAGTCGGCCTGCGCTGAGTCCGGCGCAAAGCGCCCCATCGAAATCGTGCCGTCGCGATGGCGCAATCCCGTGGCGGTGGTGCGCTCGAGGGCGAGTGGGGCGAATTTCTCGACACCAGCGCGAATCGTCCCTTGGATGACGTTGATTTTGATGGTGTTGTTGGGTTGGTTGTCGGGCTGGGTGACCACCGTGCGCCAAAAACTGCCATTGGTGTAGGCCTGTGTGCGTACATACGCCAAAAAGTTGGCCACGGTCTGGGGGGCGGCGTGGGCATCAAGCGCCACACGGATGACGCCGTAGGGGGTGGTGATGCGAACAGTGCTCATGGGTGCTCCTGTGCGATGAGTGCGAGTGTATGTGTGATGCTGCTGGTATGTGCCAGGGTGGCATGGACCGGGCAGTACTTGGGTAGCAGGGCAATGCCGTGCTGGATTTTGGCAAGGATGAGTTGATGCCCGGTGATGCTGATGTGCATATGTATTGTATGAAACACTTGCGGATGAGGGGTCTGTTGGATGGCCGTCATATCACAGCGGTAATGATGGATGCGTTGGCGTTGGCGTTGATACATGCCATGCAGTGTAATCAGGGCACATTCACCCAGTGTCGCGATGAGCGTGTGCATCGGTGAATGACGTGGCTGTGCATCAACGCCGAGCTGGGAGTTGACCACGTGCCCGTGCACTGTGACGGTCAGGGCGTGGTGTGGGTCTGTGCCGGGGTCAAATGCAGGACTATTCATGGAAATTACGCATAGTATTCATAAAAAAAGCATGTGCACTAGTTGACAATTTCCACTGAAAAGCGTACAATCCCCCTATAGATAACGGTATTCTACTCGGATTTTTGCTCCGTTTTTGCATGGCACGAAATCCTTTCATTCGTTTGTATTTCATCCCTCTTCTGTTGTACCATTTTTATTGCATACCGCAGGGTATATGTCGTCACACCTGTGACCAAGTGTTGATGTTGCTTGTGGATTATTTGAGGAGTACGCGATGAAGGTAACGGGTGAATACACGATTAATGCCACTCAGCTCCAGGTGTGGACGGCATTAAACGATATCGAAGTGCTGGCGCGTGTCGTGCCCGGCTGTGAAAAGTTGGAGCAGGTCGGCGAAAACCAATTCGAAGGCACTGTCAAGCTGGGCATGGCTGGCATCAAGGGTGTCTACAGTGGCAAAATCCGCCTCGAAGACGTCGATGCACCGCGCTACTACAAGTTGGTGGCTGCCGGCAAGGGATCCAATGGTGTCGTCGATGCCGTGGGGACGGTCGAGCTCGTCAGTCAGCCTGAGGGTCGCACGCTGTTGAAGTACGGCGGCGAGGCGCAGATTGGCGGCATGTTGGCCAGCGTGGGGCAACGCCTCATCGAAGGTGCCGCCCGCCAGTTGATTGCGCAATCGCTCAAGGCGCTTGAGCAGCAAATCATGCAGCGCATTCCTGCGCAACCTGCGGATGTGGCCCCGGCCGCAGCGGTGGATGCACCGGCAGCGCCAGACGCCCCTGCGACACCGGATGCACCGGCAGCCCCGGCCGCCGATGCACCTGTACGCAAGAGCGTGGTCCTCAGCGAGGCCGAGCAGATGCAACCGACAACGCTTGTGTCGGGTGCCATTGGTGCGTGGCTCAACACAACCACGGGCAAAGTGGCGTTGGTCGTCATCGGGGCAATTATCGGGTACTTGATTGGGAGTGCGGATTAAGCAGTACTGTTTTTCTAGACGGTGCCGTCTAGTAGCAGATATCGTCACAGTGGGAGTGATGAAAAGGAGGCTTTGAGTGGCTAAGATTACGGTAACGGTGAATGGCAAGCCTTATACCAACGACGTCGATGATCGCACGTTGCTGGTGCATTACTTGCGCGAAAGCCTGAACCTGACCGGCACGCACATCGGGTGTGACACCAGTCAGTGTGGGGCGTGTGTAGTGGTCGTCAACGGCCAGAGCGTCAAATCGTGTACCACGTTGGCCGCACGATGTAACGGTGCATCCGTCACCACCATCGAGGGCTTGGCGAGTGCCGATGGACAACTCCACCCCTTGCAAGAGGGCTTCTGGGAGTGTCACGGGTTGCAGTGTGGCTTTTGTACGCCGGGCATGATTATGTCGGCATACGACCTACTCCAACAGAACCCCAAGCCAACAGACGATGAGATTCGTCATGGACTCGAAGGCAACCTGTGCCGCTGCACGGGATACCACAACATTGTGCGTGCAGTACAGTATGCTGCGGCCAAAATGCGTGGTGAGGCAGTGTCCGCTCCTAATGCGTAGTGTTGTCTCAGGGTGAGATGACGCGGCGGTTTATCCTGTCATGGAATATGTGGTAGTAACCCGTTCACGTTGGAGGATCAACAATGACGGCAGAAGCAACGAAGCCGATGATTGG
>CAZIKU010000145.1:0-3989 GCA_964539815.1 uncultured Klebsiella sp. | reverse complement strand
CCCGCCTGCATGTCGGTGTAGGGATTCACCCAACGATTTGCGATTTTTTACCGAAAAAAGAGGAAATAGCATCGGGGTGCCATGAAATGACACCCCGAATGACGCTCCTCCGACTGACACTCCTCCGACGGTAGGGGCGCCATGGAATGACGCCCCTACAGATTCACTGCGTTTTTGATGGAATCGGCAATTGTCGCCATGGCATCCTTTTCGAAGTGTTGTGGATGCCAAAATGTAAATACGCCATCGTTGTGCCAGCGCGGGATGATGTGCACGTGGTAATGAAAGACTTCTTGACCGGCAGCGGCACCATTGCTTTGCACGATGTTGAAGCCATCGGCATGCAGGGCGCGCTGGACTGCAGCCGCCACGCGTTGCGTCGTGCGTGCGGTAGCGATGAGTTGCGCATCAGTCAACTCGGTGAGCGTGGCGATTTCGGCTTTGCAGATAACCAGCGTATGCCCGCGCGATGCCGGGTTGATGTCGAGGAATGCGAGGGTCTCAGCATCTTCGTAGACTTTGATGGCGGGAATTTCGCCATTGACAATCCGTGTAAAAATCGACGGCATCATGCATCCTTTCACTTACATCGACACCTGCGTCCGTGGGCGCCGCAGGTACGTCAGCAAATCAGCATACCCCCACGTATTCAGCACCTGCGTTGGTGTCACACCACCACGTCGAGCCGTGGTCACGCCTTGATCAATCCACGCCAAATTATCCATATCGTGGGCATCACTATTGACGGTAACGAGTCCACCTGCCTGCACATGATCGTAGGCCAACTCACCATCTATGTCGAGGCGATCAGGGCCTGAGTTGACTTCGAGCGCCACCCCATGAGCCACCGCAGCCGCACTCACTGCCTGCATATCGACGGGTGCACCGAGGCGACCGCCGATGATACGGCCCCGGGGATGCCCGATGATATCCACTGCCGGATGCATAATCGCATTGATGAGTCGGTTGGTCGCCACATCGGGTGGTTGGCGTAAATGAATGTGTGGTGAGGCGACCACGATGTCCAATTCGTGCAAAATCGCATTCGGGAGCGCGAGGCTCCCATCTACGAGAATATCGACCTCGACCCCGTGCAACAACCGGAAATCGACACCAGCGGCACGATACTGTTCATTGACGGCATCGATTTCCAGGCGCTGTTGACGCAAACGCTTGGTATCTAGCCCGTTGGTAATGCCAATTAATGCACCATGGTCGGTGATAGCAATATGGGCATAGCCGTACTGACGGGCAGCCTCGGCCATTTGTACCACACTCCCCCGCCCATCGCTCCAGGTGGTGTGCATGTGTAGATCACTGATCATATCAGTGCGGGCCAACAACGGTTGCGGCAGCGTGATGTGGGATTCATCACTGATGCGCTCACGGAGCTCGGGGGCAATCCACGGCAAATCAAGGAGCTGGTAGAATTCTTCTTCACTGGGTACAGTCTGTACCGCACCCTGTTGCCACAGGGCATGATCACGAATATGCATGCCACGCTGGATGGCTCGCTGCACGAGCCATTCACGATGGGTATGATTGCCCGTGTACATGGCCAATGCCACACCCCACCGCTCAGGCGTCACGACCAGGATCTCGACGTTCATGCCGTTGGGCAAGACTGCGGTAATAGATGACGCATAAAGTTGGGGGCGTAACAACAGCACATTATTGACCAGCATTTGCATACAGGCCATAGGATCGTGGCTTGACACTACCACATCCAAATCACCCACCGTGCTCATACCACGGCGCAGACTCCCCGCCCACGATGCGTCGATGACCATGCCACTGGCACGGATTTCGGCCAACAGATGCATGCCGACCTGCCAGGCGTGGAGCAAGAGCGTGCGTTCTTCGCGGTCGGCGACTGCCGTAATCCCCTCGCGAATCCCGGCTAATGTGCGTGCACCAATACCTTTGATGGACTGAAGATGACCAGCATCCAGGGCGCGTTGCAAATCAGCGAGCCCAGCAATGCCCAGCTCGTTGTAGAGTCGCCCCGCAGTCCGTGGCCCGATATGTGGCACACGGAGCAACTCACGTACGCCCACCGGCATACGCTCTTGTAGGCGTGAGTAGTATTCGATGTCACCGGTGACAAACAGCTCCGCCACCTTTTCGGCCATACCTTTGCTCAGGCCGTCGATTTTGTGGAGCCGATCACGTTGATGTAATTCGGTGAGTGGTATTTCGACGCCCTGCAATGCTTGACTAGCACGGCGATAGGCCAGGATGCGAAAGCGATCCTCGCCAAGAATTTCCATCAAATCAGCGATGGCATCAAATAATTCGTAGACGTCTTTGTTGGTAAAAAATGAATCACTCATGCCAGCACAACCACATATACCAATGTCTTCTCGAGTGTAGCATTATTTTGTCTCATGTGATGCACTGTGCTAGCGCATGCCAAACTCTTCACTGATGATTTGATGCGGCGCGACACCACAATCTCGCCACTGTGCCCGTAATCCGTGCATCATCGGGACTGGTCCACACAAAAAGATGGTCGTGGTGGGTGTCATTGCATGTCCTGTTAGCTGTGCAATCGTTGCTGCTGTCAGTGTTCCTTGGTAAATGTGAATGGTGATATGTGGTGCACGTATTGCAATATCGTGCATCTCTTGGGCATAAATTGCATCTTCGTACTGACGCACTGCCCATATCATGTGCACAGTAGATGCACGTGGTCGATGTACCTCTGCCTGTAGCATGCTCAAAAACGGCGTAATTCCAATTCCCCCAGCCACCCAAATCTGTGTCTCACCAACTACGCCATGCTGACCAAACATGCCATGCGGTCCGTATACTACAACTCGATCATCAACGTGCAGTTGCGGCAACAGTCTGGTGTAGTCGCCAATCGCCTTGGCCGAAATGCGAATCGTTGTGTCATCAAAAATCTGTGAAAGCGAAAAAGGATGCAATTCATTCGTTACTGCCACACTACTCTTGGTGACCCCAAAGAACACAAATTGACCAGCGTGCGCGAGGAATGGCTTGTCGAGTTGGATAATCATCTCGGTAATGTGTTGTATGTGACGAATTTGCATAATCCGCCCATGGACATGCGCAGCATGTGTACGATACAGACAGAGTGAATAAATCCAGGCATATCCTGCCACCGCAGTCATGACAGCAATGTACCAATCGAGCTGCGCTACCAGTGCATGTACACCACCAAAAATATACGCAATTCCCATGTATTTATGTGATGCAAGCCATGATTGGTATGGCATTTTGCACCATACTGTGACAATCACGAGTCCCATTAACAACACCAACCCAATCATTCCTAATGTATACGACAAATTGATGCCGGGCACAGTATATGCCATCACTGTAGGTAAGTCGGGTATAGTCTGACCGATTAAAATGAGTAAATGAAGCAAAAGCAACGTCAGCGTACTTTTGCCAACAAATGCATGCAGATGATAGACCTTGTCTAGTCCACCACTGAGTGTTTCCACCCAGCGCCAACGTGTAGCAAGGATAAAATTAAGACAAAAAAAGAGCATACCCCAAAAACCGAGTGATGTCCCTAATTCGTATAACGGATCTCCCGTATCAACACCCAACACCCACTGACCACGGTAAAGTCGGTACGAAACAGCATCACTCAGGTTGATAAGTGCATTGACCACCACTAGTCCTGTCACGCTGTACACCACCCACGCTACCCATGACCACGTGCGGTACTGTGGCATCATCGCTATCCGCCCCAACATAGTTCCCCCTCTTTAGCTCCAGTTATTCACTCATTAGGTAACTATACATTCCTGGTCTAAATACACTGTAAATTGTGGATGAGAAAGTGCGATGTGTTTATTCATAGTTTAGGCATTACAAAAATTTACACCGTTGCACATCATTGCACCAATGACAGGGTAAATAATCCCCCACGCGCATGCTACGTCGTGGGGGAACTACCGTGCAATCTAGATACTGAGTCGTTGTTGCTCGCCTGGAGGCGTGGATGGGTTGAG
>CAZIKU010000144.1:1974-4019 GCA_964539815.1 uncultured Klebsiella sp. | reverse complement strand
AGCCGATGTCCGTATGTGCCGATTGCATCACAAAAATCGTAAACGGCGCTGGCATGACCACCTCCCACGCAGTGATTTACTGCACATCAAAACGCATCAAACGATGATTAAACTTGAACCCACCCACCCACAAGTGACTCCCATCGAACGCCAAACAGGCAGGCCACATCAACGTGTCTTGGCCATTCTGCTCTACGGCTGGTATTTCCTTGACACTTTTCGACCCTAGCACGACATCCGGGCCTTTGCCATGCATGGCCGTTTCGATGGAATTCCAAATCTGCACTCGGCTGAAATTCGTGTCACCGACAAAGAGCATGCCATGAGAGATAAGTGCGTGCTGTGGTAAATTCATGCGAATAGTTGCCTGGCCACCACCGATACGTGTACCTGGATTCCCTGCCAGCGCATCTGCAATAGTCCATACCGTCACGGCACCACCAGCACCGGCCTCGGTTTGCGCCACCGCCAAATAGGTGCCATCCGTTGAAAGGCGCGTCGGCTGTTGCACTTCGAGTGTTTTCACCGCGCTACTCGATTCGTCGGGGATGCCCTGGTACACCAAGATGCGATTACCGTCTCGATCAGCGATATATGTATATGTACCATCGTATGCCACGCCGCGCAAATCACGAAACTCGAGGTCTTTGGTGCGGCGGATCATGGCATCGGGTTTTTCACCGTTGAGTGGCAATTTTTTCCACACATACAACATACGACCTGCTAATAGAAGTGTACCATTGTACAGCTCTCCATCCCACGTTGCTTCTGGGAGCTGATACACCACATCCGGTGGCGCATTTGATTCATCGGGAATTGCACGATATACATGCATCAAGCGATCAAAATCCGACACCACCACCAAGTGCTCCCCATCCGTGTATGGCTGGGGATTATTGACATGGTAATGCGCCCGCATCGGATTCGTATTGACATCATCGCTCCCCAATGCGGCCACTGGCTGTGTGGATGCATCGCGTGGAATGCCATCGTAAATGAGCACACGGTCGCCGTTGTAGAGCGCCACGTACACCATATTTCCAGCTATCGCCACATCCGCACCATCACCACCATCATGCTTGAAGTCCAACGAGACATCTGGCGTGTCTTGGGCATCGCTCGGCGGACTATCCCACACATGCAATGTCACCCCCAAGGCAATCAGCTGGTGTTGTGGCGTCAACGCGCCTTGCAACCACGCACCATGGGCATCTTTGGGATCCGTCATCACGAAGTCATAGGGTGTATCTGCGGTGGGGAAGGTCTTCCATACAAATGCCCCCTGACCATTTGATGCATTCGGGTCACGCGCGTTATGATCGCCGACCATCAGGAATGTGCCATCGCTAGTGATTGTGCGCGGCGTACCAAAGTTCCCCTTGGCAGTGAGCACATAATCCGGTTTACTGGCACCCGTGGGGATGGTGCGCCACACTAGCACTTTGCTCACCCGTGTGCCCGATACTAGCAGCGTTTTGCCGTCTGTCCACATCCCCCACGGCCATTGCAGATCAGGTGATGTAATCGCATAATCAGCTGCTTGACCGTTGGTGGTTGGAATGCTATTCCACACGAGCACACGATTGTTGTTGGTATCTGCCACAAACAGTCGCGTACCATCACTCCGCACCACACTCGGCCAATTCATGCCTGCGAGTCCGTCCCCACTCTGATTACGCTGCATGTCGGGTTGGCCGATGACCACATCCGGCGGCACATTCGTTTTGGGCAACGTATTCCAGATCAACACACGATTGTTGCCCCGATCGGCCACAAACAGGCGTGTCCCGTCGGAATGCACTCCGGCGGGGTGATTAAATGATAACGGGCCCCCACTCTGATTAAAGCCAAACGCATTCAAGACAATGGTCGCCGGCTGGCCCGTCACGAATGTGCCTTGGGGCATCTCCATGGTTTTTTTGTAGTTCTTGCCCGTTTCAAGAGCGACAACCTCTGGACCGTTTTGCCCACCAGCATTGTTTGGTCCCGGATTGTTTGGTCCCGGATTGTTTGGTCCCGGATTGTTTGGTCCCGGATTGTTTGGT
>CAZIKU010000144.1:0-1752 GCA_964539815.1 uncultured Klebsiella sp. | reverse complement strand
CTTCGCCGAGCAGCACGTTGGGACTATAGGCCAGCGGTAGCAACTGCACGATACTGTCGGAAAGTTTCCACAGGTCATTAAACAACACGACGACGGCATTGGCGACGACCCACAACCAGATCAGCCCCATGGCACGGGGGAGCCACGCCAAAAGCAACGCGGCGACGGCGATTGTAGACAGCACGGCAGGCCATGTCACTGCCATCGACCACAACGCATCAGGCACCGTGAGCATGGTCTGATCGGCCAAACTCCCCGTGACGAGGGCATAGATAGCCGTCACCCCAGTAGCCACCACGACGGCCCAACTCAGCGCAACCAGATACAACGTGCGCCGTGACCAGACGCCGGCTAACCATGCACTTAGGAGCCCTTGCTGCTCGTGACGACGCACAACCAGCAGGCACTGCACGCCGGCACTCATGGCGATGATATTGACCAAAAAGAGCATGAATGAATAGTACGCCTTCATCATGTTGGTGCTGCCACCAATCACCTGCATCACGTCCATGAGTTGTGGGCTCGCTTTGAATTGCGTATCAATTCCCTGAGCCAACCCAAGTGTCAAAAAACTCAACAGGATGGCACCACACCACCACAACAAAAAGAGGCTCAGCAACTGGTACCCCCAAAATGTCCATGGATGGAGTAATACCGGCGTAGCCTGCGCCTTGCCCGGACGCTCCGCAATCAATCCCGTGCCGTATTCACGCCGTTGCGCAATCAGATCTGCACCCGCAATCAACACCAGTACCTGCACGATACCGATGACCAGCAGCTGCCAGTTGTTGTGTGCAAAGGGTTGGGTGCGCTGAATCCAGCCCACTGGCGACAACCACACCACCCATGTATCGTTGAGGCGTCCCATGGCGTTGCAAAAGTAGCCCACGCCCATCACAATGCCCGCCCACGTATTGGTCGTGCGCGCACTTGTGGTGAGTTGGACGAGGATGGCCGTAACTCCGATCATCACCCAGCCGTCGAGGGTAAACGAATAGCCGAACAAGAGTGATTCCGCAACAGATTCGTGCAGTCCGATGAGCACGAGCGCAAAACAGCTCCCCAAGAGCCAGAGGGTGACCAGACTCCACAGCAGCGCAGATCGCCACACCCACATGCACCCCACGGGGAGTGCCAAGAGCAACTCCGTTTCGCCGTTTTCTTCACTCGAGCGGGTATGGCGCGTCAGTGTCAAGAGTCCGAACAAGCCCACAATGACCGCATAAATCGATGTGCGCCATGCGGTCAGCCCCGCAATGCTACTCACAAAGACGGGACCAAGGTATGCAGTCTGCACCGGACTGTGTTGTACACCCAGCACAAACGCATCACGCTGGGCTTGGGTGGGCAACAGTGTATCCATACCGGTATAGGTCGACAACACGAACAACGACAACAACCCGATCCACACCAGACTGCGCACACGATCGCGCCTGAGCATGAGTCCCCACAATGTGCCTAGTGCACGTGCGTTCATGCGGGCACCTCGCTGGTGTGGTAGTGCTGCAGGAACATCTCCTCGAGGCTCGGTGGTTGGACTGTGAGTTGTTGTGCACCCTGCTGAGCGAGCAACGCCAACAGCGCAGGCATTCCGGCGGCAGTGACTTGACAACGCAACGTCGAACCTTGCCACTGCACGTCGCTAACACCTGCAATTGCCGCCACATCACATGGTGGGAGGGTGGCCACCACCCGTGACGTGGCCAGCGCACGCATATCGGCGAGCGAGCCATGCACCACCCGTTTGCCCGC
>CAZIKU010000143.1:0-4048 GCA_964539815.1 uncultured Klebsiella sp. | reverse complement strand
AAGCAGATACGTTAGTGGCCAAACGTGCCAATGAATTGCGTGATGCCCAATCCGCATTGCAGAGCGCCCGGGCTGATAATCAGCATGTGATTGATAAAGGAACCGACCCCCGCACGGGCCGTTCGTTGAGCGCGACCGAAAAGAACGATTATGCGGGGAAGTATGATGCAGCGGTGCGTGCCGAAGAAAATGCCCAGGCATTGTTGACTCAGGCGACGCGCGATGCGGATGTGGCCCGTCAGAACGAAATCAGCGGTGTGGCAAGTGCCGAAGCACGGGTACGCACTGCGCAGGCCGATCTGGATGCGGTGAAGTCGGGTGCAGATTTGGCGAGTGCCAAAGCGGCTGTCGCCCAGGCTGAAGCCAACTTGAATAAGTTGCTCGGCGATCAGCGCAACGCACAGGTTGCCGCTCAAGAAGCCAACGTGGCTGCCGCGAGTGCGGGACTTGATCGTGCCAAGGCACGCTTGGTCCAAGCAGAGACGCAGTTCAAGATGGCGATGTTGAAGCGTGACGACGCCACCCTCAAGGCACCATTTGCTGGCGTGGTGACGGATGTGCATGTCGAGCCCGGTGAGTTGGTAACGACGGTGCCAGTGATTGGCGTGATTGATATGAGCATCTTTACTGTGGAAATCACCGTCGACGAAGTCGATGTTGCCAAGGTCAATGTTGGCCAAAAAGTAGATGTCTTTGTGGATGCGTTGGGGGCACCAACACTGGTCGGGACGGTAGTGCGTTTGTCACCCCAGGCCGAAAGCGAGCAGGGTGTGGTGTCGTACAAAGTGACCGTAGAAGTCACCCCAGATACACGCAACGTCAAAGCAGGGATGACGGCATCAGCCCAAATCATCACTGGCGAAGCCAAAAACGTCATTGCCGTACCACGCACTGCAATTACCACCGTTGATGGGGTGCATAGCGTGACTGTGGTGAATGGCGACGAGCGTGTCACGCAGACGGTAGAACTGGGTGTGATGGGCGACGACATGGTCGAAATTCGCAGTGGTCTCAAGGCCGGCGATATCGTGGCCGTGGCAGAAGGGACCAGCAAATGAGCAATCAGGTAGTGGTCGTAGAACGCGTCTCCAAGGTCTTTGAGAGTGGTGACAATCGGGTGGTCGCGCTCGATGATGTATCAATGAGCGTAGACCGCGGCGAAATGGTGGCTATCATGGGTCCGTCGGGGAGTGGCAAGAGTACGTTGATGACCATCATTGGTTTGCTCGACATCCCTACGAATGGTCGTTACCTAATTGATGGCATTGATGCAAGTAATTTGGATCGTGCAGCACAAGCGGCAGTGCGCAACCAAAAACTAGGCTTTGTCTTCCAGAACTTCAATCTGTTGCCCCGCCTGTCCGCACTACAAAATGTGGCATTGCCCATGGTCTATGCTCGCATTAGTGCGAGTGAGCGTGAACAACGCGCCCGGGCAGCCCTCGAGGCGGTGGGGTTGGGGAATCGTCTCAACAACCGCCCCAACGAGTTGTCAGGTGGGCAAAAACAGCGCGTGGCCATTGCCCGCGCCCTGGTCAACCATCCGGCAATCTTGTTGGCGGATGAGCCGACAGGTGCACTCGACAGCCGTACTGGCCACGAGATTATGAATCTGTTTCGTCAGCTGAATCGCGAACAAGGCATCACCGTGGTGGTGGTGACCCACGATGCCGAAGTGGGCAAACAAATGAATCGCATTGTCAGCTTGCGTGATGGCCAGATCAACATGGATGCGCTACACGACTATTACGGCATTCAAACGGATAGCGCAGGGCGCGTCATGGAGGAGGTAAGCCATGTGGGGTGAACAGTTACAAATGGCATGGCAGAGCCTGCGCGCCAACACATTCCGCTCATTGTTGACGATGTTGGGGATTATCATCGGCTCGTCGACGCTGGTATCGGTATTGTCATTGGGCAATGCCCTGCAAGGCCAGGTCTTTGAGCGCTTCATCGACTTGGGCACACGGCGTGTGGCTGTGTTGCCTGGCGACCCGGATGCTGCTGGGGCGCGCATTACGTCGGGGTATGGGTTGTTGTCGATTAAAGACTTCCGTACACTCGAAAAACTCGCCACTGATCACCCGGACATCTTCCGCACGATTGTGCCCGAATTGTCGATTCAGGTGCGTGCCCGAGCAAGCGCCGTCGAGGTCGATACGCTCGTGGTCGGTACGGGAGTCGGCTATCAGCAGGTGCAGTCGGTACCACTCGAGTATGGGCGGTTTTTTACGGCTGACGAAGAACAAACATCGCAACGCGTAGCCGTGCTCGGCGCACTTGTGGCTGAGGACTTGTTTGGCAAAGGTGCGGAAAACCGCGCTCGTGCCGTCGGACAAACCATTGTCATCAATGGCCAAAGCATCAAGGTATTGGGCGTAATCAAGGGTGCTGGTGGTCCGTTTTCATCGGATCAACGTATTTTGGTGCCGGTGAGTACGGCGCGTCTGCGTATTGCAGGCAACCAGGATTTGCCGGGTCGTGGCCTCAAGATGACGTCGATTTTGCTGGGACTCAAAAGCGAAGGAACGGTCAAGCAGGCTGAGGCCTTGATTACCACTGCGTTGCGTGCCTCGCGCAATCTGGCCAGCGATGCCGTGGATGACTTCAAAATCAACTCGCCGACACAGGCACTGGGGATTTTGAATGGCATCAACAGTGCCATCACCGGATTCATTGCAGTGGTAGCAGGCATTAGTTTGATTGTTGGTGGCATCGGCATCATGAACATCATGTTGGTCGCAGTGACAGAGCGTACTCGCGAAATCGGCGTGCGCAAAGCGCTGGGTGCCACTGACCAAGATGTGCTTGGTCAGTTTGTCATCGAGGCTGCCACGATTAGCCTAATCGGCAGTTTTATCGGGATTGGTTTTGCGGTGGCACTGGTGCTCGCCATTGCTGCAGCTGCTGGCTTGGGGATGATTTTGTCGATGCCGGCAATCATCATCTCGCTGGTCTTTGCGCTCGGTATCGGGGTGGGATTTGGCTACTATCCGGCCAAACGCGCCGCGTTGTTGTTGCCCATCGAAGCATTGCGCTACGAATAGGTGCATCCGTCGGTTGGTATGGTGATCGTATAGCCCTGTCGATGCGTGTGCGTCGGCAGGGCTTTTTGAGGGCATCAACGTGACAATTACTGTTGCCATTCTTGCAGATCAACTGCAGCGTACCCCAGTTGCACTTACCCACGCATTACAGTTGATGACTCGTGATCACATTCGCATCGTGTTGGTCGAAAGCCGGGCACGCCTGCACAAACGGCGCTACCAGGCGCACAAGGTCATCTTTATTGTGAGTGCGTTGCGCCACTATGCGGCCTGGTTGCGCACCCAAGGGTGGCAGGTCGACTACTACCAGAGTGCGTCGTGGCGGGCCGCCTTGACGACCCATGTAGCACACACACATCCGCAACAAATTATCACGATGGCAGGGGCCGAATATGCGGCCCGCCAGGCACAGGTGCGTTGGCAGGAATGGGTGCAGACGCCAGTCACGGTGCTGCCCAATACCCAATTCCTCAGTGCACAGTACAATCCGTTGGCAGATGTGGCGCCCAACAAACGCACGGTGATGGAGCCGTTTTATCGGGCCATGCGTCAGCACTATACGGTACTGATGGATGGGACTGCGCCGTGTGGCGGTACCTGGAATCTCGATGTCCACAATCGCAAGCCGTTGCCCAAAGGACTGGTGGCACCTGCAGATGATGTCACGCCGCCGGATGCAATGACGGCTGCGGTCTGTGCCGAAGTGGCAGACTGGCCGCATGTGGTGGGTGATGGCAGTACATTTGGGTGGGCGGTGACGCACGCTGATGCCGAGCACGTGTTGGCGCGATTTATCCAGGAACGCTTGCCGTGGTTTGGTGATTACGAAGACGCCATGAGTCAGACGCACCGCCAACTCTTTCATTCGATGCTGTCGCCGTACCTCAACATCGGGTTACTCGAACCAATGACGGTGATACAGGCAGCAGAAACCGCATATCGCGCAGGGCTGGCACCCCTGAATGCGGTTGAGGGATTTATTCGGCAAATCCTCGGCTGGC
>CAZIKU010000142.1:0-4051 GCA_964539815.1 uncultured Klebsiella sp. | reverse complement strand
CCCTGACGCCATCGATTACGCGCACCAAGACGCCGTCACGCACCAAGTTCCCCACGTGGACGCGCACGCCGTAATATGTCTCAGCGGATGGCTGGCATAACCAGCCATCCGCCTACTCATGCTATAATTTCCACACTTAGTCAGCACAACTACATAGAGAACATGTATGCCTCGATTACGTGATTTAGGGCTTGCCATTGGCACACTCCCTACTGGTCATTGGAACGCCATCACTGACGTGCCAGGCGTCGAAGTCGGATACACCACCGTCATCCAAGATACCCCGCACATCCTCCGCACCGGCGTTACAGTTATTTTGCCGCGTGGGAAACAGAGCTGGCATACGCCCGTCGCAGCAGGGTATCACTCGTTCAACGGGTGTGGCGAAGTCACCGGCATTGCATGGCTCAAAGAGTCAGGATTACTCTACAACCCGATTGCAATCACCGGCACACCGCTGGTTGGGAGTGTCTGGGATGCAGTCTGCTGGTATTCCATGTCACACGGCTACAACGATAGTTTTTTGTTGCCAGTAGTGGCAGAGACATACGATGGGTGGTTGAGTGACCGCATGGCTGGTGGGGTGGGGCGTGCTGAAGTTGCCCAAGCCTTTGCGAATGCGCAGAGTGGTGCCATTGCCGAGGGATGCGTGGGTGGTGGTACAGGGATGATTTGCCACGAATTCAAGGGTGGCACGGGCACATCGTCACGGCGCGTCCATGCTGCTGGTCAGGTGTATACCGTCGGAGTCCTCGTCCAAGCGAATTATGGTGCACGTGCCGATTTGCGCGTGGATGGCGTGCCTGTGGGGCGGATGATCCCCTACAGTGAAGTCCCGAGTGCGCGAGCGGAACCGACACACACCCCCGGTGACGGTTCGATTATCGTCATCATTGCCACAGATGCACCACTCACTGCAAGTGGATGCGACCGACTTGCGCAACGAGCCACCGTAGGATTGGCGCGTATGGGTGGGTACGGACACAACGGCAGTGGCGATTTATTCGTGGCATTTAGCACGGGCAACACCATTACTGACAACCCCAAGCAACTCGAACGCCTAGACGTACTGCCCCCAGCGAGCATGAACGAACTCTTTCATGGGGTCGCAGATGCCGTCGAAGAAGCAATTGTGAATGCGATGTGTATGGCCGAAACCACCATCGGCTATGCAGGCCGAACCGCACATGCTATTCCTAGTGCACGCATGGCTGATATTGTGCGGGGGACAGGGCTATTTCATACACCGGCTGACATTCAGTCGTAGCGCGACCTCTTCAGTCTCTAGTGGTATAAGGAATACCGTGACACTTTCCATTGTGGCGTTGATTACGCTTTCGGCATGTATTCATGTAGGCTGGAACCTGATTCTCAAGCAATCGCGTGCACGACAGTTGACGTCGTGGCTCTCGATTTGTATGGCCGGGTTCGGCACATTGCCTTTTGTCTGGTCACAAACCACGTGGTCACTATGGGGGATTGCATTGGTTGGTGCCCTATTCCAGGCCGGGTATTCGTTGTTGTTGGCCTATGGATACGATCACTACGACCTCGGCGTCCTCTATCCGATTGCGCGCGGCGTTGCCCCGCTGTTGTCTGCGATCTGGGCGACACTCTGGCTGGGCGACCACATTCATCTGGGCGGTGTGATTGCCATTATTTTGATAACCGGGGGCACCATCTGGATTGGGGTACGCCAACAGCAGGCGCATGGTGGGCGTTGGCGTATCCCATGGATGCCGTTGTTGATTGCATGCATGATTTCGGGCTATACCATCATTGATGCGTTTGGGACACGCCAGAGCACGCCACTGACCTATTACTCGGTATGTATGACCTGTACGGCAATCTGTATGACGCCCGTGGTGTACTGGCACCAACGCGGAGATTTTGCGCAGTGGCGAAGTGAACTCCCCAAGGCGGCTGTCATCGGCAGTATGTCGTTTGTTTCCTATCTCATCGTGTTGTCGTGCTATGCAGTTGCCCCCGTCAGTTATGTGGCTGCCACGCGTGAAATGAGTATCGTCATTGCGGGATTTGTCGGCTGGTTGTGGCTCAAAGAAGAGATGGGATCGACGCGCCTAGTCGGTGCTATTATGGTATGCGCAGGCGTCGTGACGTTGGTATTAGTCGGGTAATTAATGGCTACGGTATAATACAGGGCAGAGAAGCGTTGATTGTTGGTAGGACACATCATGAGCATTCGTGACACCATTATTCGCATCGTCGGGCATCACAACCTCAGCGAAGACGAAACAGCCAGTGCCATGCACGAGATTATGACAGGAGTAGCGACACCTGCACAAGTAGCGGCATTTTTGACGGCCATGCACCTCAAAGGTGAGACTGCCGCAGAAATCGCCGGGATGGCCCGCGTCATGCGCGAGCACGCCTTGCGCGTCGATATCGCCCCTGGTGCTGTCGATACGTGTGGTACGGGTGGTGATGGTGCGGGCACATTTAATATTTCGACGATTGCGGCATTTGTGGCAGCTGGTGCTGGAGTCACCATTGCCAAGCACGGCAACCGCGCCATGTCGAGTCGCTGTGGGTCAGCCGACGTCCTCGAGGGACTCGGTGTCAACATCGAGCTCGATCCGGTCGAAGTAGCGCAGCGCATCCGTACACAGCGCTTTGGTTTCATGTTTGCCCCACGCTTCCATCCTGCGATGCGCTTTGCCGGTCCAGTACGCCGTGAAATCGGCATCCGTACCGCATTTAATCTCATCGGTCCACTCACCAATCCGGCACGTGTCACACGCCAAGTCATCGGTACCGCCAACGAGGCACTCGCCGAAAAGTTGGCCAATGCGCTCGCACTCCTCAACATGGAGTACGTGATTGTCTTTGCTGGCTACGGCAACATCGACGAATTATCATTGGCAGGCACCAATACATACTTTGTTGTACGTGGGCACCAACCACCACGGCGTTATACCATCAATGCCCAAGAAATGGGGCTGACGCCTGCAGAAAACACCACCCTCGCTGGTGGTGATTTACAAGAAAACATGCGCATCGCCCGCTCAATTCTGGCAGGCAATGGCACCACTCCTCAACACGATGTGGTCGTCTTGAATGCTGCTGCCGCGATCATGGCTGCAGAGGCTGCTGGTGATTGGCACGAGGCCATCGCCAAGGCCCGCACTGCCATTGCAAGTGGCGCCGCAGCCCAGCAACTCGCACTCGCAAGTAGTGCACTTTAGGCGTAGCTATATTTGCACCACACATCGTCGCGCTCGAGCTCGACAAGCAGGGCAAATGCCACATACTGTGGTTGACGGGGCGTTGAAAGAAGGGGCATATTGGCTTGTTCGGGGGTGCGCCCACCTTTGCGATGGTTGCATTCACGGCAGGCAGCGACCACATTATGCCAGTCGGTCTGACCACCATGGGCACGGGGCACGACATGGTCAATGGTCAGTTGGTTGCGCCCGGGCTGGGTGCCACAGTACTGGCACGTCTCGCGATCGCGGATAATCACGCCACGGCGCGAGCACGGCAAACGGAGATTGCGCGGGATACGAATATAGCGCGTCAGACGGATGACGAGTGGGATCACATATTGGGACGAAATACTCGAAATTGCGCGTTGTGCGTTTTCAATGACTTCGGCTTTTTCTTGGAGTAACAATACGATTGCACGTCGCATTGACACGAGTTGGAGTGGTTCGTAACTTGCATTGAGGACCAAGACCCGCTGCATGTCTGCCTCCTCGTAAAATCGTCAAAACGATGAACGCCGAAGTACCAAGAATCCATGCCTACAAGCCCGCAAGTGCCTACATGTAGTATTAATTACTCCCATGTATTACTACCGCTAGTATATATCAGCCCCTCCACGACTGTCAATCAGGAACGTATGCACGCAAAATATATCGTTCTGATATATTTTGTGAGGAAATGATGATAGGTGCAAGATTGCTTTGAGTCACATACAAAACAATGCTATACTCAAGATGAAGCTCTTGAGCTTGTGTATTTCGTTCATAGAGGAGGATTCCATGCCGTTTACGCTTCCGGCACTTGCATACGATGTGACCGCACTCGA
>CAZIKU010000141.1:0-4080 GCA_964539815.1 uncultured Klebsiella sp. | reverse complement strand
AGCCGTGCATGGCTTCGATGGTTTCGCCCAGCTGATTGAGATCGGTTTTGTGGAATTCACAGATGCGCTCAGCTGGTGGCGCAATATCAATGTTGTGTACGGTGTAGCCGGCGGCGAGGAGTTCGCTGATGGTGGCGCGCCCCGCTTTGCCCGAGCCACCGGTTACTGCAATCGTTTTCATGGTGTATCCTTGTGTCGATTTTCAAGGCTATCTAATCCTTTTTTATTATAGATACTTTTTGATGTTTTCGTTTTTCAATAGCGCATAAGAAAATCGTAAAGTAACTGTAATTTGTGTCAGTTTTCTTTTTTTACAAATATACGTACGATAAAATATAGTATCGAAACAAACGGAGCTATCCGTTGTTATGAGTAATGGTGAATTGCGATGAAAAAGTTCAAGTCATGGTATATGCTTGTGGTTTTTGCCACGTTTATGATGACATTGATGGTGTCGGTGATATCGGCGTATCAGAATCAATTTTCGTTTTTGAACAAGTATACATTTCAGCCAGAATTCCGCTCAACATCAGCGTTTCGTGTGTCAGAATTGACGACGCAGCATACGGTTGATGTCGGTATTTTTCCGCTCAAAGTATACGACATTGACTTTCAACGCAACACCTTCAAGATGTCTGCCTATGTGTGGATGATTTGGAATGCGAATGCGGAAATAGATGGTGCACCGATTAAACCATCTGAATCGTTTGAAATTATGAATATTGTCGATATTGGGAGTTTCAGTAAACAAGAGCTTGAACTGAAAGACATTCCCAACGGCAAAAAGTACTATTTGATGAAAATCGATGGAGTCTTTTTCCAAAACTTTGATGTGTCACGGTATCCACTTGATGATCAACAGCTCAACATTGTGTTTGAAGATACGGTATGGCTCGACAACGAGCTGTTGTATCGCCCTGATACAGAGGATACGCGGCTTTCGAGCGATGTGGACATCCAGGGGTGGAATATTACCAACATCAAAATCATTGCTGACACACATCGCTATGACACCAAATTTGGTTTGGCGCATGATACACGCGACCAGGCATATTCGCAGCTGACATTTCAGATCAACATTGAGCGCCCAGTTCAATTCTTTGCCATCAAGTTCGTCTTTCCGTTGAGTATCATTTTGTTGTTCAGCTTGGTCGCATTCTGGATGCCCATCGACAAATTCGATGTGCGTATTGCCTTGTCTGGTTCAGCCTTGCTCAACCTCATCTTTTTGCAACAGTTGCATAGTAATGGCATTGTGGCAAATCAACAACTGGTATTAATTGATTTACTGTACATCTATGCGTATGTGTCTGTGATTTTGACACTCATCGATATGATTTATTCCAATTACCGCTACCTGCAAATGCAGGATGAGCACTACATCGTGGCGCGCAATCGTTGGACATCGATGGGGCACATGTTTGGTTTTGTCAGTCTGGTAACCTACATTGTCATCACATATTAGCGAGTGATTGGTGTGTACACCCCGTAGTACATGTGGGTACTGCGGGGTGATATTGTTGCAAGATTTACCAACAGCAGCGGGTGAACTGTGTCGCGTACCAGATCATTCCACTCACGACATGGCACACAGCAACCAAATACGGTATACGAGTTATCCAGACGGATTGGTGCTGGTGTTGTGCCATTTGTGCAAAATGCCGCAGCGCAACGACCATACACAAAAACAAGATGATTTGAATAGACCAGCCAAAATTCCCATAATCCTGGACATCGCCACGTGTGGCAGTTCCGACTCCCTCTACCAATATGTATGCAAAACCCATACCAATAATGGCAGCAACGACGACCAATTGCGTATCGACATACGAGAGTATGCGCGGCACAACTATGCTGATACTGATGAGTATCGCTGTTGATGCGAGTACCTTGATGATGATGGGCGTGTAAAGGGTGAGTGTACATGTCCATGGTGAAAGATTGCTGGTGAGACATGTATTCGCCATTATCTCGCCGAACGATTTGATGCCGAGACTACGCGATCCGGCATAGTACAGCATGAAAAACTGCACAAGCAACGGAAATACGAATGCACTCGCACTCACCACAAGCGTAACCGTATCGCGGCGCCACCAGTGTTGCTGTTTCCAGATGCGTAATGCCACAATGATCGCCTGTGCAGGTATCATTGCGAGTGCGTAGCTTGGTTTGGCCAGCACTCCCAAAAATGATAGTGACCAGAGTATGGCTAATTCGCTAGCATAGTTGTCTTGCGTATCAGTATTGAACATGTGCACAAGCAAGAGAAGATGCAACAAGGCGAATGGTTTGACCATCAAGACAGTGGGATTGTGAAACACGTTGGTCGCAAAATACCCGGTATACAGGTGTCCATCAAGTGGATACAACAGCGCAATCGGTGCCGAAAATGTCACCAAGAGAATTGCTCCCACCAAAAAGCCTGGTTGTGATATGGCACGAGCACATATATTCCAAACAACCAGGCAAATACACCAGATGATTATCACTACCAAGACAACTGCTGCATTGTCAATTGATATCAACCCGATTGAGAGATAGTGGATGATGATGAGCGCAACGTGAAACAGGAAGTGACTAATCAATGTGCCATGATTCATGATGTCATAGGCGGCACTAATATGAATGCCCCAGTCACCTTTTTGTGAATCGACATAATACCACGTCACAACACCCCATAATGCTGATAGTACACCGGTTGCACACATAAACCATTGCCGATGGTGTACCGGCACATGGACCCCGATGTCATGCAGCACACGCTGGATTTGTGCCCCAAAACCACGGTAGATGGTTGTCAATCCGCCGGTGATGACTGCAATGATGACTGCAATACCTATACGCGTCGGCAAGATGTCAAGATAACGCATCCCCACATAGCCGGCATACATCGCGGGTATCCGCCACACCAAGAGTGCTGCCACGACGAGTCCTATCACAACACTTGTACGTGTATGGCGAGTCGCATACCAGCAAAGCATACTAAATGTGAGTGGGATAATGCCCATCAACAAGACAAATATGGCCACAAATGCCTGACTATGGAGTGACGAGATGCTGAGGGGAGTAGCGGTGACTCCGCTGAATGCCCAGTATGGTTTATCGCCGATTGCGTTGTATGGTACAAAGATGGTGGCCTGCAAATCGTTGCGTGTGCTCATGCCGTACAAACTGAGCAGATGATATGTGCGTGGCACAAACACATTGCTGGTGGTTGTATACACCCGTTTGTCGATGCTCGCAATATCATGCTGCGCGCCCTCGTGTCCGGTGCTCGGATACAGCCACGTGGTGAATGACACGATTGACCCAGGTGCATGAATGGGCAGTATCACCGGGACGCGTGTATCGACCCAGCGAAATGTGATACCCGTATCGGTTTGCTGGATATCACCGACAAAGTGCACTGATGTGATATGCTCGACCCCTACCGAATGAGGTGGTGCCTCAAGCGGGTGCCGTACCATCAGGTATATGACGGTCATGTAGACGACCAATGCGCCACAGAGTGCAATCCAGCGCCCGATAGTGTGTTTCATGCCCAAATACTCGATTCATCCAAAAACAAGCGAGCGACATTCACGAACTATTTACGATGTTGTTCGGATATGTTGTGGTGGCGTCAGTCGTTTGCGCCGTGCCATGATGCCGAGGATTGACAAACTCGACATGATGCTCAGGACGCTGAGAAACGAGCCAATCGAAAACATGCTCCCGCACGATCCAATGGATCCGATGGAAAAAATGGAACCGACAGATCCAATCGACATGAAGGAATTTTTACAGCCGATACACAGCACCGAATTGGTCGATGCAATGCTCCACTTGGCAGATTGTGATTTGGCCATCATCTCCTCCTATGTGCCAAATGGCACCCACACGTTTTTCCACTGTACGGCATGCCGCAAAAACTCACTGAACGGCACATCCAACCAGTGCTCACCAAGGCACCATGTGCGCTTGAGATTGCTGGCACTGGCCGTTTGTACCTGCTGGTGGAGTGGTTGTGCACCGACTACCCACAGGTTATCCACATCGGCGTGTTCGGCCAACGTTTTCACCAAATTGGCACGCGTACCC
>CAZIKU010000140.1:0-4100 GCA_964539815.1 uncultured Klebsiella sp. | reverse complement strand
ATCCCGTGCATCGATGTTCAGTATTGTCAGTCCCAACAAAAAAGACAGGATACTCCTGATTGCAAGGAATATCCTGTCTCCACGATGTATTAATGACTATGAGTTAATTGTTGAGTTCTTCTGTTGTACTGTTAATCATGAAAATCACCCGTTCACCGATGTTCGTAGTGCGATCAGCCAAGCGTTCGAGCATATAGGTGATTTCCATCAAAATCAATCCGCTGTTGAGTGTGGCAACATCGTTGCGGATCATAGTCCGGATCTGCTCGTTGGCTTCGTCTTCGAGGGCATCGACTTGCACATCGGTATCTGATAACGTACGCGCCGTATCGAGATCACGTTTGACATACGCATCGAGACAGGCGGTGAGCATCGCATGTGACAACTCGCCCATGCGACCAACAGTTGCCGGCACAGGCACAATTGGTGTCTGGTTGAGCAGCAGACTGACGCGTTTGGCAATCCCTTTGGCGTAGTCGCCAGCACGTTCGAGTTCGCTGGCAATGGCGCTGGTGGCCAGCAATGTGCGCAAATCACTCGCCACGGGTTGTTGTGTCGCAATCAATTCAAAAATCTGCTCGTCGATGGCGACATGGGTACGATCAATTTCGCGGTCACCAGCCACCACATTGGCAGCCAACACTGCATCCGCATTCGCTAACGCACGCATTGCATCAGCGAGCCCGTGTTCGACACGGCTGCCAATACGCAACAAATCGTCGTGGACATTCTGGAGTTGGCGAGCATAACGATGTCGCATGACGCTTCCTTTCTCACTGCGGCGTGTACACGCAGATGCACGATGAGTATGCTATACTTGAAGCTGGGTGCATGTGTGTACAACCACATCCATGCTCCGTGACTATAATACCGCATTATACAGTGATTTGCCTAAATCACTGTTAAGGAATGATTGTCATTCGTTTATCTACCGTGAGGGGCTGGCAACATGCGTGATCGTCGACTCATTCGCAATTTTTCCATCATTGCTCATATTGATCATGGGAAAACTACCCTCTCGGATCGCTTCCTTGAAGTTACCGGCACCATCTCTGATCGTGACCGCCGTGACCAGCTCCTCGACGGCATGGACCTCGAGCGCGAAAAGGGTATTACCATCAAGGCCAAAGCCGTACGCATGGAATACACCAAAGACGGCGAAACCTACGAACTCAACCTCATTGACTGCCCGGGCCATGTCGACTTCACCTACGAAGTCTCGCGTGCGCTAGCCGCCTGTGAAGGTGCCGTGCTTGTTGTTGATGCCTCGCAAGGCGTCGAAGCCCAGACTCTCGCCAATGTCTATCTGGCGCTGGAAAACGACCTCGAAATCGTGCCCGTCATCAACAAAATCGACTTGCCCGGTGCCCATCCCGAATTCGTGGCTGCCGAAGTCGAACACATTCTCGGCACTCCCGCCGCCGACGTGCTCCGTGCATCGGCCAAACAAGGCATCGGCATCCGCGAAATCCTCGACGCCATTATCGAACGCGTACCGCCGCCGTCAGGCGAAATCGATGTGCCGATGCGCGCGCTTATTTTTGACTCCCACTACGATGTCTACAAAGGCGTCATCGCCTACGTGCGCGTCATCGAAGGCGTGCTCACTGGTAATACGAAAGTGCGCTTCATGGGACCTGCTGTGGACGCCGATGTCCTCGAAATCGGCTACTTCCATCCCACCATGGTGCCCGTCGATTCCCTCGGCCCCGGCGAAGTCGGCTATATCGCCACTGGCCTCAAACAAATCGGTGACGTACAGGTCGGTGATACCGTCACCATGACCACTCAGCCTGCTACAGAGCCGTTGCCCGGCTACCGTGCCGCCAAGCCGGTGGTCTTTGCTGGGCTCTATCCCGTCGAAGCGAACGCTTACAACGATCTGCGCGAAGCCCTCGAAAAACTTTCCCTCAACGATGCTGCCCTCACGTTTGCCCCCGAGAAATCAGCGGCGTTGGGCTTCGGCTTCCGCTGTGGCTTTTTGGGGTTGCTCCACATGGAAATTGTGCGCGAGCGCCTCGAACGCGAATACAACTTGACGCTCCTCATTACCGCCCCTAGCGTGGAGTACAACGTGCTCCTCAATACGGGGGATATGGTGACCGTGTCGAATCCCTCCGAAATGCCTGATGTGGCCCTCATCGACTCTATCGAAGAGCCCGTGATGGCTATCACCGTGATTGCACCGACCAAATACATCGGGACCATCATGGAATTGGTGACGGGTAAACGTGGTACCTTCGAAGCAATGGATCACCTCGACCCACAACGTGTCTCCCTCAAATACCGCATCCCACTGGGTGAAATCGTGATTGACTTCTACGATCAGCTCAAGTCGCGCACGCAGGGCTACGCCTCACTCGACTACGTGTTGGCCGGCTACCAGGTATCTGAGTTGGTCAAACTCGACATCCTGGTCAACCACCACCCCGTCGACGCCTTGTCGTTGATTGTGCATAAAGACAGCGCCTACCACCAAGGGAAAATGTTGGTCGAGCGCCTGCGCAAACTCATCCCGCGCCAGATGTTCGAAGTGCCCATTCAGGCGGCGGTAGGGAGTCGCATTATTTCCCGTGAAACCATCCGCGCCATGCGCAAAGACGTGTTGGCCAAGTGTTATGGTGGCGATATTTCACGCAAACGCAAATTGCTCGAAAAGCAAAAAGAGGGCAAGAAGCGCATGAAAATGGTGGGGAACGTCGAAATTCCCCAGGAAGCATTCATGGCCGTTCTCTCACTCGATGGTGACGGCGACGACGATTAGACGACCTGTGGGAACCCCACAGAGAAGGGACACACAATGCACCGCTTGACCCGATTGATGCTGTGGGTGATGATGACACTGATTGTCGCCGCCTGTACCAACCCCATGGACTTGGTGAATCCGCCGGCAGCACGTGTCAACAACACGACACTCAGCAAAACGGAGCTCAACAAACGCGTTGATCTGCTGGCCGCCGGTATGGCACAGAACGATCAGATTTCGCAACAGCCATCACGCGCTGAATTGACCACCATGGTGGTCGAACAGTTTGTCGTGCAAAATATTCTGATTGGCATTGCTACCGAGCGCAAAATTACTGCGACGAGTGCGGACGTTGATGCACAAGTCGAAGAATTCCGTACACTCGTATCACAAAACACCAAAGAAGACTTTGATACGGTTATCCGCAACCAACTCGGCTTTGATGGTGCAACGGATGTCGGCTTCCGTGAGTTTTGCACGTACTATGTCCTGCAAAAACAACTCGCCGAAACACTGATCACCACCGACACGGTGCGTGCCGATTTGACGGCCAGCCTGACCGAACAGTCAAAATCGACGGAACTTCAAGCAAATTCCGCACATATCCTGGTTGCCGATGAAACACTGGCAATTTCGATTACCAACGAACTCAACAACGGTGGCGACTTTGCGGCCCTCGCCGCCAAACACTCCATTGATCCTGGTAGCAAAGACAACGGCGGCGATTTGGGCTGGGTCGGTAAAGGGCAGTTTGTCCCCGAATTCGAAAAGGCGCTGTTCGAGGACCTCAAGCCCGGCGAATTGACCAAAACACCTGTCAAATCACAATTCGGCTACCACATCATCAAACTCATCGCCCGCGAGCAACGCGCCCTGATTGATCCGAGCACAATTGCCGAACGTGTGGAACAACAGCTCCCCCAAGAACTCAATCAGCGCCGTAGTGATGCAATTGCCAAACTCATCGAAGAGGCGCGTACCAAAGGCGAAGCTGACAAGACGATTGAAATTGCGCCCACCGAAGTTGCCGCTGAAGCCACTGCAACGCCGGCGCCCTAACCGCTGACGCACAAAAGGTGATTGCCCATGATTACTATCATCGGCGTGACAGCATCAACTAATCTTGCACCCGGGTCGTTTGTACGTACCCGGGTGCATCCTGTTGTTGCCACACGGAGCGATGTGGTGGCCTTCGACCACCTGCTCGATATGCCACAGGCCGCCCAGCAGATTGGTGACACGCTGTTGGCGCAACCGGGCGACATCACGTACGCGGTGCCCGGGCATCCGCTGTGGGGTGATGCCACGGTACGCTATCTGCTGCAACACGCTCCATCCCGCTGTCAGATTGTGG
>CAZIKU010000139.1:0-4130 GCA_964539815.1 uncultured Klebsiella sp. | reverse complement strand
GTTTGGCGGCGATTAGCTATTATTTCGTCGAAAAACCCGTCTTGGCGTGGCGTGACCGCCGCTTTCGTGATCGGACTGGGGCAGAATAGCTGGCCTCTATGTGCAACAAAACACCCGTGCCGCGGAATCAATCCACGGCACGGGTGTTTGCGGTGAAGACTAGATGGTCGGTGTTGGTACCGCGGTATCAGTTGGTGTTGGTACGGCGGTATCGGTCGGTGTTGGTACGGCGGTATCGGTTGGTGTTGGTACGGCGGTATCAGTTGGTGTCGGTACCGCAGTATCAGTTGCCGTTGGCACAGCAGTATCGGTTGGTACGGCAGTATCAGTTGGTACGGCAGTATTGGTTGGTACGGCGGTATTGGTAGCCGTCGGCACCGCAGTGTTGGTCGGCACCGGTGTTGCGCTTGGTGCAGGTTTGACGGGCACGGTCACAATTGCAGGGCGGGTGCTGATGCTATTGCCGAGGGCATCGCTGATAACGGCAAAGACGGAGTTCGCACCACTAGCGGCATTGGGGATGCGGATGGTGGTCGCACTGCCAGTCCCGATTTGTGCACCAGGGGCAGCTGGGGTGCCAATATACCAGGTGTAGGTGAGGGTACCGTAGCCACCCAACGCCATGGCGTTGATGGTAGTCACTGCGTCATTCCCGTCCCAGCGTGCGTTGCGGTTGCGGGGCTGCACGAGGATGCGGATGTCGGGAACTTTGACGATGACGGTGGCCGTGCGTGACGTCAGTGATGCGCCGACCGCATCGGTGACCGTCACGTTGTAGAGGCGCGCGGTATCCGTGGGTGATGTAAAGGAGACGACCAGTGATGGACCGGTGCCAACTTCGCTACCTCCCAGGCGCCAGCTGTAGGTCAGTGGTGCCACGCCACCTTTGGCTTTGGCCGTCAGGGTGGTGTTGGCTTGTGTGCCACCGCGCCAGGTGACGGTGGTGTCGCGTGGCTCTTTTTCCCAGCGCAACGATGGGGCAGCCACGGTGACATTGACCTGATTGGAATCCACACTATCCCCGTTGGCATCAATGATCTGCGCCCAGAACTGTGTGACACCGACAGCGACGCTGACTTTGACTTCTTTGCGGGTACCGACGATGGTGCTGGTATCGCCAACAGCCCCGTTGTACCAGGTGTAGCTGTACGGTTTGAGTCCGCCTGTGGCTTCAATTTTGAGTTCGACTTGTTTGCGTGTGTCGCTGGTGACCAACGAAATATCGCCGGTTTGCTTTTTGATGCTCAATGGAATAGAGGGTACCGCGGTGGGTGTGGGTGGCGCCATGATGACGACGCTGATGCTGGCACTATCCACGCTATTGCCCATGGCATCCGTGACTTGTGCCCAGTAGCTATAGCTGCCGGCAGTCAACACGGGCGAGAATTTGCTGGTGCTGGCCACACCGGTGCTCTTGTCCCCTACGGATCCCCGATACCAGGCATAGCTGTAGGGTTTGACACCGCCGCGGGCTTCGACTTCGAGGTCGATCTTTTTACTGGCATCGCTGGTGGTGATATTGACGCTGCGGCTCACCGATGCAATCGCCAACGGCATAGGCGTGGGTGTGGCACGGGCGCGGATAATTACGCTGACGGTGCGTGTATCGGCGGTTGTGCCACTGGCATCGCTGACCTGGGCCCAGAAGCTGTATTCACCGGGTGTGAGGGTGGTGGAAAGTTTGCGCGTGGTCGCAACGCTGGTCGATGTGTCGCCGGCGGCACCCTGATACCAGGTATAGGTGTATGGCTTGCTGCCACCCTTGGCCTCGACTTCGAGTTCGATGCGGCGACTGGCATCGCTGGTGGTGATGGATATATTGCTGGGCTGGCGTTCGAAGCGCAACGCACTGGCGCTGGTGCTGCTGGGGGCAGCAAACGTCTTGAATGGCATGAAAACCATCGACAAGACGAAGAGCATCACGGCAAAAACCTTGTACATACATGCCTCCTTGGTTAATCACTGCAGAAGTGACGCAAGGCTTCGTGAATTTGTTCCATGCGATGCGTGGCAATGTATAGCATACGTTATTTCTGCATAAAAAACAGCGATACACACCGTCATTCAGGCATTCTTTAGGGATAGTGAGGGGAAAAATATCAGGGTGCGCTGCATGCACATGCACCGCACCCACAGATACGCTTAGAATTTTTTGGTCAGTGTTTGGACCAGTTGCGTGGCGACTCCCGTATACGTGTCGGGGGTGAGGGCCAGCAGTTCGGCTTTGACGGCTTTCGACACGGGCAATTTTTTCACAAAGGCATGGAGATCGGCCAGTGTCGGTGCATGCCCACGCGTCAAGGTTTTGAGGAGTTCGTACGGCTCGGCCACACCAGCGCGGCGCAAAATGGTCTGGTAGGCCTCGGCCAGCACTTCGGGGTGCGCCACCACACCGGCGCGCATGATGTCGCGGTTGGGGTGGACTTTGGCTAATCCCTTGGCGCAGCGTTTGCAGGCCAGCAGCATATGCCCAAACGCCACCCCCAGGTTGCGCAGCACAGTGCTACCGGTCAGGTCGCGTTGCAGGCGCGAGACGGGCAATTTGCGGCTAAAGAACTCGAAGAGGGCGATGGCCATGCCCAAATTCCCCTCGGAATTCTCGAAGTCGATGGGATTGACTTTGTGAGGCATCGTCGACGAGCCGACTTCGCCGGCTTTGGGGCGCTGCACGAGGAAGCCATCCGACACATAGCGCCACAAATCCTGGTTGAGGTCAGTCAAAATGGTACAGATACGCCGCATGGCATCGAGGACTTCGGCCAGACTGTCTTGTGGCTCAATCTGGGTAGTGAGCAGGACCGGCTCGAGGTCGAGAAAGCGCACAAACGCCTTGGAAAACGTCAGCCAATCTACGTCAGGCATAGCAGCCACGTGTGCGGCCAATGTGCCCGTGGCACCGGTGAGTTTGCCCGTCAGCGGGATGGCGTTGAGCGTGTCGCGGCTCCGGATGAGGCGTGCCAGAAAGACGCCCATCTCTTTGCCGAACGTCGTCGGCGTGGCGATTTGGCCGTGGGTGCGCGCAGGCATAACCGTGCCGGCTTCTTCGAAGGCCATGCGGTGCAGATGATTCATGACTTCGCCAATTGCCGGACTTATCACGAGGTCACGTGCTTCACGCATCATCAGCGCATAGGCCAGATTGTTGACATCCTCGCTGGTCAGGCCGAAATGCACCATTTCTTTGAGATTGCCCATACCAAAGGCGTCGAGCTTGTCACGCATCCAGTATTCGATGGCTTTGACATCATGGTTGACGCGGGCATCAATGGCAGCGACTGTAGCAGCATCTGCAGGTGAAAAATTGCGGTAGAGCTCGCGCAGTTGCCCCGCTTGGGCGGCATCAATGGCCGGTACGGTGGTGACACTGCGGGCTTTGCTGAGCATGATCAGGTATTCGACCTCGACACGAATGCGGTAGCGCATCAGGGCGCTTTCGGAGAAGTACGCCTCGAGCTCGGCCACATCGGCGCGGTAGCGCCCATCGAGGGGGGATAGACTGGTTAGATCGCTCATGTTTCCTCACCATACACCACATCACATGCTGTTATCTATCTTACTTGTGAACAGGGCACAAACGCAAATCCCCTCAGGGCGTGATGCCACGCACTGAGGGGTGTGGGGGGGGAGAGAGGGGCTATGCAATGGGGTGGACGACCGTGCGCCGGCGCCGACTCAGATTGATGAGTTGTACGGTGCCTGCGGTAATCACAGTGGTGAGTAACATGGAGCCGAGCATTTCACCGCCGCCGATGCCTCCTTCATGCTCGTCGCCATCTTCGCGGTGAGGGCGGAATTCGCCATGCTCTGGTGGGCGCCCAAACGACGCGCCGGCATTCGAGAGCGCCACATTGCCGATGGCCATCACCGCCAGCATGGCCAAGGTGATGAGAATGGTGCCAATCACTGTTTTCATTAGGCGACCTCGGCTTCGTGCTGACCACGGCGACGGAACAGGCTGACAATCCAATTCCAGTGCAAGGCGGTATGCAGTGCGACAATCACCACGGTCAAGTTGGATAACAAGCCGTGCAAAAAGCGCCAGGCGCGGTTTTCGAAGACGACGATGCCCAAAAATGGCATGGCATCTCGCGAGATGGCAATGCCACTATAGATGAGCAGCGCAAAGACGA
>CAZIKU010000138.1:0-4153 GCA_964539815.1 uncultured Klebsiella sp. | reverse complement strand
TGATTCGCCCCTACGATGGGGGGGATTACGGGCGAATATGATTCGCCCCTACGATCGGCGACGGCAGTATCGGGCACCCCGATGGTTTGTGTGGGTGCTCAAGATGTGTTGGCAGGTCAGATTACGTATTGGAGCTCGTCCCAATCAGTGAATCAATGTGCAGTGTTGCGCGGTCGATTGATGAAATGACGCTCATGCTTGACAAGTGCTATCGCTTTACGGTAAACTAGGCGTGTTGTCATCAGGGTGTTTATCGTTGTCTGATGTACAGCAATGATTGAGAGATTAATTTACTACGCGTTGAGTATTTGCGTAGCGTCGTGAGTGTCGTCCGCCGTGATTTTTCCTACGTGATGTGAGTCGCCTGTTATTGGTGTATGCCAGTGCGTCTGCGTGTGCCGTTTTTCTGAGGAGGGCAGCACAGATTATGCATCAACGCAGCATGTCGTTTGTGGTGATGGTACATGGCGCTGTCACAATTTGGTAAAAATTACATATTTAGACGGAGAAACTCAGTGTAGACTATGAATACTAGACGAAACGACACCAATCATTGCGTATTGCGTATCACGTGATATAATCGCGGTACCGAGTTGAAGAACCGCAAAATCTATCGTGTTGCTCCACATGTTGAGATAAGGAGTTGGTATGACACAGACCGTGGTTGTCATTAGTATTGGCCCAGTCCAAGGCTTCATTGCAGCTGCACGCCGCATGCGTGACTTTGCCTACGGGTCGCGTTTGCTGGTCGAGTTGGCGCGTTTGACTGCAGCACAACTCAAAGCACAGGGATCGTTTACTGTCATTTTCCCGGCACAGCCTGAAAAAGACGCACCCAACAAAATTGTCGCGTTGTACCGCGGTGATACGGCGAAACTACCAGCAATTCTACACGGCGTCCATGCCGAATTGATTGCGTATTTGCGTAGACTCATGGACGCGCAGATTACCGCACTCAACAAGCGCGCCGGGGATAAATTAGCTCTCCCCGCAGAATCAACGCAGCGTGCGATTGCGCAAATTGCTGACGTGTTGGAATTCTTTTGGGCATTTGCCAGTCATGAGCGTTATGCGGATGCGTTGCAAAAAGCGGAGAATTCGTTGGCTGCCCGCAAAAGTCTGCGCAACGTGGCCGCATTCCCCATGGGCGCTAATTTGCCCAAATCGTCGCTGACCGGTCATTATGAATCGGTGATTCCTGAGGAAAACTACAACTTGAATGGTGGTAGTGCCAAGCGTTTTCGATTTGCCTATGGTGTGCGCAACGCCGAGCGCTTGTCGGGGATCGACTTGCTCAAGCGCCATGGCTCTTTTCCTGATTTGCACACTACATTTACCAGTGTGGCGTTGATGGCCGCACGTGGCGCGTTGCAACGCGCCGGTGTGCGTACGCAGGATGCAAATGGTCAATGGCATACAAATCAGGCATTTAATGATGAATGGCGTAAGATTGAGTCTTGTCTGGAATACTTTGAAAAATCAGACGTACAAGGCAATGGCAAACCGTTTGATGCAAGTGAATACGCAGAGTGTCTCTTTGAAGGGCGTATCGCAGAAGTTGTGGATAACGCAACAGAACTTGGGCAGGTGACAGTGGCTTTGAAGGAACTGCTCAAAAAACACAACGTGTCCGCGGACAAACCCTACTACGCGTTGCTCTTGGCTGATGGTGATCGCATGGGGAAGCTGATTAGTGCATGTACTACTGTGGCCGAAGACGAATCACAACACATCGCATTTTCAAAGGCCTTGTCGGAATTTGCTGATGACGTCAAAAAAGTCATTACGCGCCACGATGGTGAAGCCATCTACACCGGTGGTGACGATGTATTGGCAATTGTGCCGGTGCCGTGTGCCATTGCCTGCGCCGAAAAAATTCAAGAACTCTTTGCGCTCAAATTAAAGCCAGTCTTTGATATAGTGCAATCTGCCATGGATGCCGAAACACGTAAAGCCGGGCCGAGTGTCTCAATCGGTGTAGCCATTCTGCATCACATGGAACCCTTGTCGGATGCCATGGAGATGGTACGCGGTGCCGAAAAGGCCGCCAAAAAATCACGCAGTGCACTGGCTGTGACCGTGAGCAAGCGCAGCGGCAGCGATATTACGGTGAGTGGGCAGTGGGGGTCAGGATTTACCGGTCGTATGAGAGAGTTGACTGCGCTCCTCAAGGATGGCAAATTACCTGACGGATATGCATACGAAATCCGCGATTTGATTCGGCGCTTGCAGTCAGACAATGCCGCACATCAGACGCACACGCAGCCAGCAGATATCAACACCTTGGTGCGTATTTTGTTGCTCGAAGAAGAACGCATTCTCAAACGCAAAAAGGATGCCCAAGGAAAAACGGTTGATGTGAAACAGATTAGTGCAATACGTGCTGCTATGTATACCGCTACCCCAGCAGGAAAAGCAGCATTCGCCCATATGACGGAATGGGTCAACCAAATCATTGTGGCGCGCGAATTAGTCTAATCAAAAGGAGTTATTATGCCGATATGGATGATAGAACCACACGATACCCTGATTGTGCGCGATGGTCGCCCGTTTGGTGCAGATGTCGGTGCACGCGCTCACTCGTTGCCATTTGTGACGCCGAGTATGATTGCAGGGGCGGTGCGTCAGCGCATTGGCAGCGATGCCAGTGGTAAGTTTGTCCACCAGCAACCCAAGGAGCTGCTCCAGCACGCCATTCGCGGACCGTTGCTTTATAGCATCAACGATACGGTGCCGTGGGTATCTGCGCCGGCGGATGCGCTGCTGATGGGCGAAGGTGACGAACGTATCTTGCGCCGGCTCATGCCGATTGCGGATGCACGTGGATGCACCAATTTGCCAACCCGAGATGCACAGCACCCAGCTATTGCTGCAGAGGGTATGGCACCAGTGGGGATTGCGACACTTGCGGCAGATGATCGCCGCAAACCCAACGAAAAAGACGGCATCTACTGGAGCTGGGATTTGTTTTGTGAGTGGTTGCTCAACCCACGGGATATTAATTTCACACAGCTCTTTGCATCAGACAAAAAACCAGCAACATGCATCATGGGTAGCCTGAAACGCGACACGCGCACCCACGTGCAAATCGATGCCAGCCGAGGTACGGTAGGTGATGAGGGTGGGCGGCTCTTTTCGACGCAGGGATTGCAGTTCCGCGATCGCGAGCGAGCCTTCGGGATTGCCGTGGATGTGGCCGATGATATCGCGAATCGCCCATCTGTGGGTACCCTCGGTGGCGAACGGCGTTTGGTGAGCTGGCGTCAAGCGCAGGTGCAATTCCCGACCATCCCTGCAGGATTAATTGAAGGTATTGTCAAATCCAAGAAGTGCCGTGTGGTGCTGTTGACTCCCGCGTACTTTGCGCAGGGCTGGTACCCCGGGTATCTGCTTTCAGCACAGCACAACGTGCAGCCGACGCTGGTGGCGGCGGCCGCTGGGCGCGCACAGGTGCTGTCGGGGTGGGACATGGCAGCTGGTAAGCCTAAGCCATCGAACCGCTTCATGGGCGCCGGGTCGGTCTACTTCCTGGAGTTACAGGGCAGTGATGCCGATATTGCTACGTGGGTACAGCGTCTCTGGTTCCAAAACATCAGTGATGATGCACAGGCGCGCCGTGATGGATTTGGATTGGCCGTTGTAGGTGCGTGGTAAAGACCAAAGAAGGGAAATACGCGATGTCGAGACATACTGATGCCGTGCCACCACCAGTCAACGTGGTGAACAATAACAACATGGTCAGCATGACACGTGAGTACAAGCTCATTACGCCACTGCTGGGTGGTGGCGCTAGTGTCAAGCGCCCCGATAGCCAGACGGTGGTGCGGGCTAGTCAGATTCGTGGGTTATTGCGTTTCTGGTGGCGAGCCATGCGGGCCGGCGTGTGTAACGGGAATGTGGCCGCACTCAAGGAGCGCGAAGCGCTGATTTGGGGTGGGCGTGTAGGTACAACGATGCATCCCGCTGCTGTCAAAGTTGTGGTGCGTGATGCCAGAGTCGGTACCGCGGTTCGCACGGATGCGGATTTGATTGGTGGTAATCCGACGCTGATTGATGATGTTAAATCTGTATTCAGTTATGCATTGTTTGTGCTGCGTGACAATACCGGTGCCGCAGACTTTGAACTCTACAAGGACAGCCAGTTTACGTTGGA
>CAZIKU010000137.1:0-4158 GCA_964539815.1 uncultured Klebsiella sp. | reverse complement strand
TTCGTTATCGCATCCATGTTGATATCTATGTTATCCCTGGGTTGCAGGTCGAGGATGTGACCACACTTGATGGTGCCCTCCACGAACTCGAACGCCGACTCGATGGTCTGTGTCGTGCCTATGGCATCGTACCAATCTGGCAGCGGGTGCGCACATGGTTGAATGTCTCTGCAGGGCAAAGTCCACGCATGGTGCTGAATATTACCGGTGGATTCAAAGTCGTTTCGTCGTGGTTGCAAACGTATGCGACAATTCATGGGATTACCACAATCTATAAATATGAATCGCAGCGCGCTGCACTTGTCGTGTTGCGCAACCGCCAACCGAATGTGTTGCCTGTGGTGGAATACTACTACGTGTGAGGATTGACCGTATGCGTCAAGTATTGCTCCAACGGTTGATTAATTGGCTCCAGCAATTTGTGGTGGTGCCTACGGCTGGCACGACTGTGCACGCCGTAGCTGATGTTGCGCAATCTGCGGTGCACCATTCCCCCGGTGACGAGATGGTAGATATGGTGGTCGCAGAAATTACCACTACCACCGTGCACGTTGCGATGGCAGACGATGTACCTGATGATGCGACGCCCATACCACAGAATGGAATTGTGCGCGTGATTTCGTTCCTTGGCGCCAATCTACCCAATAAGACACGTTATTATATCGATGGTACGTCAACGAACGATTTTGTGGAAACGCGTTTTACGGGGTATGCAGTTCACACGTTTTTTAAGGCTGATGAAACGTTGTTTTTTTGTACCACTGCGGCCAACACGAACTATCAGCAACTCGTAAGTAATCATGCGGATTTTACCAATCAACGCAAAATTGATATTCCTGATGGCATGACAGCTGCGCAGATGTGGGAGATATTCTACAAACTCACCGAAGAAGTGATGGATGGGGAACATTTGATTGTGGATGTATCGAATAGTTTTCGTTCTATCCCATTCGTTGTATCAGCCGCATTGAGCTTTCTCCAAGAAGTGCGTGATATCAAGATCCAGCGTGTAGTCTATGGTGCATATGCGCGTGAGGCCGGGATTCATACATCAATTATCAATTTGCAACCGTTTATTGATCTTAATCGCTGGGTGAGTGCAACCCACACTTTCACCCATTATGCGCATGGTGCTGAGCTTGCTGACCTCCTCAAGAATCTGACGAATACCCCACAAAGTCCATGGCGCAAAATAGGTCAAAAATTGAGTGAATTGACGACTGCCCTGCAACTTGTCCACTTGAGTGATGTGTCTGACCATGCCGGTGATTTGCGTCAATTAGTTGAAATGTTGCCGACTGATATACCAGCGGAATATTTGCCCATCAAAATGCTACTCACCAAAGTAACAGATGAGTATCTCGCATTTACACGAGCAGCAACAGTATATGATGAACTCAAGCGCCAACAAATGATTATCAAGTGGTATATTGATCATCATATGCAGGCACAAGCGATTTTGTTAGCACGCGAAGTCCTGGTTTCGTTGAGCATATATCGTACCAATCTCAAATCATCTGGTATTAACATGTTTGAGAAGCTGGCAGATCATAATACGCGAGAAAAAGTTGAAATTGATGTCGAGTGGAAGCAACTGGGCAAAGATGTTCGTTTGGCGCGCAATGACTTGGCACATGCACTTTTTACCGATCAACGCCAGAATCGGCACATGTCTGCGGGTGAAGTGAAACGCAGAATCAATGAGTTGTGTGCGCGTGTCATTGATTTGCCCATTCCAAGGGTATAACCGAGACGTAATCACACAACCATCTGGCGGACCATTGCATCTACTCGCAACAATGTCATTGAGTGAGATAGTGGTGAATGCAGGTATGTACATGCTACAATACCGGCATATCCACCCCACAGCGAGGATTGCCATGCGCATGCGCCTCAACGAAATACTCACGCCCGAATTGCTCGCCCGCCACGAGGCGCATATCCGTGACTTTTTGGCCATGGAAGGAGTCACCCCTGCCGCTATTTTGGGTGAAACCATCCTCAGTGAGCGTCAAATCAAAGAACTTCTCGAAGAATTGGCCGATATGTAAGCCATCCCCCGTGTCCACATCAGGACACGGGGGATGATTGTGGTCGACACACCCCGACATTACCCCGCCACACGCGCCACAATGGCGTCATCCCATACCTGGGGTAATGCGACGCGTGTACCCCGTTGCGATGCCGCGTAGCACCCAAACATCACATCCTGATTGCGTGCCGCCATGGCGATGCGTGTGGGGAACTCGCGCCAATCCTCACCCCCCACCAGCGCACGCTGCAGATGCGCAAAGAGCGCCGTCTGTGCCAGCCCATCATCGTGTGGCCATCCCGTTGCCCCCTGCTGCATGCCCGTGCTATCCCACATGCGCCAGCCCTGGTTGAGTGACACCCAGATGCGCCCCGTGGTGCCCAATATATCCACCTGCTGCTGGTAGTAGAGCCCTGTTTCGTGGGGCACTTCGGGCGCCGATGACCCCGCGTTGAACCACAGGCGGGCATGCCCTAGCCCAATCACGGCACTGGTGTCGGCGGGTACTGGCGTAGTGCCGAAGTGCTCTACACCTGTGCAGCTTGCCTGCACCCACTGTGGCGCAGGTAAGCCGCTGACGTGGGCGGCGTTGAGAGCCAAATCGAGGATGTGCGGGCCTTGTTCGAGGATGTTGACGCGTGTGCTGGCGCGAATCGCCCAGATGTCGCCGATATGCCCGGCGCGCAATAAGCCCCAGATCTGCTGCCAATGGGGCATCCACTGGTACTGCGTGTTGACGGCAATCAGGCGCTGTTCGCCCAGCGCGGCCAACGCGCGACTTTCGGATGGGGTGAGGGCGATGGGCTTTTCGATGAGAATCGCTGGGGCACCCGCATCCACAGCCTGTTGCACGATGCTCAGGCGGATCTGGGGTGGTGTGACGATATCCACCAGATCGGGCTGAGTGGCCGCAATGGCGGTGGCCATGTCGCTGTAACGCGCTGTGATGCCGAAGGTGTCGGCAGTGGTAGCGAGGCGGGTTGGGTCGAGTTCACATAATCCGACAATGTCGACGTCTGCACATGTACGCATGGCAGCGAGATGACTCTGGGCGCGGGCACCGGCACCAACCTGGAGAATACGCAGTTTGCGGGTCATGGTATGTGTCCTTGTATTCATGGAATAGTTTCATTGTACTCGACTCCAATGCCCTCATGTATACTGGGGAAAGATTGCCACCATGCGAAAGTTGCGACATACCAATGACACCTGAATCATCGATGACCCATGCCCCCGCCCCCATGCACGATGCCGATACCGTCACCCGCCTCGCCAATGCCATCGCCACACGCCGCAGCTTTGCGCTCAAAGACATCAGCGATGCGCCTGTCGACCGCGCGCTCATCGAGCAACTCCTCGAGGCGGCCAACTGGGCCCCCAGCCACGGCAAAACGGAGCCGTGGCGCGTTGTGGTATATACGGGGGCGGCGCGGCAGCGCCTGAGTGACGCCTTTGGTCGCGCCTTTTGTACGCTCAATCCCGATGCCACACCAGACAGCCCTGGTGCGCAGGCCCAACGCCAGCGCGTCTGGCAGGCACCGGTGTGGATTGCGCTGGGGATGCAACCGAGTCACAAATTCCCTGAATGGGAAGACATGATTGCCTTTGGTAGTGCCGTACACAACATGCACCTGATGGCCAGTGCGCTGGGGCTGGCTGCCAAATGGACCAGTGGGGCGGTGGTACTCCACCCGCAGGTGGCCGACGTGGTGGGATATGGGGCAGATACCCAATTGTACGGGTTTTTGTATGTGGGGCATCCGGCCGGGGAATGGCCGAGTGGGGTGCGCCGCCCCGTGGCTGAAAAGGTGCGCTGGGAGGCATAAGCATGTCTGCCCGGGGATAGGACATGGGTGTCGCTATATAGTCGTGGTATAGTGCAGGCAGCAGCGCAGACGAGGCCACCCATGCATATCGCACCCCCACACGACGAATTCGCACTCTTTCGCCACAACCCATACCCGTGGTATGCGCAACTCCGTAGCCAGGATCCACTGCACTGGACCACACTCGCCAACGGTGCCCCGGTGCTGATGGTGACGCGCTACCAGGATGTGCTGGCCATCCTCAAAGATGCACGATTTGGCAAAGATATCTTTAATGCGCGCCCGATGCCGTGGTGGCAG
>CAZIKU010000136.1:0-4431 GCA_964539815.1 uncultured Klebsiella sp. | reverse complement strand
CATGCGAACGAAGGGACTGGAAAAGCCATTGTTATGCTCGGTGATTTTGGCGTAGATATTGATACTAATTATTGAATTTCGTATTGTATTACTATGTTTGCATCATTTTGCCGTATACATATGCTGATATGAATGTCACCGTACACTGCCAGCGCTAATGCATGATACTGCCAACACGAGCGAAAAAATGTGCTATATTTCTGACATATACCGAACACAGTGAAATGTTTCTTTGTCTATATGATGAGCTACATGACAATTATTGTGTTGGTGATGGTACCTGCGATGACCGATACATCCTTGGTGTCACGTTGTTTTGCTGGGGATGTGGTGCTGTTTAGAGGTGCGACCGGCAAAGACGTCATGTAATCGCCGTATATCCTCATACAATATCGGATATGCGTTGATTATGGATGGTCGTGGGGGTGTTGGTAATACACGAGCGTGGAGTGCAAGTATGGCGACGGAATCACAGCGTGTGCACAGCGACAATGCGAGTGTTGAGAGCCAAATTATGGCTCGCATGCGCCGGGCGGGACGTGGGAGTGTGTGGGGGGCGGCACAGCTCCACGATATTGCTCAACGCAATACACTCGACCAGGCGTTGGCCCGCCTCGCCAAAAAACACGTTATCCGGCGAATTTGTCATGGTCTATACCTGTACCCACAAATGCAACCACTCATCGGTGAAGTACCAGTCACCATCGGTGCCATCATGACAGCACTCAATGCGAGTGAGCCACTCCCGCTTGTGCCAAGTGGGGCCTATGCCTGCTATTTGTTGGGGATGATTAGTCATATGCCCACGCATATCGTATTGTTGAGTCATGCCACCACGCGTGAGATCGTCTTGCCACACGTGCGCATCACGGTGCGACCCGCTGCTCCACGATATCTGGCAGGTGCTGGGCGTCTGAGTGCAATCCTCATCCAGGCCTGGCGCCATGTGGGTGCTGCGCAGGTGGATGCTGACCATATCAATGCACTCAAACAACGCATCAGCAAGGCCAGTCGCCAAACGCTACATCATGACATGCGCATTGCACCGGCATGGATGCGTCCCTACATGGCGCAACTTATTGATGCGGTTTCCGCAGAGTAATTACCAGTGTTCCGACTGTGGTGACTGTTGCGTCCCAATCACTCGGGATGACAGTTGTGGCATCGAGTTGCGTAATAATTGCGGGCCCGCAGATGCAGTCCCCGGCACACAAGGCATCACGCGGATAGATGGCCGTCATGACTGCCGTTGTGTCGTCATTGGGGTATGCCATGACGTGCATTTGTGGGGTTAATTCGCTACTGCGTGGCATGCTGACTGTGTCAGGCAACGGCAAGGGATCATTGGCCATGGTGTGCTGTAGTTGAATGATTTCGAGTGGACGATCCGGCAAGGCATGCCCGTAGCGGCGTTGATGGAGTTGATGGAATGCGGTGGCTGCATGCTGAAGCAGCGTGGCGTCAATTGACGGGAGCGTCGCTGATTGGCTGATGAGTGGCACATCCAGCGTAAACGCTTGACCATGGTAGCGCATTGCAACCATAATCGTGTGTCGGAATGTGGCAACATCCTCTCCATCGTCGCGTAACGCATCGGTGAGTTCGGTCTGTGTGGCGGCAATCAATTGCATCAATGTGGTTGGGTCGATGGTGGCGAGGGATTGAAAGACCGGGCGCGATGTGCTGCGTGTCACGGCGGCGGTAACCATCCCCAGTGCCGATAATACTCCCGGATAGCGCGGCACAATGACCTGTTCCATGCCAAGTTCGTGCGCGAGTTGTACGGCGTGGAGCGGGCCTGCCCCGCCAAATGCCACGAGTGCGAAGTGACGCGGATTGTGACCACGCTCGACCGAAATAGTGCGTACGGCGCGTGCCATGGCCGCATTTACGATGCGAATCGTGCCGAGTGCCGCAGTGATGTGGTCGTTGCCGAGATGGGTGGCGACTGCCTGCATGGCAGCGTTGGCACGACTGACGTCGAGGGGCATGGTCCCACCCAAAAACGCATCAGGACGCAAGCGCCCGAGGATGACGTTGGCGTCGGTGACGGTAGGCTGGGTGCCAATGCCGTAGCAGGCCGGTCCTGGATTGGCACCGGCACTTTGTGGCCCGACGCGCACGGCGCCGCCACTGTCGATGCGTACCAGTGACCCACCACCGGCACCGACGGTATGGATGTCGAGGCTAGGCAGGCGCACGGGTAATCCCCCTACTGCAGAGCCACCACTGCGCGGTAAACTGCCATCACACAAGGCGACGTCTGTGGACGTGCCCCCCATGTCAAAAGAAATGCAGTGCGTGATGCCCAGTTGTTGCGCCACGGCAAAGGCACCGACAATCCCGCCCGCAGGTCCTGATAGTGTGGTGCGCGCCGCGAAGGTTTGCGCGGTACCAACGCCCATGCTGCCACCGTCAGATGCCATGATGCGCAATTTGGTCTGTGTGGGTAGATGTGTCGCGAGATACGCGAGGTAGTGCGTCAGATGGGGGGCCACATAGGCATTGACGACCGTGGTTGCGGTACGTTCGTATTCGCGGGCTTCGTTGACAATGCGATGCGACAGACTGATGTGCCAGTGCGGATTATGTGCCTGGAGAATTGCGCCGATGCGTTGCTCGTGGGCGGGATTTGCATAGGAATGGAGTAAACACACCGCAATTGCGGTGACATGCTGCGCCTCGAGAATGGGAATCAACGCGCGCACGGCGTCGTCGTGCAAGGGGACGAGTACCTGGTGGTCATAGGTCGTCCGTTCGGCGATTTCGAGGCGTAATGCATCCGGGATGAGGGGCTCGGGGCGCGTTTGGTTCATGTCGTAGAGTGACGGTCGATCACCGCGCCCAATCACGAGGACGTCTTTGAATCCTGCCGTGGTAATTAGGGCGGTCACCGCCCCACGCCGTTCGAGCAGGACGTTGGTGGCCACAGTGGTGCCGTGGATGATGATGGGTGGAGCGGTATCGGGATTGATTTCCGCCAGGAGCGCTTCTGCCGGGTTGTGTGGCGTACTCAGTCGTTTGGCAATCTGCAATGTGCCGTTGCGCCAAAAGACAAAATCGGTGAACGTGCCACCCGTGTCTACCCCCATCCGTTGCATCGTTGGTGCCTCATCATCGCTATGGTTCATTGCTGGTATTGTACGCAATAATCGTATGGGGTGTTGGTTTCGTTATTTTTGCCGAAGAAAAAATGCACTTTTGGTATTTTTATCAAAAAAATAGCATATCAGAATGGTTCGTTGCGTATTATTTGGGAAAAATTGCCGAATTATTTGCCGGAAACTATGTCAGGATAGGGATAGCAGATATTGGTGTTGCATTTTGATGTAATATAGCTATATCAAATTTAGACAAAAAGTGAAGGAATATCACATGAAGGCAAACTGGTCCAAGCATCATGTATTCCAGGCGACGCGCGTTCATCACCCCAAGAGTGTGGCAGAAATCCAAGATATTGTGCGCAATGCGAGTCAGTGTCGTGTGGTTGGTTCGGGGCATTCGTTCAACGATATTGCGGACACGGCCAGTGATTTGATTGCGCTCGACGCATTCACCTTTGCGCCGGTCTTTGATGATGTCAACGGGCTCATCACCGTCCCAGGGAGTATGCGCTATGGCGATTTGCTGACGATTTTGGCGCCGACCAAGTGGGCCCTGCACAACACGGCATCGTTGCCGCATATTTCGGTGGCGGGGACGATTGCCACGGCGACGCACGGTTCTGGGGTGCGCCACGGCAATCTGGCCACGTGTGTGGTCGCCATGGAGATTGTGCGCGCGGATGGCACGCTGGTACAGGTTAGTGCGGCTAGTCATGGGGCACAGTTCCAGGGCATGGTCGTGCATATCGGCGCGTTGGGGGTGGTGACGAGTGTGACCCTCAAGCTTGTGCCCCGCTTTGACATGCGCCAAGACATCTACCTAGACATGCCCTATGCCACGGCCATGGCACATTTTGATGCGATTATGAGTGCGAGTTATAGTGTGAGTCTGTTTACCACCTGGCAAGGTGACACCATCGAGCAAGTTTGGCGCAAAAGCCTGCCCCACGAAATCACGGATGCGACTACCCCGTGGTATGGTGCCACGCCCGCATCGCGCCAGATGCACCCGATTGGCAGCATGAATGCCGACCCGTGCACTACACAGATGGGGCAGATTGGTGGCTGGCACGAGCGCTTGCCGCACTTCCGCATGGAATTCACGCCCAGCAATGGCGACGAACTCCAGACGGAGTACTTCGTCGATCGCCGTGATGCGGTGCTGGCCATGCATGCCGTACGCACCATCCGTGATCGCATCGCACCCGTCTTGTTTATTTCCGAAATCCGTACGATTGCCGCCGACCAGTTGTGGTTGAGCATGCACTACGAACGCGAGAGTGTGGCGTTGCACTTTACCTGGAAAAACATGTGGCCCGAGGTCAAA
>CAZIKU010000135.1:0-4516 GCA_964539815.1 uncultured Klebsiella sp. | reverse complement strand
GCACGCCAGCGCCCTTTGCATTGGCGGCAGTCGACGAGTGGGTCGTTGAAGGTTTCTTCGTGGCCAGAATACTTCCAGACCAACTTGTTCATCAAAATCGATGCGTCCAGCCCTTCCATGTCGTCACGGGCATAGACGTTGGTGCGCCACCACGAATTGATGATGTTGTTTTTGAGCTCGACCCCCAACGGGCCGTAGTCAAATACGCCTTGCAGACCGCCGTAGATGTCTGAACTGGGGAAGATGAAGCCACGGCGTTTGCACAGTGATGCGAGCTGTTCGAGTGATGCTGCTGGCATAGACATGCTCTCCCATGTGAGCCCGGGGCATACAAAAATCCCCAGGCGATGCGAATCGCCTGGGGACGCAGGTACTGCGCGGTTCCACCCCAGTTATTGCACCCCACAGGGTACAATCCCTCTTTGTATCGTGTTGCTGTCGGCTCCGCGGTGCCGTTCACATCTGGTCATGGTCGGGCTCACACGCTCCCCGACTCGCTGGACACGCCGTTGATGCTACTCTCCGCATCATCACCTGTGCCACAGTATAGCACGCGCGCATGACTCTGAGCAACTCGGCGCTGCAACCATGCGCCGATGCCGATGGCGAGACTGCCACCGATGCCACCCCATGGCCATGGAGCTGGTGTTGGGGGTGGGGGAATCACACTGGACTGCTCCGTTACCGGTAATTGCGTGACCAGTGGTCGATGCATCGTGGGGCGCCAGATTGCCACCACGGGCGTCATGGCCAGTGATGCTGTTGGGCTAGGGCGACAGGCACTCACATCAAGCTGGCACCATGCTGCTACCACATCGAGGGTCGCCATGTGCACATGATGAGGATTGGTCAGTGTAATAGACGTACGTGTGGTATCAAACGCTACCGTCTGGCACCGTGGCGTGCCTGACGCAAATGGCGACAAGTCGCTGAGATACCAGCCAGCCAGTGTCGCAGGATGCGGTACACACACCTGTAATCGTGGCTGTGATGCATTGTCGATTACCAACGTGAGCATGTTGCCTGGGTCATTTGCTCGGCTTGAGACGCTATTGTTGCGGGGTGTGGCGGTAGCATGGACCGTTTTGCTCGGCGATGGCGTTTTGGTGCTCCTTGGGGTATGTGTTTCACTCGGGGTGCGGGTCAGGCTCGCAGTATGCGTTAGACTCGGTGTGCGGGTCAGGCTCGGTGTGCGCGTCGTGCTTGGCGTGTGGGTGTCACTCGGGGTGCGTGTCACACTTGCAGTACGCGTCAGACTTGGCGTGCGTGTTGCTGAGCCTGTTTTGCTGGGGCTGGTGGTGATTTGCTCGACGGTGTGAGTCACGCTGGGTGTAATCATCGGCGGTGTAGGGGTGACTGTTTGGTTTGCAGTGGCACGTGGGAGTGCGGTATCACTCGGTGATGTCGTCAGTGGTATCGTTTGGGTGTGACTCGCCGTGGGCATGTGCGTAGGATTGGGTGTGGCAGACACGGTGCTGGTCGCACTCGGCAACACGAGGATTTGCGTAGTCGCTGTCTCGGTGGTGTGCATGATGGTGGCAACGGCAGCAGTAGGTGTAATCGTCATAGTGGGTGTTGCAGTCAATGTGGCCGTCGCAGTTGCTGTTGCCGATGCACTCACGTTGAATTGTCCCATAGACGATTGTGTTTTGATGATAGTAATATTTCCGTCGGGTACTCTGGCCATGCTTTCGCCACTTTTCAGTGTGCCAAATTCGATGCGATCAATCTGCATCCCGTTGCTGTCGAGCAGTACAACCGCATCACCTGTGTTGTTGAGGATGGCGGTCGTGAGTGGAATGGCGAGAAGTTGATGCGGTGCAATACTGGTATTGGCAGCAATCGTGGTGGTGACTCCACCTGGGGTGTCGTCGTCGATGCGCCAGCCACTGATATCGATGGTGGTATCCCCCGCATTGTAGAGTTCCACCCATTCTGGTCCACTGCTCGGTGCGGGGACCACTTCGTTGATGACGATACTCAACCAGAGCAACAGATGAATCATGGCACAACCTCCTCATAACCAGCTCTAGTGGGATACCGCTTGAGATGATGCAAAAGGTACGTGCTGACTCAGAAAAAACTCATACTCGGATAAAACGTCTATGCTACAATGACAGCAGTGTGGAATTCCTACAATAAGTGTCTTTGATGCACTAGAATCGAGCAAATAATGCATACACGCGTAGCGGTCATTGGATCAGGCCCCGCAGGGCTGACTGCCGCACTCTATGCGGCACGTGCCAGCCTCGAGCCACTCGTCATTCGCGGGTTGCAGCCGGGTGGTCTGATTGCAACGACGAGTGAAGTCGAAAATTATCCAGGATTCGTGGATGGCATCGGTGGCTACGAACTTTCCGACAACATGGAAAAACAAGCCATGCGCTTTGGTGCCAAGTTCAAAGACACCTTGATTACCTCGATCGACGCCTCCAAACGCCCATTCGTGTTGCGCACGGATGACGGCGAAGACATCACCGCCGACACCATTATCGTTTCGACGGGGGCCTCGCCACGCAAATTAGGCGTCCCCGGCGAAGACAAATTGGCCAACCGCGGCGTGTCATACTGCGCCACCTGCGACGGGTTCTTCTTCCGTGAAAAACGGGTGGTTGTGGTGGGTGGTGGGAATAGTGCCCTCGACGAAGGGTTGTTCCTCACCCGCTATGTCAGTGAACTGGTCATCGTCCATCGCCGCGACAGCCTGCGTGCCGATCAAGTCCTGCAGGAACGCGCCTTTAGCAACCCCAAAGTGCGCTTTGTGTGGGATTCCACTGTCGACGAAATCGTCGGTGATACGACGGTGACGGGCGTCAAACTCCGCAACCTCAAAACGGGCGAAGTGACGGATTTGGCCACCGACGGCGTCTTTCCGTATATCGGTCATGTGCCCAATACGGGCATTTTCCAGGGACTGCTCGACCTCGACGAAAACGGCTACATCGTCACTGATCACCACACCCGCACCAAAGTGCCCGGCATTTTCGCCGCCGGCGATGTGGTCGATCATGTCTATCGCCAGGCGATTACGGCTGCTGGCGAAGGCTGCAAATCAGCCATGGAAGCCGTCTGGTATCTGGCTGCCCAAGACTACGCGGCCAGCAAAAAGTAATCGTACTATGCCAAACGGAGGTGTCATACCCGACACCTCCGTTTTTGGTTGCCACCACCAAGAGGGGGATTTCATGAAAGAAATGCAACGTGAATCGCAATGGCCGATGGTATCAGTGGCGAGTGCACATGCAGCCATTGATGCAGTCAGTGCCATGCCCCTCGGCACAGAATCCATTCTGACCCACCACGGTGCAGGACGCGTGCTCGCCCAAACCATTGTGGCGGTGGCCGATATCCCGGCGGAACCGCGCGCCACCGTCGATGGCTATGCGGTGCGCAGTAGCGATGGTACGATGCCACGTCGGGTCGTCGCCGAACTCACCGCAGGTAATCACCAACAAGTGACATTGGAGCCAGGCACCGCCGTGCGTATTATGACGGGTGCTCCACTGCCGGTGGGTGCCGATGCGGCCATCATGGTCGAGCGCACCCGCGAGCACGACGGCATTTTGACCTTTGATGGTACGGTGCGTGCCGGCGAGTGTGTATTGCCGGTGGCGAGTGACATGCGCCGTGGCGAAGACGTCGTCCCTGCGGGTGCCGTGCTCACTGCCGGCGATGTCGGATTGTTGGCGAGTATGGGGCGCAAACATCTTCCCGTCTTTCGTCGCCCCGTGGTGGCAGTCCTTTCCACAGGCGATGAAGTCTACGAATACGACGAGGAAATTCCCTTTGGGGCGGTGCGTGATGCCAACCGTCACGCCCTCTTGGCTGCGGTATCTGCAGCAGGGTGTGAAGGAATCTCATTGGGGATTGCCCGCGACGACGAAGTCTTGCTCCGCATGAAAATCCGCGAAGGCCTGGCCCGCGCCGACGTCTTGCTGACGAGTGGTGGCGTGTCGATGGGGACACGCGATTTCATCAAACCACTGCTGGCACAACTCGGGACAGTGCACTTCGGCCGTATCGCCTTCAAACCGGGCAAACCGACCATGTGTGCGTCAGTCGGCAACCGCCTGATGTTCGGACTCCCCGGCAATCCGGTCTCGTCACTCGTCTCGTTCGAAGTCTTTGTGCGCCCTGCCCTGCGGCGCCTCCAAGGCGACCCGCACCCGCATCGTCCGCAGGTACAGGTCACCCTCGCCGATCCTATTACCCCTTCGCCTGACCGTCCCGAATATCAACGTGCCATCGTGTCGTGGCAAGGCGGCCAGTTGGTGGCAGCGACGACGGGTGCCCAAGGCTCGAGTCGCTTGCTGTCACTCCGTGCCGCGAACGCGTTGCTGGTCATCGAGCCAGGGACGCAGCCATTACTCCCTGGGAGTCAGGTCAGCGCGTTGCTGATTGGCGATATGCGCTGATGGTGGCGAATATGTGAGGTTTACGGCACAATAACTTGTATTTCCCCCCCATATGTACACGTTATTTTTGGTAAAAATTCCAAATAAATATAGAGAAATAT
>CAZIKU010000134.1:0-4523 GCA_964539815.1 uncultured Klebsiella sp. | reverse complement strand
ACACGTACCTATACCAGTACACGCACGCCGACGGTGACAATGACGGCGTCAAAGACACGAACACCCTAGAGGAGAAAGGCAGGAATTATGGCCACACCCCAACAGGTCAAAGACAAATTGCTCCGTATTTTGCCGATTCACTACGCAATTCGTATTGACAATGACGGCGATATTTACATCGACCGCGATAGTACGTTGTGTTGGGTGATGGTGCGCGAATGGGGGCAACAGAATCCAGATCGTGACGATAACGTCCTCATCAAAGTTGAGGCACCCATCCTCTGGGATGTCAAACGTACGCCAGAACTGTATCAGTGGGTGGCCACCGAAGGGCAGTACTACTCGTTTGGACGGGCGATTTGCTACAAGGGTAAAGAAGACGACCTGACGAACCTATACTTTTCATATACTATTTTGGGTGATAATGTCGACGAAGCAGAAATCGTGTCCGTGATTAACGCAGTCCTTGATAACGCCAATAAACTCGATAATGAACTCCTCCCCAAGTTCGGTGGTCGTTTGACTCGTACATGAAATTGAGGACGTCATATGGAGATTTTCCGCGACCGTGCGTTTACTTTTGCCAAACAACGCGGTGACACGCAAGTCGATGTCCCTCATCTCATCCATGTCGTCTTTGTGCACATTCGTCCGGCTGCAGAGCAACAAGGATTGCGCATGGAGCAGGTGCAGGCCAAACTACCCGTTGCTGGTGGGTCGCGCAAACCACCACAAGGATATACGGCCGCCTTTGATGCAGAAATGGCACATGTGACCAACCAAGGCGCCGCACTTGCATGGCTGACGACGATGCTGGGGAGCGCTGATACGCAGACAGATACCCCCCAAGTGCAGCCCACTCAGCCAGCAACCCCCGAAGTCATCAAGCCGACCAGCGCTGATGCCACCACCAAACGCAGCGTAGAAGCGGTCTATACCGATCTCGATGCATTGGTGGGCTTGCAGCTGGTCAAACAACTGGTTAAACAAATCGTGGCCCGCCAAAAGGCACAAGTCGCCATGCATGCACGTGGGCAGAATTTGGTGTTTAGCAAGCATTTGGTCTTTACGGGTGCGCCCGGTACAGGCAAAACGACAGTGGCACGCCTTGTGGGCGAGTTGTATGCGGCTATTGATGTCTTGCCCTCGACCAAATTTGTCGAGGCAACACGTGCCGATTTGATTGGTGGCTATGTCGGGCAAACAGCCATCAAAGTGGTCGAGTTGGTTGAAAAAGCCCGTGGTGGCGTCCTTTTCATCGATGAGGCCTATGCACTCATGCCCCGCCACGAAAGTGACTTCGCCCACGAAGCACTCTCTACCCTGGTCCAAAAAATGGAAGACTTGCGTGACGAGCTGGTCGTCATCATGGCTGGCTACCGCGATGAAATGCAGCAGATGATTGATGTGAATCCCGGCCTGCGTAGTCGCATGACCACCTACATTGATTTCCCCAACTATACGCCTGCTGAGCTCAACGAGATTTTTTGTGCGATTGTGGCCCGTTATGGACTCACAGTGGCTGACGATGCACAGGCGGTTGTGCTTGCACATCTCACCCAAGCCGTGCGACAGACGAGTTTTGGCAATGCGCGCCATGTCCGGTCGCTGTGGGAACTCGCTTTTACCAATTTGGCCATGCGCGAACATGCCGACGGAACGTTCAGTGAGTCCGAACTCCGTGTCATCGCCAAAGTTGATATCGAAGCCGCCGTCCAACAACTGCAACAAGGCCAAGTCCATGCGCCGCGTGGTCTCGGCTTTATTGCAAATCAAGGCGAATCACCAGCATAGGGATAGACTACAGGGAGGAATGTCATGCCTGCACGGCTCGCCGATCCATCTGCCTATATCATGACACGCCTAGCAACGACCCCGACCCGGATGATTATTGGCATCGCTGGGGTGCCAGGCGCAGGCAAAAGCACATTGGCTACCCAACTCGTGACCCACGTCAATACACAGGTCGCTCCACATACCGCAGTTGCCCTGGGCATGGATGGTTTCCACCTGAGCAAAGCCCAGCTACGCCAACTCCCTGACCCCGATGAAGCGTTTGCGCGCCGTGGTGCCCCGTGGACATTTGATGCATCAGGATTTATTCAGGCATTGCAGCGCATCCGGACGGGGCACGAGACGACATGGCCTGATTTTGCGCATGATGTGGGTGATCCCGTACCTGATGCGATTGTGGTGCCGGCCTCGCTCCAACTCGTGATTGTCGAAGGACTCTATCTGCTCCATGACCAAGACGGCTGGAGTGGTACCACCGCCCTCCTCGACGAAGGGTGGTACCTCGACACACCCATGGATGTTGCCATGGAGCGTTTGGCGCGGCGGCATATGCAGGCCTGGGGATTTACACGCGCCCAAGCCCAACACCGCATCGATACGAGTGATGGTTTGAATGCCACCCTGGTCGCTGCTAGTGCCCGCCACGCCGATTGGCTGGTCAGCTCATCGAGTTAGTCGACGGGTGGTTCTGATACATCCGTTGCTTTGGTTGTCGGCCACAGTCGGGCATACCACTGCATATGCGCTGGTGGTGCGGCAACCTGTTCAGGGGGGAAGGGTGGGGTGTCGTTGATTTTTGCGTATGCATAGCGCACGATTTCGTATACCGATGCAATCACCGGTGTGGCAAGTAATGCGCCAAGGATACCCCAAACGGTGGCGCCTACCAATACGCCAGTCATCACTACGAGTTCTGATAATCCGACGGCATCACCTAGTACGCGCGGCACCACAAAGCTGTTTTCTATCTGTTGTACAAACAAGTAAAAGACGAGGACGATGAGTGCTACCGCCCACGGATCAAGGGGTAAATATGTGGATCCCTGCAAGAGTGCCACAATAACCGCAGGAATCGTTGCCACAATTGGTCCCAAGTTGGGGATGATTTCGAGCAGACCAGCGACAATTGCCAGACTCAATGCCCCTGGAATCCCGATAATCGAGAGCCCTATCCACGTAATAAGTCCGATGATGAACATCAACATCAGCTGACCACGAAAAAACGCATTCCATGTTCGCCCCAAGCGCACCAGGAGTTGTGTGATTTCTGGGCGATATGCAACAGGAATCGCTGCCACAAATCTATCGTAATAACTGCGCCCACTGAGATTCATGTACATGGCTGCCAAAACAATGTAAATGACTAACAGAACCGTCGAAAAAACATTGCCTATTAAATTGGCTGCTGCACCAAACGTTGTCGTCAGCGCTGCACCCAGTGATTGCACCACACTTGACATGGTGGGGGGAGTTGGCGTCGTGTTCGGTACTGCGTTTTGTAGCTCATTCAACGCCATGTCGACCGTCTGATCAATATAGGTATCGAGTGCTTGTGAGGGCATGGGAAGGGCCTTTATGGCTACCAAGGTGTCCTGACACCAACGCACCCCCCGTTGGATAATGGCTTCGTAATCAAGCCCGATGATGTAATTAACCGCGTTAATTAACGCGGGAATCAATAGAATAAAGAGCATCGGGACCATGAATAGCAAAATGGCATAGACAATTGTGACTGCCCACGTATACCGGATGCCAAGACGTTGATTGACCCACGCAATGGCTGGGCGCACGATGACTGCGAGTAATCCCGCCACAATTAATAACGGAATCACCGAACTGCTGAGATTGATGACATAAACGCCAAAAATAACAATGCCTATGGCCACGATGTATTTGGTTGTCGTTTTCCATGTGGTCTGCATTATTCCACCTGCATGTATGTACGTGAATGTACTGAAAGTGTATCATGCACTGCAATATGACCGACAGGTGACGCGCTGCATCACATGCCACAAGAAACCCCCTGGATGGAAAGAATCCATCCAGGGGGTGTGTGCACTATTCCTCGTCGTTGTTGCGACGTGGTGGGCGGTCGCCAAAGTCACGGCGTGGTGGGCGATCCCCGAAGTCACGGCGTGGTGGACGGTCACCAAAGTCACGGCGTGGTGGGCGATCCCCGAAGTCACGGCGTGGTGGGCGGTCGCCAAAGTCACGGCGCGGTGGACGGTCACCAAAGTCACGGCGTGGGGCATCACCATCGCGACGGAAGTTGCCTTCTGGGCGTGGTGGACGATCGCCGAAGTCACGGCGTGGTGGACGGTCGCCAAAGTCACGGCGTGGTGGACGGTCGCCGAAGTCACGGCGTGGTGGGCGGTCACCGAAGTCACGGCGTGGGGCATCACCATCGCGACGGAAGTTGCCTTCTGGGCGTGGTGGACGATCGCCGAAGTCACGGCGTGGTGGACGGTCGCCAAAGTCACGGCGTGGTGGACGGTCGCCGAAGTCACGGCGTGGTGGGCGGTCACCGAAGTCACGGCGTGGGGCATCACCATCGCGACGGAAGTTGCCTTCTGGGCGTGGTGGACGATCGCCGAAGTCACGGCGTGGTGGACGGTCGCCAAAGTCACGGCGTGGTGGACGGTCGCCGAAGTCACGGCGTGGTGGGCGGTCACCGAAGTCACGGCGTGGGGCATCACCATCGCGACGGAAGTTGCCTTCTGGGCGTGGTG
>CAZIKU010000133.1:0-4546 GCA_964539815.1 uncultured Klebsiella sp. | reverse complement strand
TGTCACATGTTAGACATATTGCACAAAACGCATGTATTTGCTATAACGGTGTGACATGCACGTGGAGTCACACCAAAGTGAGAGGTTGATGTATGCGTTTCGCCTGTTGGATTTCACTCATTGTGGTTCTTGTGATCGGTATGAGTCTGATGCCGTTGCAAGCGACCCATGCCTTGGTGATGGCACCGCGTACCAATGCCGCCCCCGTCTTGTACGGTATGAATGGCCGGTATATTGTTGCCGAAGGTAGTGCCGAGGGTACTGTGGTGGGTGGCATTTATGCCACTGATGCTGACAACGACCCATTGGTCTATACCATGATTATCGGCAATGGATTTGCAGTCGACGCAAACACCGGTAATATCAGTGTGATTACCCCACCTGCACGTGCAAATGGTGTCATGCGCACCATTTCGGTGCAGGTCAGTGATGGCATTACGCGCGTGGTCGCCGACTTCCAGATTTTTATCACGCCAGCTGCCCCATTTGCGACGACAGGTGTCACCCGTGAGACATTTTTGAATGTGTCGGGTGGGAGTGTGAACGATCTGCGCAATGCGCCGAAATTCAAAAACAATACGCCTGATGCAACGACCGTGGTGAATCAGCTCTATTTGGCATCACAATCGGTAGTAGATAGTTTTGGTCAGCGCTACCGTGGCTACATTATCCCCAGCGTGAGTGGCACATATCGCTTCTGGGTGTCATCCGATGATGCATCGGAGTTGCGCATCAGTACGTCCACAGACACTGCAATGCTACCCTCCCGTGCCATGGCCACGCAAAGTTCGTATAACAGTGCACTCCAATGGGATAAATCGTCAGCACAACAAAGCACTTCCATGCTATTGATCAAGGGTCAGGCGTACTACGTCGAAGCACTCCTCAAGGAATGGAGTGGTGCCGAGCATTTTGCGGTGGCGTGGCAAGGTCCAGGGATGGCCGCCCCCATCAATGGCAGTACGACTAGCGTCATCCCACAAGTCAATTTGCGTCCGTTGTCAGCGCTTGCAGATAGTGTGCCGCCAACGACGCCCAGCTATGTATCGGTGGAGACGGTCAGTGCCAGTGGGGTGACGTTGGTGTGGCAGGCATCGAGTGACGCATCGGGCATTCACCACTACACCATTGCGCGCAACGGTATGCCTGTTGCCATCTTGACACCACCAGCTGGCGCATATGTGCGCTACACCGACGCGATTATCAGTGGCGTGCATAACTACACGGTTACGGCCACAGATAATGCGTCATTGACTTCTGCTGTTGCACGTGTAGACACTGTAGATGCAGCGGTAGCATATTCGGCATATACGGCCGCGCTAGTCAATGGTGATTCACGCCTGATTACTGACCCCAAGCCGATATACGCCAAAATTCGTACAGCCATCACTGACGAACACACACGTATCGCCGGCTATTACAACAGCATATATGCTGGTGTGACGAGTCTGAGTTATACACCGTCAGATGTGGGGCAGTTGCTGGCACCGCTCCCAACCGCAGCCTACCGTGTCTACCCGCTGTTGCGTGCGTCAGCGTGTAAGAATCGTACAGGTGTCAGTCGTCCATGTAGTACACCCACCACTATGGCGAGCTTTGGATTTAGTGCCAATGGGACGCGCTTTGTGGCGTTGCCATGGGATGCATTTGGAAGTGCGAATGTTGGCTATGCACCTGCACTCAAACAAACCATTTCGTGGGTATTGACCGGAAATGGGACAACGCCGCCATCGAGTAGCGGGAACGTGGCCATTTTGAATGCAAACAGTAGTAATATCAACACGAATCTGCAGGCCATGGGCTTTAGTACGAGTGCGGGCATCACCACTTGTAGTGTTGCGACGGTGGCAACCTGCTTTGCCGACAAAAAGTTGATTGTGGTAGGATCTGACCAAGGGGGCGACGCCGATGCCCCTGCAGTAGTGAATGCACTTGCGACTGCGGTGGCTGCGGGGATTCCTGTGCTCTATGTCGAAGATCACTGGTACTACAGCAACAAAACCCAACTGGGGATTGGTGCATTGTTGGGCTTCTTTGCAGAGCAGATGCAATATTTTCCCCAAGCTGAAGCAATTTATCCAAATGCGACAGCACTCACCACCATGAAAACAGCGCTACAACCCAATCGCTATGCTGACTTCTTGACCCTCATCAATCACCTTGATGCGAATGATTGGACGGTCAATTTATCGGGATGTGAAATCACCTCGTGTGGCAATGCGACGACAACGACCTATCTCACGAGCAACTTTTATAATGGTGCTCGCGCATTTATGCAGACGCGCTTGAATGCATTCGACGAAAACGGGATTGGTCTGTTTGCGACTGGTGTCGATCAAAACGTACCGCTTAAGTATGCAGTACTGCTTGGTGATGTGTTCCGCCGCAGTATTCGATACCCCAGCAACGCCAAGGATGTTACGGCGAGTACGAAAGATGCCTTCTTCAAGACATACTTTGCCGATCATGCCGTCGTGAATCTGCGCCCCATGAATCCAGCCCAGCCTGATATGGGGTCATTTAGTAAACCGATTCGCGCGGATGTGCCACGCTATAGCCGCACTATCAGTGTGGATACTCGTACGGGCGAGTACTTTACGGCACTCGGGTATTATGCATTGCCGGGCGAAACAGTGACGGTAACGCGTACTGACAGTAATCCGGTGCGTGCCCGTATTGCAATCAATAGTCTGCGCTCGACGAGCACACACGAAATGGATGATTACTCACGTCCCAAGTATCTGATGACGCCATGGATACCGCTTATCAAGGATCAGCCAATGACCATCACGTCGCCGTACGGTGGTCCCATTCAGCTGTGGCTTGAAGGATCAGAATCATCACAAACGGTCACACTCACACTCGCCAATGTCGGCCAACATCCAGTGTGGAATGGTTCGGCAACAACCACACAATTCCGTGATCTCCTCAACGCAGGAGACTACGATTGGGCCGAATTTCTTACCCCTGGATTCCAAGTGCATAGCCGGCGTGACTTGATGCTCGAGACGCTGACGGATGCGGACTGGAATACTCCTGAAACGTTGGCTACTGCCATCATGGAAAGTTTCTATATCGCCAATTACAACTTGGCGGGATTTACGGGGCCAGCACTGTCGTTGAATGCGTCGGTGGTAGCGCAATGTGCTGACTTGGGATGGGTGTGTACAGGGCGAAATCCGCACGGCATCACCTCGATGAATCACTTCAACGCCGACCAGGCCACCTGTGGTTATGGCTGTTCGGGGAATCCCTATGATGCCTGGTGGGCGTTTAGTGTGCTGGGCTGGGGGGATAGCCACGAAATGGGGCACAACATTCAGGCACTGCACATCAACAACAGCGATGGGGGAGTAGAAACTGTCGAAGTATCGAACAACGTTTTTCCGTCGTTTGTGGTCTACAACTGGAATCAACGCTACCCGAGTCGCTATCGCATGGCATCACACGAACTCGAACAAGATCTCTTTTACAAGGGATTGAACGATGCACAAACCAAAGTGAATCCCATATTAGCAGTCAATAACATGGTTTGGCGTGGCGACACCCCGATTAACTCGGTACTTGGTTCTACGCAGGTGAATTGGGGCATGTATCGCCTTAATTTTTACTTGCAGCTGGTGCAACAAGCCAAAAACAGTACCCAGGTGGCAATGGGAAACGGTGGCTGGGATTTGGTAACCATGCTGTATATGCACGACCGACTCCTCAATGCGTATCGGGGTGCCGATGCGACGTGGGATGCGCAGAAAACCAATCTGGGTATGTCGACATATACGCGGACTGAGGCGAACAACATCGACAATAACTCCCTCTTTTTGATTCGCTCATCGTGGATCCTCAAGACAGATCAACGACCGTTTTTTGATATGTGGGGGATTCGCTATAGTAGCAAGGCAAGTGCCCAGGTTGCTGCATATAGCTATCCGGCAGCGGACAAGCGGTACTATTATTGGGCATATGATACGGCCGGGTTGCCACAATGGTCAGATGATTCCATTGGTTCTTTGCCCGTGGATGGCACGAACCGGAGTGTGCCACATGTACCCATGAATTATGTGATTACGCCCAATGACACGCGCACAGTGCCACAGTCATCAGCGGTGACACTGACGGCGTATGTGGGGGCAGCTGGCACTGTCAACTTCCAAGCAGATGGCGTGACCATTCCTGGTTGCGGTAGCGTAGTAACTGCTGCACGTACCGCACTCCAACCGATTGATGCCAGCATTCACGACCTCGTAGCCACCTGTGAATGGACAACCCCTGCAAGCACTGGCGTGGTGACACTGACGACCGTACTGACGAATGGAGCGATGGGTGGGCTTGATGCGACGTCTCGTCCCGTGGTGGTCAGTGTGGCTGTGCCTGCAACTGCTACGGACACGCCTATCCCCGATACCCCAACGGAGACGCTGACGCCTTCGATCTCGCTGACCCCGTCGTTGTCTGCGACGCGCACGCCGACATTTGCGGGTACGGCGACACGCTCGATTACACCATCACGCACGGCGACGTCCACGCGCACCAATACACCTACGCGTAC
>CAZIKU010000132.1:0-4621 GCA_964539815.1 uncultured Klebsiella sp. | reverse complement strand
AATTAATGCTCTTGCCCACCGGGGCAGGTGGGACGCGCCCAGAGCGCATGAGTGAGGCGGATGTGGCCACACCAGAGGGGATGAAACGCTACTACGATAGTATGGTCTGGGCCTGCTTCCCAGGGGACGGCATCACAGCCTGTATGACGTATGGGCGTGCATTGGCGGCCGTCAACATGTGCGGCTACGACGGACGGCTTTGGTATCACGGTGGTCAGGGCTCCATCATTGACCGCTTTGGCGATGTGCATGCGGTGCTTCCTGGAATTCAGTTGCTTGCACGGCAACGTCCACGCTTTACGCATGCACAGATTGATTTTGATGATCGTTGATGACAGGGCAAAGGACGTGCCATGACGCGGATTCGCATCGCAGTGGTAGGGCTCAACTTTGGCAGCTGGATGATAGAACACGAATTACTTCAAGGGGCGGGGGCGGCCACCATGCAAATTGTGGCAGTATGCGACCTTGATGCCGGCAAAGTGGCACACTGGAGCACACAGCTGGGAGTACCTGGTTTCACCGACCTGCATGCGTTATTGCAGACGATACAACCACAAGCAGTCGCACTGTTTACTGGCCCCGTGGGTCGTGCCACACTCATCCAGCGAATTATCACGCATGGCTGTGATGTGATTACGACCAAGCCATTTGAAGGCGATACGAAAGCAGCGGCCGATGTGCTAGCACAGGCACGTGCACTAGGGCGCGTAGTACATCTCAATTCGCCTGCTCCCAGCATGCCGCCAGACATTGCCCAACTCATCGCGTGGCGTGACGAATACCAGCTGGGGGAGCCGGTGGCGTATCGAGCGACGACGTGGTGTGCGTATCGCGAGCAGCCCGATGGGAGCTGGTACGACGACCCGCAACGCTGTCCAGTCGCACCTATGTTTCGCTTGGGCATTTATCTGCTTAACGATATCGGCTGGTTTTTTCAGGGGGTGCATCAGGTTGCCGTCCAGCAGGCGCGCATCTTTACAAAGCGTCCTACTGCGGATAACGCACATTTGGCAGTGTCGTACCAGAATGGGGCATTGGGGAGTATATTTGCGTCGTTTTGTATTGATGATTACCAGTACTACCGCTGTGCTCTCGAAATGAATTTTGCCCGTGGCACGTTGTATCGCAACATGGGACCAATGGCCGCAGAGACGACGGATGTGCAGTTGGCGGTTGTGACAGTGCAAGAAGGGCGCCAGCACATCGTACAGACTACTACACCTGCACAGGGGGCTGGCTACCAGTGGTACGAATTCCAGCGTGCAGTATTGGCGCGAGAATGCATTGATGTAGCCTATGAGGATCGCATCATCGCCGGTTTGCAGATTATTGATGCCATGCAACAGGCAGCAGAGTCGGTATGAAACCAATCGGTATCGGTTTGTATGGACACAATGGTCACCAGTTGGCCAGCGATGCGATGCTCACGGGTGCGCAGGTAGTAGCGGTGTGTGATGTGCCACATACATCGGCAGATGTGACGCGGTATCCATCACTGCCGGCCCTGCTCGCTGACCCACGGGTGCAGTTGGTCTCGCTTTGCACGCCACGTCGTGCAATACAGGTTGATGCGATTCGCATGGCGTTGCGTGCAGGCAAGCACGTGATAGCCGAAAAACCGCTGGTGATGCGTCATGATGAGCTCGACGAGGTGATTGCACTGGCTCACCAACAGGGGTGTCAGCTCTTTGATATGGCAGGGATTGCCGATGAGGCACCCTATGCAGCCATCCCTGCATTGTTAGCAACTGGTGTAATTGGGACGGTTGGGCAGATTGTGGTGCGCAAATCCTATCCATATGCTGACTGGCGCCCACAAGACGAAGATGTGGATGGTGGTCTGATAATGCAGAGTGGTATTCATGCTATCCGTCTAATCGAACATTGTGCAGGGCAACGGATAACGCATGTATCTGCGCTGTCGTGCCAAGTAGGCAACCCGGTGCCACTCGGTAGTTTGCAGATGGCGGCCACCATGCAGGCGCAACTGGCGGGTGGTGGAATTGCGAGTGTGGTGTTGAATTACTACAACCAGCGTGGTGCCCAGCGTTGGGGAGATGACGAGTTGCGCATCTACGGGTCTCACGGCCTGATTATGACGGATGGTGATGGTAGGGCGCATCTGGTAACGGCGGATTCTGCTACGCCAATTACGTGTGCCACGCAACCGACGTATATCCAACGTGTGGTGAATTGTTTGTGTGGGGTTGTACCCAGACCACGCCCTGTTGCCCAAGACTTACATGCCACACACGTAGTAATTGCGGCACGTGCATCGGCGCTGCATAGTGGGGTGTGGTTGGCGGTGCCAGATTTTCACGTATAATGGGGGGCACCAATGAAACCACCGAGTTGTCGTGCAGGGGAATCAGCGATGCCGCAGGTCATTCTCGCCGATGATAACATCCAAGCACTCGAAGGATTACAGCGCCATATTCCCTGGCATGATACGGGATGTGTGTGCGTAGGGACTGCGCAAAACGGTATAGAAGCACTAGAATTGTGTCACCGCATCCAGCCTGATGTGGTAATTACTGATGTCAAAATGCCACAAATGGATGGGATTGAGCTCTGCCGGCAGTTGCATGCGTATTATCCAGATATGCAACTCATTGTGATGTCGGCCTACGATGATTTTAGTTTTGCACAGCGTGCCATGGCAGTAGGTGTCACCAATTATCTGCTCAAACCGATTAACACGGCAAAAATTGCTGAACTGACGCGCATGTTGACGGAGCATGCGCAACGCACTCGGCGCCATGCAGCACATCTAACTGCCTTTTTCTCGGCACGAGAAATGGTCGATTTGCGCCAGGCCTTGGCTAAGTCGGATGCTGCCCATGTTGCATCGTTGTTGGTCACCGTGTTGCCTGCCCATACTGATGATGTGCGGATTGCCAAAGAAATGGCAGTCAATGTGGTTGCATTGCTCTACCAACATTTGCCACAGCTGGGCTTGCCTGCACTAGTCGATGGTGCACCACTCGATGCAAGTCTGGCATATGTGCAGACGCTCCGTACAGTGGTCGCAGTACATGATTACGTGCAGCAGTTGTATCTGTGGGTGTGCCGGCATGTGGCAACCCATCGGAACCCGTCTACCGAACAAATGGTTGTGCGCATACAACAGCATATCAGCATGAATTTCCACGATGCTCATATTTCTACATCTACCATTGCACAAAAGTTTCACCTCAGTCAGAGTTATCTCTGCCAAATCTATCGTAGCCACACACAGACGAGCATTCATACGCGTATTACACAATTGCGCATGGAGCGGGCATGTGCGCTCCTTGTCGCAGAGAGTGGTCTGACAATCGCTGATGTGAGTCGGCAGATTGGCTATCTTGATGCGCAGTATTTCACCAAAGTGTTTCGCCGAATCCACGGACTCACACCCAGTGAGTACCGCGAGCTTGCCCAGCGGTCATGAAACACAACACGTTGCTACGTCGTGTATTTCTGTTGGTCAGTGGGCTCTTTTTTGGCCTACTTACCATAACAATAATCATTCTTTCTGTCTTTTTCTCCAATCTACTTATTGGGAATGCCGAAGACTATCTGCGCTTGATTATGCAGCAGAATCAGCGCATCGTAAACACGGCACTGGCACGCGTTGATGAGGTGGTCGTCGGACTAAATAATGATGCGTTTATCTACGAGCAGGTGGCTGTTCCCATGCGTACAAATGTGGATCATGCTATCTCGCGCCAAGAGATTACGCGTTATTTGACACGATCAGTCTATGTGCCGTTGCGGCGTTCATTTGGGCAGGTCAACTATTGGTTGTTCATCAACGATGCCTACCCACACAGTACACTCTATGCCGCCTATTCATTCCCTGCGAATCGTGTACTAACGATGGCACAGGCGCGAAAAACACCTTTTTATGCCACCACACAGCAAGCACAGGGGCAGGTGCGCTGGTTTATGCAGGCAGATAAACCTCAAAAAATTTATGCAGCAGTGTTACTCCGTGGCACGTTCAGTGCAGTGACTATTCCTGACATCGGTATGTTATTATTGGAATTTGATGTGGCGGATGTGCTTGGGACAGCGCAGCGTGCGGGTAGCGATCAATCCGTCTATTTCTTTGTAGATCCACAGGGGACGATTTTTGCGGTGCAGCAGACGATGCAATCTGCGACTAGCGCACAACTCGGTACCGTACTGAAAGAACGCGGCTTGCTGGCCAATCGCACGATAGCGTATCAGACCACCCGCACAGAATCCAATCTCTATAGTGTGTTGTTGTTGGATTCGGGCTGGTGGCTGGTGGGCGTGACCCCAATTGCTGCGATCACGACACAAGTTTATCGCTTGAGTGAATTCGTGATTCCGTTGCTGCTGGTTTCTATTGTGGCAGTATTGCTGGTATCGTATGTAATTGCCCGCTCAGTGGTCCAACCAATTGCACAATTGGCGACGACCATGCAACAAACGACACAACAATCTGACCTCGATTTAGTGATGCCGGTGCGACCACAGACCATCGAGATTGCACATTTATATGATGCATATCACGCATTTGTGGTGCGGATCAAGCAGCTGTTACGTGACGTTTATTTGACGGGTATTAGTGTTAAACAAGCTGAAATACGCGCGTTACAAGCCCAAA
>CAZIKU010000131.1:0-4660 GCA_964539815.1 uncultured Klebsiella sp. | reverse complement strand
GATTGCGCCCTTCGGCATCCGGCCGAAGGGCACACTGTTGGCACGCATGCTCCCACTTGCCAATGCCCTCGCAGCACGTGGGCACATGGTGCACATCGTCGCCCCTCCCATCCACAACCCACAAGACGCCGGCACCCGCATTCAGCATGGGGCTACCACCGTGATACATACCGCAGCCACCACGCTCCCTGGTGCGCTCGGCGTCCTACAACAAGCCCACGCATTATGGCGTGCCACGATTACCACGACCCCCCACCTCATCCATCTCTTTAAACCCAAAGGGCATGCCGGTTTGGCTGCACACTGGGCAGGCATCCGTGCCCCACACATCCCATTGGTCGTCGATTGCGACGACCGCGAAGGTACAGGCGGCTGGAACGACATGCTCCCCTACCCGGCCAGCGCCAAAGCCCTGTTTGCCTGGCAAGAACACACCCTGCCACGGCGCGCCGCCAGTGTGACCGTGGCCAGCCGTACCCTGCAGGGACTCGTCTGGGCCGACGGCGTCGCCCCAGCGCGCGTCTTTTATCTGCCAAATGCTGCGGCTATCGTACCTGCACCACCACCCGCACCACGGCTGACGCCACATATCGTGCTCTATACGCGCTTCTGGGAATTCACACTCAGCGACCTCGTCGCTACGCTCACACACATCGTCACACAACGCCCTGATGTGCGCATCACCGTCATTGGCACCGGCGAATCCGGTGAGGAACAACGCTTGGCGCAACTGACTGTGGCCGCGAACATCGCACAACACGTCGATATCCGTGGCTGGATGCAACCTGCCGATATCCCTGCCATCCTTGACAGTGCAGGGCTCGCTCTTGTGCCCGTCGATGACACGCTCATCAACCGCGCCCGCTGTTCGGCCAAACTCCTCGAACTGCTCGCAGCTGGGGTACCGGTCATCGGCAACGATGTCGGCGAAATGCGCACCTTTGTCACACACGGCGACAATGGCATGCTCACCCCACCGCATCAGCCACAGGCACTTGCGCAGGCCACACTCGATGTCATGTCTGATCCCGGTCGCTGGGAAGCCATGCAACGTGCCGCATTTGAGAGCGCACAGCAACATACTTGGCAACAGCGCGTTGACATTGCACTGGCGGCATACGCCTTCGCCTGTGATCAGAAGTCATAGCGATGCCTACACTGCTCGCACTCGTCTTTGGCAGTACCGCACCTGCAACTATGCTACGCATTCTCGTACCCGGTATGGTGAGTGGTGTAGTTGTAGGGTGGGTGCTGGGTATTTCATCACTGCCACACATCGTCATCGTCTTGGCAACCATCGACATCGTGTCCGGTTGTATTTCTAATGCCACACGTGCCACCAGATATCACTGGCAACAACAATCACGAATGCGCAGGTATATCTTTGTGGGCATCCATCTCGTGCTGTATCCCTACGCACTCTGGCTTTTGCCTATGCCCACCTGGTTATTCAGTTGTCTTCTCATTCTTTTGGGGACAAAAATCAGCCTGTTTGGGTATGGCCAACGCGCTACCACATCGCCAAGCCAACCATGAGGGCTAGCACGGCAATTGCAATATGCACCCATTCATCACGGAGCATCTGTATGTTGAGGCCACGTGCTGGTGTTTCATAGCGTACGCCACGCCAGTACGTGACATTGCCGATGCGCATGCGCTGACGCAGACGCATGCCCAGCATGATTGATTGGGCCACCGCCACTGCAAGCATCAGCACCGCATTGATGGTTTGCGGCAATACGTGATTTGCAGCCACCACCAATACCACCACAAAGGCCAGTGGGGCATACCATTCACGAGATATTCGGCGCATCACTACTTCCTTCTTCAGACTGTGTGTATCCATACATTTCAACGGTATAATACGCAAGAGAGATGAAATTTGTGTGAGTAGCAATCATGACACCACCTCGGGCTATTGTTGTACAGCGACCATCACTCATCAGTCAACTATTCCGTGCCGTGGTATGGGTATGTTTCGTGGTCTGCGTCTACCTCGGTACTGTCACGTATCTGGTCTACCTCCAAAGTCAACAAGACCAAACCCAGCGTGCCGACGCGGCGGTAGTGCTCGGTGCTGCGGTCTGGGTAGGTAATCCCTCACCAGTCCTCAAAGCGCGCCTCGACCATGCCCTGCAACTCTATCAAACCAACACCATCGACAAAATCATTGTCACAGGGGGTATCGGTACTGGCGATAATATATCCGAAGCAGAAGCTGGTGCTGCGTATCTCATCGACAATGGCGTCCCCGCAACAGACATCCTCCAAGAAACAGTCGGCAAATCGACATTCCAGAGCCTGCAAGGGGCAGTGCTCCTCGCCCAAGCCAACAACATCGAATCCGTGCTCATTGTCAGCGACCCATTTCACATGTTACGGTCGCTCAAGATGGCCGGCGATCTCGGGCTGTCGGTGAGTGCGTCACCCACTACCACATCGCCGATTTCACGGCGCCCTGCCGAAGAATGGCTCTACATGGTACGCGAATCAGTGGCATATACGTCGTATCTCTTTGCACATCACTAGACGCACACTGCGCTACGACAATAATCCACGTGCCTGCAATGCGGCACGATTCACCACCGATTTGGGCGATTCACCACGAATCATGCGCGCCACTTCCAATGCGGCATACTGCTGCAACCGCACCAACGATGCTTCTGAATACCACGCCAAATGACACGTGATAATACAGTTGGGCACACCACGTAACGGGTGATCTGCAGGCATGGGCTCGACATCCAACACATCCAGTGCAGCCCCCGCAATCTGGCCACTGCGCAAGGCCTGTGCCAAATCCGCACTATGGACCACGCCACCTCGTGCCGTATTGATGAGGTAGGCCGTCGGCTTCATCTGGGACAGCGTCATGGCACAGATTGTGTGTTTGGTGTCGGCGTTGAGTGGCAAGTGCACACACACGATATCGCTCTGTGCAAGCACCGTGGCCATATCGGCTGGATGCGCGTGGTGCTGCGCAAAGACGTCTGCACTCACAAATGGATCATACGCCATCACTTCCATGTCGAATGCCTGCACACGTTTGGCAACCTGACGCGCAATATTGCCAAATCCGAGTAGACCGACCCGTTTGCCTGTCAGCCCGATAATCGGATGAAACGTGTTGTCGTTCCAATTACCCGCCTGCACGTCATTGACCACCGCAGGCACTTTGCGCACCAGTGCGAGGAGGAGCGCCAAGGTGTGGTCGGCTACTTCCTGCACACCATAATCGGGCACATTCACCACCATCACGCCATGATCTGTCGCTGCCTGTACATCAACGCTGTCGTAGCCCACACCATAGCGCACGATCATCTTGAGGTTGGGCAAATTCGCAAAGACCTCACGCGTCAGTGGCGCATACTGGTTGAGCAACGCCACCGCATCACCACACTGTGCAACGACCTCAGCAGCGGTTTTGCACTGGCAGCCGATGACCGTATAGCCGAGTGGCGCCAAAATGCGTGTTTCGTGGTCGAGATGCGCATAGGTGTAATCAGTCATGTATACATTCGGCATGGCAAAAACTCCTACGTGGCGCTATTCCGCTTTGTAGCGGGCGATTGCATTGTTTCGAGGACAGAAATAATGTGGGAGAGCCAATCTTTCCCAATCAACAGCCGATTAATACGCACAAACTGCGGCCCCAACTTGACCACACGGTCATGCTGATACACGCGCTGGAGCCGCAAACGCACGGCTTCGTTGCCATCTGGTAGGCGAATAATGAATTCATACTCGCTGGCGACTACCGATGTCACGCCGACTTGCAGCGCCAAACACTTAATGTGCAACCACATCAGCAAATTCTCCACCGGTTCTGGTGGCCGGCCAAAGCGATCCTTGAGCATCTGCCGCAACCCTTGCACTGCGGCGACCGTTTGTGCTTCGGCCATATGTTGATACGTCGACAAGCGCACCTGATCATCAGGAATATAGTCGACCGGCAAATAGGCCGTCAGCGGTAAATCGACTGTCACCAACGGCGTTACCAACACGCGCTCGTCTACTTTGATGGGACGATGTGCTTGCGCAGGCACATTAGTGGCATCACTTGCACTCGCCTGTTGCTGATCAAAGCGCATCTTCATGGCACGCACCGCTTGTTCGAGCAGGCGCGAGTACAAATCAAAGCCCACCGCCGAAATATGCCCGCTCTGCTCGGCGCCCAGCACGTTGCCCGCACCACGAATCTCGAGATCACGCATGGCAATACGGAATCCTGCCCCTAGCTCCGTCGCCTCTTGGATGGCCTGCAGCCGCTCATGTGCCTCGGGCGTCAACGGCGCCCCAGGGGGAATACACAGGTAGCAGTAGGCACGTTGCGAGCTCCGCCCCACCCGACCCCGCAACTGGTAGAGTTGCGCCAGCCCATAATATGGCGCATCGTCGATAATAATCGTATTGGCCGATGGCACGTCGAGGCCGTTTTCGATAATCGTCGTACTGACCAGGACATTCGTTTTGCCCGTATAAAAGTCGAGCATGACACGCTCGAGTTGATGTTCGGTCAACTGGCCATGCCCCACACTCGTGCGTGCATGCGGCACGAGGCGTTGAATGACATCCGCCAAGTGGTAAATCGACTGCACGCGGTTATGCACCACATACACCTGCCCATCACGCTCGAGTTCGCGCTCAATAGCATCGCGCA
>CAZIKU010000130.1:372-4733 GCA_964539815.1 uncultured Klebsiella sp. | reverse complement strand
GTGTATCTGATTGCACAATGAGTTATCGATATGTCATCTTGCCCTTTTACGTTGTCAAATAGATGCTGTTGCGGTAATATACCTACACATCACAAACATCGTATTACGCAATAAGTCATGTTGTTGCGTGTGAAATGAGTGCCCTATGCAAAATAGTCTGCAATCACTGTGTATCCCCCGTGATAGTGCGCACGATGCGGGGCGACGTGACACGGTACTCGACCTGTTTGATTTGATTGATGGGCGCATCGACGCGGCGCAGTTTTTCAGTGAAAACTACGTCACTGACGGTATGCATACGTTGATTACCCAGGTGTTTGCCCGGCTCGCAGGTCAGTCGAGCCAAGCCATCTTTCGATTACGCCAAGCCATGGGTGGTGGCAAAACGCACAACATGCTGACTGTGGGACTGTTGGCCAAACACCCCATCCACATGAGCGATGTACTGGCGCAGATGCGCGATGTGACCGTGTCTGACCCTGGCATGGTCGAGGTGGTTGCGTTTAGTGGGCGCCAAAATGATGAAAAATATGGTATCTGGGGGGCGATTGCACGCCAGCTCGGGCGCGTTGAGCACTTCAAAGACAATTATGCGCCGCTCCAAGCACCAGGTCAGCAAGCGTGGGCAAATCTGCTTCGTGGGCGGCGGGTGCTCATCCTCATCGACGAGCTAGCACCCTATCTCGATAGTGCCCGTGCCGTGTCAGTGGGGAATTCCGATTTGTCGCAGGTGACTGTTACGGCCATGGCCAATCTGTTTAATGCGCTGCAACACGCAGATTGCCAGCATGTCTGTTTGGTGATGGGCGAATTGGTGGGGGTCTACGATCATGCCGCCCAGCAGTTGCAACAGGTGCTCCAGACCATTGACGCCGAAGCGTCGCGCCTCGCCCAAAACATTACTCCGGTGCAACTCAACACCAACGAACTGTATCAGATTCTGCGCAAGCGTCTGTTTGTGACACTCCCCGACGAAGCACACATCCGCGAGGTGGCACAAGGGTATGCGCAGGCCTTGGCACAGGCCAAACAGATGAATATTGCGGTGGAATCGCCGCTGCAGTTTCAGACCACCATCATGGACAGTTACCCGTTCCACCCGGCTATTCGTGATTTGTATGCGCGCTTTCGCGAGAATCAGGGCTTCCAGCAGACGCGTGGTCTGATTCGGCTGATGCGCCTGATGGTGCACGATTTATGGCAGAGTGGTGCCGCCGATACCGTGCAGCTACTGGGGGCCCACCTGTTTGACTTCAATAATCCGGCAGTGTTGACCGAAGTCGAGCAAATCAACAACACGCTGACCAATGCCATCGCTCATGACGTGGCATCAAAGCAGACGGCAGTTGCAGAACTCATCGATAGCGAGCTGGGGGGCAGCGATGCCCGCGACGTGACGCGTCTCATTTTGATGGCGTCGTTGTCGACAGCCACCAACCCTATTCTCGGTCTTGCCCTGCATGAAATTGTGGCCGCGCTGGTGGCACCGGGGCGCGATATATCACAAATTCAGAACGTGGTGCGTGATCGCTTGCTGGGCAAAGCCTGGTATTTGCATGGGAGCGACGACGGGGCACTCTACTTCAGGAACGTAGAAAATGTGACGGCCAAACTTGAGAGCATGGTGCGCAGTTTTGCCACAGAGCAGGCCATCGAAGAAATTAAAACACGCCTGCATGCCATGTTTGAGCCGAAACAAGCAAAACACTGCTACCAACGTTTGTACGTGATGCCGGCAGTCAACGAAATCGATGTCCGTGCCAACGACATCGCACTGGTGATTGTCCAACCGTTGCATGTGGGGCCTGTAGGGGTAGGCGGTCTGCCCAAAGCCATCGAAGACTTTTATGCGCAGCTCCAGTACAAAAATCGTGTCATGTTTTTGACGGGCGCGACGACCACCTACCAGCAACTCATCGAAAACGGCAAGCGCTTGCGCGCTATCCGTGCCATTAGCGACGAATTACGCGCTATTCCGGCAGGTAATAACCAGGTACAACTCCAGCAGGCGCGCCAACTCGAAGAAAACATCATCCAGCACTTTAATTCGGCAGTGCGAGAGACTTTTACGCGCCTGGTGTGGCCGGTGGCGCCACAAGCCAATGGCGCATCACTCTTTGCCCAAGAATTTACCATGAAGTTTGATGGCAACAACTACAGCGGTGAACAGCAAATCATCCAGTTGCTCCGCGATAAACAGAAGTACGCGGAGGATGTCACCAGTGAAACCTTTCGCCAAAAAATAGAAGCCCGTCTGCTGACTCAAAAGCAGATGCCGTGGAGCGAAGTCGAACGGCGTGCGGCTACGTTGACCCAATGGCAGTGGCATGAGCCCTATGCGCTCTTTGATTTCCGACATCGGATGGTGCGTGAAGGGCAATGGCGTGAGTCGGGTGGTGATATCGAAAAAGGCCCCTTCCCCAAAGAAAAAACGAGTGTGAGCGTGCGCGTACTCAATCGTATGGCCGATGGTACTGTGACCCTGGAAGTCACGCCGCGCTACGGCGAACAGGTCTACTGGGAAGTGGGTGGGCTGCCGACGCGCGCCTCGTCGCTATTGGTCGAAGGTACGCTGGTGACCCGGGAATTGCAGGTCAACTTTTTGTGCGTGGACGAGAGCGGTGTGCACGAAACTGGCGACGTGTATGCCTGGAAAAACGAAATCAGAGTGGCATTTACGGATCACACCGTGGGCAACGGACAGCGTCATATCGAAATAACGGCGAGCCCGACGGGACGCATTCGCTATACGACGGATGGCAACGATCCACGCCAGCATGGTGCCGAATACACCGGCGACGTAATCGTGTTGCAGCGACCGGCACATGGGCGCCATGTGAGCATCAAGGCGGTGGCACAGGCGGATGGCATTGAAAGTGCGGTGGCGAATCACGACATCTACTGGGAAGATTCCCCGTTTACCATCGACGAAGAGAAGCCGGCGCGCTACCAGCTCCGTGTCCCACTGCGTACGAGCGATAGCAACGAGTCGTATACGATGTTGACGGCACTCGAGCGGTGCAATGCGACCAGCTATGGTGTCAAGCTCACCATGCAGGCGGCCAGCGATGCCTGGAGCGAGTTGAGTTTTGGTGATGCGGTGGGGCTCAAGGCTACGCAAATTCGTGGCATCTTGGATGCGGTGCGTGACCACGTCGACGCGGGTCAAGTGACGATGCAGATACGCAAGCAAATCCGTTTCGACCTGGGGCTCGATCTGCACCGCTTTGCAGAAGCACAACGTATCACGCTGACGCGCAACGAGGTCGAACAATGACCGCCGATGCCTCCGGCCTCTCCGCACTGAAGCACACGTTTGGTTTTGTGCCGCATGCCAGTCAGCACCACTTCCAGGTCATCATCCCTGGCACCAATCAAGGCGTGGTGGCGGTGCACGAGCACTTTAGTTGGCACGACCAGACGGGCTCGAGCGAGGCGCATGTGCGTGACGGCAGGCAGGACGGGCAGATGCGCGTGCAGCTCAAAATGTCGCACTGGTTGCTCGTCGCAGACGCTGTGCGTACCGTCTTTAATGTGCGCTTGCAACGCGAACGGATGCGTGGTGGTACTTGGAAATCCGGTAGCAACCTGCTCCGCAGTGACCTCGGCAAAGAATTGCTGGTGCTGCTGTGGGCCATCGAAGATGCAGAAAGTGCGAGTGTCCCCAATGCGCTACGCAACTGGCAGGGCTTTTTGCCCGAAGAGCGCTGGTGGCTCTACACGCAGACGGCTGCTGCAACTGGACATGCCATACAGCACCGCAGCATTGGCTGGCGGCGTGCCTTGCGCTATGCACTCACTGAAAACACAACCCAAGCAGGTGTCAGCGATGTCACCATGCGTACTGTGCGCGTGTCACCCCCCACACGCGCACCCAACGATGATGCACACACGCCCTGATCTCACCGCCCTCGATGTGATAGTGCCGGTGGGGCACGTGAGTGCCGAGTGCCGCCACGAACGCAATGCGAATCGCCAGGGCGACATGCACGCATATGGCAATTGGATGGGGCGCAAGCCGCTGGCACTGCTCAATGCGCTGATTATTGCGGCACATCTGCCCGCAACTGTTGCCCCGACGCTACTGCTCCAGCAGCTGCTGGCGTTGCTGGAGTGTGATCAGACGGCACTCGATGCCCGTGACCCAGCGGGCGCCAGCCAACAGTTTTCGCTGTTTGCCGATGACGACACACTCACCACGCAATACGCGACCCGCATCGAGCGGAGGACCCGGACCTCGGTCTGGTAGAACTCCCGCCGCGCCCAGACGTTCCCCGTGTGGTCGACCAGCTCGACCCGCTCACCCAGCGGTCGCGGCGGCGATGGATGCGTCCTCCGCGGCGGTCATCGCGCGGTCCTGC
>CAZIKU010000130.1:0-362 GCA_964539815.1 uncultured Klebsiella sp. | reverse complement strand
CATTACCGGATGCGGTGGCGTGGCGTGTGGCGGATGCTGTTGGGAGCACGGCGCGCACGCTCCCCGAGTTGTTGGCGAGTCTGGCCATGCAGCGCCTCGGACACCCGTTGCTGGTGGCCGACCCCCTGTGTGGCAACGGCACAACGGGTGTGGCGGCCACGCGGCTCGGGGTGCCCGTCATCCAAGCGGATGCCCACCCCGTCGCCGCCTTGCAAAGCTGGGCGCAGGTCTCATCCAGCCCTTTGCAAGGCGTGACGCCATGGCCGCCGGGCTGGGAGAGAAGACTCGCGTAGCGCCTATTGGCGCGCGACGACTTCGTCCCGGTGGCTTGCGCGTGCCTTCAGTAATGCTACTTGCGCTTT
>CAZIKU010000129.1:0-4744 GCA_964539815.1 uncultured Klebsiella sp. | reverse complement strand
TTCATCCATCGTTTTTTGCCCGCTCGCCAGCGGATAGTCGTGATTCGTCATCAATCCTCCCATTCATAGGTTTCTTTCAGGCCATTGTGGAGCGAGTAGCGTATTTTGCCCTCGTGTTGCAAGCGCCCCACCACGATGGCCGGATGGATGCCTTGTTGGACTGCAAAGCGCTGGATAGCGTAGGGCGTATACGGCGCTGGTACCTCGCGCACGAATTTGCGATAGGCGCCGTCGGGGATGAGCGTGCGTGCCGCAAAGGCGTTGGCCTCGGTCTCTTGCACATCATCGTGCCCGACGGCGTCGGGCATCGGCTCAACATCGTCGAGGAATACTTCTTTGACGCCGTGCAACAGCAGGTGCCCGACCTCGTGGAAAAAGCTGAACCAGAACTGGTCGACGGTGCGCCGCAAACCGCTCAGCTGAATGACGGTGCGCCCGCGGTAGCGATAGGTGGCGGCGTAAACGCCGAGCTTGGGGTATGCCGGCACCTGCACCAACAACACGCCAGCGTGAGCACATGTGTGTTGCAACAGCGGCCAGAATTGGTCGTGTGGGTGCGTCGTCAGCTGCCGCATCGTAGGCAAGGCCTCGCGCAATTTGGCGGCATCGAACGGCACAGACTCGCGATATTCAATCATGCGTTGCCCCTCACGGAGCCACACCGAAACCATTTCGGGTGTTTTGGTCTCGGTCCGTTGCTGGCGATAGGCCACCAACAGCGGTGAACGTTGCCAGACCACCGACCACTGATCGAAGTCGCCCAATGCAAAAAATTGCAGCAGTGCTACCCCTAGTGCGATAGGGTCTTTGGTGCGGGGCAACAAACCACGGGCTTGCATTTCTTTGATGGGAAAACGGCTCATCTGTGCCTGTTGCGTTTCGATGTGCGCATGCTGGCGTTTGCGCGCCATATGCGCATGGTATTGCGCATCGAGGTTCACCCAAAAGTCTGCCGGCATATCAAAAATAGGCTCGAGGAGTACCGCCGTATCTGCGGTAATCGACGTGGTGCCATTGATGATGGCATTGATGGTCTTGCGGTGCAAGCCCGTGCGGTCGGCCAGCTCGGCTTGGCTTATGCCCCAGGACTCCAAATATTCTGCGAGGTGCTCGCCTGGATGTGTCACCCAATCTGGTTGGAATGGACGTGGTGTGTTAGTCATAGTGTTCGCTTACTTCAAGAATACGGATCGCAGTTACGTGCGTCGTGTCAATCCCACCGTGTGGGTGCTGTGGCACTGGGTCATGATCGGGGACAAATATCAGCCGGTATTTGTCATAGATTCGCATCGCATATTGGCCTGCTCGATTGCCTCGCAACGGATGACAAAAGTGCGGCGATGTATTCAACGCAAATACACTCAGATTTTCTGCCGCAGACAAGGCATCGAGCCGTCGTTGTAGCGCTTTAGCGCACAGTTCACCATAGATACGCACCGTATCAGCATGTGTTTCACATCGTTGTTGCAATCGATTGTTCTTGAATGTCACACGCAATTTTTTGCCTTTTTGTCCGCAACTTTGGTTAATCATAAAAGGAATTTTTTGGTTTGTCAAGCGGGGGAATGCGGTAACACAACTATTGTACTGCGATCCCCACACCACATCCACCTGCCAACATGCAGTATACTGCGTGTATTGCACCTGTCTTACGTAACGAGCACCGCCATGACGAGCATACACCGCGAAAAACACTTCGAAGACGAAATCTGTCAGCACCTCGCCGCACACGGCTGGCACTACGACGCCACCGACGCCCAACACTACGACCGGGCGCTGGCGCTCTACCCGGCCGATCTGGTGGCATGGGTGCAGCGCTCACAACCCGACACATGGCATGAACTAGAGGCCAAACATGGCGCACGTGCTGGTGCGTATGTGTGTGAGCAGGTGCGCACCCAGCTCAATCGTGGCACTACGGTCGACGTGCTCCGTCACGGCATCACCATAGTCGGGCTACGCCACGCGGTGCGCCTAGCGCAGTTTAAACCGGCACTCCCCAGCCCCGACATCGTGCAGCGTTACCAGCACAACCGCTTGCGCGTCATCAGGCAGGTACACTATGCGCAACACAGCGAGCTCAGCATCGATCTGGTGCTGTTGCTCAACGGCATCCCGGTGGCCACTGCCGAGCTCAAAAGCGACTTTACCCAGGGCATCGAAGATGCGGTCGACCAATACCGCAACGACCGCGACCCACGCCAAGAGCCACTCTTGCATCACCTGCACGGCGCGGTAGTGCACTTTGCAGTGAGTCACAGCGAAGTGCGCATGACCACCAAATTGGCGGGTGTGGCCACGCGATTTTTGCCGTTCAACCGGGGCAACCAGGGCGGGGCAGGCAATCCGAGCGACGGCACGGGCATCGCCACGCGGTATTTGTGGCACGACATCTGGGAGTGTGACCACTGGCTCGAAATCTTGGGGCGCTACGTGGTGGTAGCGCAGAATGCGCAACGCCAAGCCAGCCATGTCATCTTCCCGCGCTATCACCAGCTCGCCGCCACCCGCCAGCTCGTGGCGGCGGTGCGGCATGATGGCCCAGGGGGCAAATACCTCATCCAGCATTCGGCGGGGTCGGGCAAGACCAATTCGATTGCGTGGTCGGCACATTTTTTGGCTGATTTGCATGATGCGCATGGGCAGAAAATATTCCACAGCGTGTTGGTGATATCGGATCGCAACGTGATTGATGCGCAGCTACGTGATGCCATCACATCGTTTGAACGCCAACAAGGCGTGGTGATTAGTATTACGGGAAATGATGGCAGCAAAAGTGCCGAGCTGACCGAGGCGCTCAACACCAACAAAAAAATCGTCGTATGCACCATCCAAACCTTCCCGTTTGCACTGGCCGAGATTCGCCGTTTGGCGGTCACACAGGGCAAACGCTTTGCGGTGATTGCCGACGAAGCGCATAGCTCACAGACGGGTGCGGCGGCGAGTACGCTACGGAGCGTGCTCAGTGCCAGCGAACAAGCCGAGCTCGCCGACGGTGGCGAAGTATCGCTCGACGACCTGCTCGTGGCCGAAATGAGTGCCAACGCCGAGAGCAAGGGGCTCACCTTTGTGGCGTTTACGGCCACGCCCAAAGCCAAAACCATCGAGTTGTTTGGCACGCGCCCAGACCCGACACAGCCCGCGAGTGCGACCAATGTACCCCATGCCTTCCATGTGTACTCGATGCGGCAAGCCATCGAAGAGGGATTTATTCTCGATGTGCTGCAAAACTACCTGCCCTATTCACTGGCGTTCCAGCTCACCCACCGCAACCCCAATCTCGATACACGCGAGGTCGAAAAGAACGCGGCCAAAAAGCGCCTGCTGGGCTGGGTGCGTTTGCACGAGCATAATATTGCCCAAAAAGTAGAGCTGGTCGTCGAACACTACCGCTTACACGTCCAACAACTCTTGAACGGACACGCCAAGGCCATGGTGGTGGTGGGGAGCCGCAAAGAAGCAGTACGCTGGAAAAAAGCGCTCGACGGGTATATTGCACGCATGCACTACCCGCTGGGCACGTTGGTGGCGTTTTCGGGCGAGGTCGATGACTCAGCGTCATTTTCGCACCCGGTCAGTGAACTCAGCGTTGAACTCAATCCACAGTTGCAACGGCGCGACATCCGCGAGGTCTTTGATGATGCCGCCAATCACATATTGCTGGTGGCAAACAAGTTCCAAACGGGATTCGACCAGCCCAAGCTTTGTGCCATGTACATCGACAAACGTTTGGCGGGGATTCAGGCTGTCCAAACACTTTCACGCCTGAATCGTGCCTACCCCGGCAAAGATACGACGTATGTGGTAGATTTTGTCAATCAAGGGAACGAGATTCTGCAGGCATTCCAGACCTACTATCAAACCGCCCAGCTCAGCGGTGTGAGTGACCCGCAGTTGGTCGTCGATTTGTTCAACAAACTCGATGGCGGTGGATTTTATGATCAGCCCGACGTCGACCGCGTCGTACAAGCAGTGCATCACGCACAGGGGAACCATAGTGCGTTGGTGAGTGCAATTCAGCCCATCGGTCAACGCCTCGTCCAGCGCTACAAAGCGGCCAAAGACCGCGTTGCGCGGGCACGCCAGGCCGGACACGACGACCAGACCAGCCACATCGAGCTCGAACACCTCGAATTGATGCGCCGTGACATGCAGAGTTATGTGCGGATGTACACGTTTTTGGCACAGATGATCGACTTCGGCAATCCGGAATTCCACAAGCGCATGGTTTTTTATCGGTTGTTGCTCCCACTCCTCTCATTTGAGCGTGAACACGCAACCATTGACCTGTCATATGTGGCACTCACCGCATACAATTTACGCCCACTCAAAGAAGCCCAACTCACCCTCAAACCCGACGACGGCACCCTTGATCCTGCGGGTGCAGTAGGTACCGGGGCATTGAATGAAGCCGAGAAATTGCGCTTGAGCGAAATTATCCGCATGGTCAACGACGTCTTTAAAGGCGAGCTGACCGACGGTGATATGTTGACGTATGTGGATCAGGTGCTCAAACAGAAACTCCTCGAATCAAATGATCTGCGCGAGCAAGCACGCAACAACAGCCGCGAGCAGTTCGCGAATTCACCAGATTTGCGCCCAGCGCTCCACGATGCCATCATGCAATCGTTTACGGCGCACGAAAGCATGAGTCGCCAAGCCCTCAATGAAGATCGCGTATTGCGTGGGTTACTCGGGATTCTGCTGGGGCCGGTAGGGCTCTATGATGCCTTGCGTGGCGATG
>CAZIKU010000128.1:2345-4803 GCA_964539815.1 uncultured Klebsiella sp. | reverse complement strand
GGCGCTACGACCGGAGGAGTGTCACCTGCGTGGAATGGGGCGTAGCGCATGCCAGTGCTGCCACGGTGCAGTTTTTCCACATAAACATGCGACGTACATACTGCTAATGACATGCACAAAACGCCGCGGGAGGCACTCGCCGTGTGACGATTACGGCGAGTACCTGCGGACTCGATTAGATGAAGAGTGGGGCCGGGAAGTCGCCGGCGATACGCGGCTTGGTCAGCAGAATTTCGCGCGACCCCTCGTAGAGGTACAAGACGCGATGGCCGCGATTGGTGGCGTAGGTGTGCACCCAGCCCGAGATGAACTTGAAGCCGCCCGACGCGTTGAAGATGACATCATCGGCGCAGCCGGCCGCGATATAGGGTTCGGTCAGCCGGTTTAGGCGCTTATTGAGATCCATTTGTGCCGTATCAAAGGCCAATGGCATGCCGACAGTCAGCCCAGGCACGACGATGTCGTCTACGATGTCAATCGTCGGATAGTGGGTGGTGAGAATGCTATGGAACATGGCCACCACCCAGCGCCCCACATAGGTGTCGGTACCCACAAAGACGTAGCGCACATCGGGAGTCAAGCGTGACGTGGCTGCGGGGTGCAGGGTGCGCTGGTAGGCGCGCATCGTCCAGAATTCGGCCGTATCGAGAAAGGGCGTATAGTCGGCGTGCAGCTTTGCGGCGTACTGGTCGAGCACCTTTTGGGCGGCTGGAGAGACAGGCACCGGCGACAGTGATTCGTCCATGACGGCATCCTTTTGGGCGCGCGTCAGCCAATTCGTGCCGGTGATGAGCGAGGTCCCCACGGTAATGATAAAGAGCTTTTCCACGCGGTTTGTCCTTTCACAATAACACAGATTCTTGCAACTACTATCCACGCGCCATCGCTCCACACGCCGACAACAAGCGGCAATGCGCACAACTCAGGCATTGCACTCATGCCCCACCAGGCGGAGAAATAGACGAATGGGAGATGCATTATAGCACAGAATCAGCATTTGGCAACTGGAATGATGCGAGTCTGGCGCATGCACGTTGGAATGCGAGTGGAATCATGATTCATCCCTCAATACGCCGACTGCCATGAGTGACACGGCTACGTACACGGGGAGCCGTGTGTTACGCGGTTATGCGACACCTGATGGAATGAGGATAGGGGAATAGCGTTGGTCATGGGAGATGATGTACGCTCAACAATCAGGTGACAATTACTCTGCTGGGATGGCGCATGGTGTGCGCACATGCCACAACGAAAATGCACTCCAAGCAACGAGCACAGGTGTCATGTGAATAATCCGGCAGTCGCCACCAACTGCAACAGGATTTCGACCACGCCGGCGAGGCGGGGCATGGCCAGGTTGGCCCCCAGCCACCACACCCCCACGTAGCACAACATGATCCCCATGGCACGGATGACACGACAGGCGTCGTACAAAATGGTATAGACGATGACCACCAGCCACACCGGCAATACGGCGCGTGCGCTGATGTGTGCCAACAGGGTGTGCCGCTGGCGAACCAGCAGATGCATGCCCAGATTACCCATGCCCATCAACAGCATACTTGCAATCACAATCGTGATGTTCCACTGCATACTCATTTGTATACTCTCAATCTTTCCAACGCGCCTGTGGTACGACGACCAACGGTGTGTGATCAGTCTGTACCACACGCAATACTTCTGGGAGAATTTTCGCGAGAGGAACGCGGTGCGTGTGGGCGCCATCCAGAAGATGACACGATGCGCCGTTACAAGACCAGGTAGCGCACCAGCAACACCAGCGTGATGAGTCCGACGAGCATGGCACGAAAGAGTTCGGTGGCCTTGAACAGATACGGCACAAACCGCATCTGGCCACGTTTCTCCAAGAGCATACCCGTGATTGTTGATACCGTGAAGCCAGTGACCGAAAAAATGAGTACCAGCCAAATCGCGCGATTAAATTGTTCTAGGAGCAAGAAATACGGCATGGAAATGCTTTCTATGTATACCGATTTTCCAAATTTCTGATGCCCCGTGTATCAGCAAATCATCCAACGCTGCGATACACCACATTATTATTACTACCGAGTTTTCGCGTGCGTGGAAATATGAGAACATTGCCTGCAGTACACTATTTCTCAACATTTCCAACGCACGCACTATATCATCAGCACCACACGATGTCAAGACATTTGGCAATTTACTATTATTACGCCAATCAATACCTATGCCAAAATGACTTCGCATCATTGCGTTTGCCGTATCGTGTTGGGATCTGACCTGCACGCGTCATCGCTGCGCGCGGGCATTTCTTGCACGGGCGAATATCATTCGCCCCTACGAGTTCCCGTCAATTGGATGCACCACGTGCATCTCCACTAACACCTTTGCGTCTCTGCGTCCTTTGCGTGCATGGGCATCTCTTGCACGGGCGAATATCATTCGCCCCTACGAGTTCCCGTCAATTGGATGCACC
>CAZIKU010000128.1:0-2245 GCA_964539815.1 uncultured Klebsiella sp. | reverse complement strand
ACGTGCATCTCCACTAACACCTTTGCGTCTCTGCGTCCTTTGCGTGCATGGGTATAATTGCACGGGCGAATATTATTCGCCCCTACGAGTTCGATCTGCATGACCACACGATGTCAAGGCATTGGGTAAATCATTTTTATGTCAATTTATCGCACACTTTCAATCACAATGAATGCGACCCCATGCATTTCAAGACGACGAGCAGCATCCGACACGTGCTTGGTAGCCACACAAAGAAAAAGATGAACAGACCGCGCGCCCTAGTAGCTAATCCGTACGAATTTTGTTCATCCATGCGGGATACACACTCGCTTCATGGCCCCATCGAGGGACATCCATCATTCCCGACGCCGGGGAATTGTGCTGACGGGCGTTACGTGCGATTCCTGCCATGCCTGCCCTTTTTTATCGCGCGAAATCGTGATTCCTGTATCGCTGGTGATGACGGGCACATGTGCCGGTAATGGGGCAGCTACGCCCTGTGCATCGGCCACCCAGGTGGGATCAATGTATGTACGCGTCCCCATGCGAATCCGCACCTGTTCGCGGTGGCGCCCCGGTGCACGCCGGTAATTGACGCGCACCAGCGCACTGTCGTGGTACCACTTGTGCTGTGGCGTCGTACCGATACACACCATAAATTGCACGCGATAGTCGCGCTGCAAGTCCAACTGCTCCACCGCAAAGGGTCGCAGCAACGCCTGGGCCCGGGTCAGCCCCTGCTGAGGATCCGTGTCAATGACAACCAGTTCCGTGGGGCAGTAGTACTGTTTGCCCGTGTCGAATTGGATATAGGTCGCAATTGCGTAGAGTTGTGGTGTCGTCATGGTCATTCCTCCACTGTATTCACACAGATAGCGCAGCACACCCAGTGCATATGCAGAAACAGTTTTACCCAATAACCCATAAGCGAATGCGGATGACGGATAGAACTACTGTATCGAATCGAGGTATTCCAGGGCACTATCCATGGCCGATATCGAATTGTACTCTTCAGCCATGAACACCGCGTAATCACGCCACTTGGAATAGAGTTGGGGAATCTCTGCATTGATAATCGAGCGCATATTCCCAGTGCGCGGATCTTCAACAAACGAAGGGAACACGCCACATTCATACACTGACCCGTTCCGCACTGGGTCGGCAATAAAGTATTCTGGAGTTTCGGGATTTGCACGTCGCATAGTCAATATTTCCTTTCTATAAATTTACCGTATTCCCAAATGCTGGACATTTCTCATCTGGTGGGGTGGCCACGCATCCCCACCAGACCGCGCCCCCCACATGCGTGGGGTGGAATGTGGCCGCGTGTGGTGTCTCACCGACGTCGGTCTCTGCCCACGGCGGTGGACGTTTGTGTTTACTGCAGCAGCATTGGCAGGATTTTCAGCAAAATGAACAGGACAATGAGCAAAGGGGCACACCCTCCTGGTTTAATCATTGGTCGCTCCCATCTTTTGGTAGTGGTGCACCTGCACCTCAATCCAGCAAGTCGATGACTGCATTTCTCCATCCTTTGCAAGTAGCAATTCCACCGCACACACGTGGAGTGGTTTGATCGAGGAATCATGCTCCGTCCGCATCGGGCGGTGGTGGATTTTGCGCTTGGGCCTTGCGCTGTGCGGCCAATTCCAGCCAGATGTCGCGCAGAATGGCGTCGTCTTCGGGGTCCAAACGCAAACCGTCGCCTTTGGGTGGGTGTGGCCGACGTGGCCGTGGTGCATCAGATTCGTTGTCGTCATGCGGTGGCTGCATCTGTGTTCCTTTCTTTTTATCAACGTGTACATCGTTTTACCAAATTGGCCTGCTGCGTTGTTGCACAGCACCGTTCAACAGTGACATCATACCATCATTACCACATACTGTGATATTAACGATTTATTAGATTTTGGAGTTATTGCAGGAGGCGTGCGTGTGTCATGTGAAGAGACACGTATTGAATTATTAATTATGACAACACCTAAGCCAATCGAGGCTACACGTTGCAGGTGTAGCGGTGCATTGATACGCCCGTTCAGCAACTATGTGTGCGCATGTGAGATGTTTAATACATTCTGCAGTGCGGGCGGACGTATTTTTAATACCATACCGCCCGACATGCGATTTGGCTACATGTATGGTGCGATTGTCGGGATGGACGCCAGGTCGCTCGTAGGGGCGAATAATATTCGCCCGCGCTCCATGCGTCCGGGCGTAGCCCGCATCACACAGGCATTCCTGTCGTTGACCATACACATTGAGCACC
>CAZIKU010000127.1:0-5046 GCA_964539815.1 uncultured Klebsiella sp. | reverse complement strand
CGATGTCGGTCGGTTTGTGGCGCATTTCGACGATTTCGGCACCACGGTCAAGGAGTACGGTGACACGGATGAGTTCATTTTCGAGCACTGCAGTACGCATGCCACGCAGCATCCATTCATCAGAGATGCGGCAACCGTGCGTGTGAATAGACGTTGTTCCCATTGCTTTACTCCTGTATGCCCCACCACTGACGATAAAACGCCGTGGCACGTGCGATTTCGGACAGTTCAATCCACTCATCGGCGGTGTGCGCCTGTGCAATTGAGCCAGGACCATATACTACACAGCAATCGGCCAAATCGCCGTAGGCGTATGCATTGGTGCCATACGGTGCGATGGTGGCGGTAGTGTTATTTTGGGTTGCCACAGTCTGTACCCAGGGGTGTTGTGGGTCTTGGTAAAAAGAGGCACCATAGGTGGCAGGCTCGATGGTGACAGGCAGTGGGCTCGCCGCATGACAGAGCGCGATAATGCCATCGGCAACTGCCTGCACATCCTCGCCATCAATCACACGGCGATCAATACCGATGGTACAGCTATCGGGCACAATGTTGAGGCCGCGCCCCCCGTTGATGAGCGAAACAGTCAAGGTGCCATGGCCAAGTCCCGTGGGTGCTAGCGACTGCAAGCGACGATGCTCGCCTTCGAGGGCCAGGATGACTTGTGCCATGGCACCGATGGCATTTTGGCCGAGGTGCGGCTGCGCGGTGTGTGCGGCTTGGCCGTGGGTAGTAATGAATTGGCGCACCAGGCCTTTGTGACCGTAGACGGGGCGACATTCGGTGGGTTCGGCGACGACCATCTGGATGGGGCGCCACTGACGCTGACGCACCCAGCGAGCGAGGGCCGCCGCCCCATTGCCACCCTCTTCTTCATCGACAGTAGCCGCCAGCATGATGGTGTAAGGCAGGCGCTTGCCACTCGCAATGTGCGCTTCGAGCAGACCAAGGGCAATAGCCAGACTGGCTTTGGTGTCAACAGCGCCGCGGCCATAGACTTTGCCATCACGAATCTCTGCGGCAAAGGGATCAATGGTCATTTGCTCGACACCCACTGTATCCATGTGCACATCCAGCAACAGCACTTCGGCTGAATCGCCGTACCAGATGCCGTACAGGTTGTCGCGTTTGGGGAGGACGGGATCGTAGATGATTTCATCGGCTTCGAGGTGCTGAAAGGCCTGCGCAAGGATGGTGGTCATCGCACCTTCGCCGGGGGTGTGTGCCTTGGGACCGGCATGGTTGGGAGTCACACTCGGCGTCTGTACTAGTCGCTGGAGCCACTCCACAATGCGTGCGTTCATTGCTTCTGTTCCTTTAGTCGATTGATGTGCTATAGCCATTATACGGTGCATTCCGATGGGTATGTTTTGTACAAAAATCAATGGGTCAATCGTTGTAATCTTTTGTCATTTTTGCGTCAATTATTACAGTTCGATTAGCACCATTGCAAAAGACTATCATTCACAACACCTGTGTAGTACAATGAATTTGACGTTAGAACAGTATGCCATCGCAATAAGCTAAACGCCTGTTTTTTTCGTCATCGTGTTGTAATGATTTATTATGGATTACAGTTTCATGATAAATCAGCTGATTGAGTGACTTTTACTTTACTTTCTCATCGATATACTATAATCTGTAGTATAGAAATGAGTGACCCGCGCAGTAACACTGCGAAAGAGAGAGGATGCACTATGCATTCATCATCAGCGGCACATCGGTTACGCGTCATCACGAGCAACTTGCTCAAATCAATACATGGGTTCCGACTCTGGACAGTGCAGAGTGCATCACCGGTCAGCCTCAAGATGATGGTTGTGATGGTGTTGCTCGTAGGAATCCAGGTGGTGATGTGGGGCACATCCATGTCGACACTCGGATCACGGGCCATCGCAGAGCGTTTGGCGACTCAGGGAATAGATGCACAGACCAACACGAAACCAGTGTCAATTGCGCAGTCCCCGATTACGCGCATCGAAATCCCTGCCGCAGGGATTCAGACATCGGTGATAGGCGTGGAGGCACTTGCCAGCAGTGGCAGTCATGCCGGGTTGGTGCAGATGACACGCTATGCGATGGGCTATCACACTGATTCAGGTTTGCCCGGTCAAGGCAAAAATATCGTATTCAGTGCAGTTGCTGGCGATTATGGTCGCATTATGTCGGAACTCGATCGGGTTGTTCCTGGCAGTACAATTACGCTGTACGAAGGCGATGTGGCATACACATACAATGTGGTCAGTCAGCAGGTGATTGCCCGCAACATGCAATCACCCAATAGCATTGAAACTGGCATCATCGGGCAATCATCACACGAACAGGTCACACTAATCACGGTCTGGCCACCAGCAGGCGCCAACCGCAACACGCAGTACCTGGTCGTCACCGCCAAACCGACGCCATAGCCTACATCACTGATATATTGCACACGCGCCATGTCATACGACATGGCGCGTGTGGTGTTTAACGCAAGGGAATAACGAGGTGGTTATCGGGGACGAAGAAGCTGCCTTCGGTGGTACCTTGTGGTGCGGCATGACGCAGCGCACGGCCGATATCATTCCAACTCATTTCGGCGCGGATACCCTGTTGAAAGAGTGCGACCACCTGGGTAATTTGTGCGGGTGTTTCCTGCACGAATTCGAGGCGGATGTGTTGAATGCCGGCATTCAACCAACTCGGCAAATGTTTGCTCGCCTCTTGGGCTTCGCTGCCAAAGACGGTATTGCGACAGCCCACATCAGCGATAACGGGGTGCTGCCGACCGTTGCGGTCACGCAGTGCCACCTGGTGGGATTCGCACGGGCGGCCGCAGTCTTTGTAGCTCGTCCCGTTGGACAAAAAGCGACAAAAGACACAGTGCTCGGTATGAAAGACCGGCAGATGATGATACGCGATCACTTCGACGCGCTGGTTGCCCAGCTGACGAATCATTTCGTTGATCTGCACCGCATTACAGTCGTGGGTCGGCGTGATACGTGCCAGGCCGGCATCGCACAGGAGTTGTGCTGTGAGTACATTGGCCGCATTGAGGCTGAAATCACCGATAAGTGACGTTGCACCTGCGACACGCAAATCGGTCATCACGCCTGTGCCACGCACGACGATGGGGCAGGCAAGTTTGGCCAAAAATTGCACGATGCGTTCTTCGCCAGGTTTGATGACACGTGGGCTCGCCACACGCACTGCAATGCCTGCGGCACGCACACGGGTTACGGCATCTTTGAGTCCATACAAATCCAAGTAATCGAGGGTGATACTCGCAGGCATCGTGTCAATTGCTGCTTGCAACTGTTCGGGTTGGCGCACCATCAGATGAAGCTGTGGTGTGGCGTGTAGATCGTGATGCAGTTGCACCTGCCGCAAGGCGGCATCCACACATCCGTCAGGGGCCTGTGTACCGTGCACAACCTGTGCTTGTTGAATCGCTTCGAGTTGAGCGACAGCTTCGCGGCGGAGTTGGTTGAGTTGTGACAAGGGCATGGCGATTGGTGCATCACCGTGGATCGAGAGGGTGTTGAGCTGGTAGACGCTACCACCGAGGCGGCCGAGCTGTTGGGTGAGAATCTCGACACCAAGGGTGCGTTGTTCACCTTCTGGCGCCGGGGCAGTGACGACGACTTCGATATCAGGGCGACGCGTCAAGCGCCAGGTCAGCTGTACAGGATGCGCTGCATGCGCGGTGATTATCACATCGACGGGTTGGCGGGCAATGGGTTGTGTGGCCTCGAGGTAGGGTTTGACCGCTTTGGCGAGCTCGGGGTCATGGGTGCGCCACACCCAGTCGCCCACGCGGATGCGGCTGGGATTGACGGCACCACGCCCAAAGACGAGTCGAACGTCACCCTGCCCACTTGGTTCGACAGCAAAGATGTGGCCGCCCTCTTCGGGCTCCTCAGGGCTACGCCAATCGGCAGCATCAAAAACGACGCCATCACCGGCTTTGAGGGCAACACGCTGGGGTTGGACGACGACATCGCGACCGTGGATGGCAGTCACGGTGCCGACCAGCACGCCGCGATGGCGTGGGGCACGACCACGCACCACCTGCTGGTGATCGGTACCACTGACAAACGACGGCGCCAGACCACGCGAATAGACTTGTTCGAGTTGGATTTTGTCGGTGTCACTGATTGGACTAGGTTGGGCTGCCACTGCCGCATCCACCGCACGCCGGTAGGCCCGGGTAGTGAGTGCCACATAGTCGGCATCTTTGTAGCGCCCTTCGATTTTGAGTGACGAAATGCCGGTTGCCACGATTTCGGGCACCATGTCGAGTGCCATTAGATCACCAGGTGACAGCAAGTAGCGGGCATCACCGAGGGGACGTTGTTCGCCATCGACCATCAGATCATAGGGCAGACGACAGGCTTGGGCACATTGGCCGCGGTTGGCACTACGCCCACCCCAGGCCTCAGATGAAAAGCACTGCCCCGAGTACGAGACGCACAGTGCACCATGCACGAACATTTCGAGTTCGACATCGGTGTGGGCACGGATGGCACGAATCTCGGCGAGAGATAACTCGCGAGCCAGCACGACGCGGTTGATGCCCAGCTGGCGGGCGAATTCCACCCCAGCCACATTGGTGATGCTCATTTGCGTGCTGCCGTGCACTTCCAGGGTGGGGGCAATTTGTTTGGCGAGTTTGGCCATACCGATGTCTTGGACAATGACGGCATCGACACCGGCTGTCGCAATGGCATCGATGGCACGGCTCGCTTCGGCAAGTTCGTGGCCAAAGATGAGCGTATTAAAGGTCAGATAGCCACGCACGCCACGCCGATGCATCGTTTGCATCACATTGGGAAGTTCGTCGAGGACAAAGCCAACTTTGGCGCGGGCAGTGAAGTGCGTCAGTCCGAAGTAGATGGCATCGGCGCCGGCTTCGATGGCAGCGTCGAGTTGTGGCCAATACCCGGCTGGGGACATGATTTCAGGGATGATGAATTTATTCATACATTGATTATAAGCGGTTTTGTGTGGACATGGATGGACAGGATGTGTCAGGTTGGGAACATCGATGGACAGGATTTGCAGGAT
>CAZIKU010000126.1:0-5325 GCA_964539815.1 uncultured Klebsiella sp. | reverse complement strand
TGTGCCGATATAGCTCAGCGGTTAGAGCGAACGACTCATAATCGTTAGGTCGGTGGTTCGATTCCACCTATCGGCACCAATTCCCCCACCCGCATCGGGTGGGGTTTCGTTTTAGGCACGCAATCGCAGATTCATCACCGGCTGCTCTAGCTCCACATGCCAACGCCCTGCCAACCAAATCGCTCCCACCATATACCCCACGGTGACCAGTACATCAGCCGCGGGATTACGCCCAATTGCCCCCACGAGACCCTCAAGCGTCAAACGCCACGGGTAATGCAGCAAATAGAGCGGATACGAAATCCAGGCAATCCACTGCACCCAGCGCCCCAGCCACGATAGCTGTGTGCGTGTAATCGTGGCCAACCACGGATACCACAACGCTAATGCAACCACCGTCACTGGAATCAACGTGATGCGTACCCAGGCATCACGCTCGAGATCGGGGCGCAACCACACCAAAAGCCCCAAGTAGATGACTGTCATCACCACACTCACCACGACGAGTCGTGGTGCACGAGTGGTATTTGTTTTGGACCACGTCCGCCACCACCACACCATGGCCACACCACTGCCGATGACATCGAGGCGCAGCGGTACATACTGTCGCAATACATCATTCCACGACAGCGTGGTCGTCACCGCCACATAACTCCGTAGTGCGGTAGGGACCAGTAGCAACAGCATCAACGTGAGAAAAAGTGCCCGCGTCGGTGCCAGCCAACGCGCCAATAATCCGATACTAAGCGCCGTCAGCAAATAAAACCATTCCTCGATGGAGAGACTCCACGAGACCAACAGGTATGGGGGGTGATCATGCCACATGTTTTGCACAAAAAGAAAGTATTCATGGAGCCCTACGAGTGTCGCACCACCCCAGCCACCAATGGCCACAATCACCAGCATGAACCAGTAAATCGGGATGGTGCGCGCCCAGCGCCGATGCAGAAAGAGTCCAAGGGCGCGTGTCGACCGCCAATGCTCGATTTCGTTGATAATCAGTCCGCCAATCAGCCAGCCACTCAAAATAAAAAAGGCATCGACCGAAATTTTGCCGATCCACGCCACCGTATCAAAGAACCATACCGGCGTGTACGCCACAATAGTGGGCAAGTGCGTCACCAGCACCATGAACATGGCCACACCACGCAAATAGTCGAGACCGATGTAGCGGAGCATCTGCTTTTGTGGACCCCGCGGCATGCCCCGCCCACACAACCAGGCATCGAGCAACGGGAAGAGGCTGTGACCGGCATACATGATGGCATGGAGCATGCTACGACTCGCGTCGACCCGTTTACCGACCACATACATACTCGCAATCACACCACTCAGTCCAGCAAATATCCAGGAATACGTGGCCAACCAGACGAGTACCCCTGCCAATATGATGTGACGATATGGGCGTACCCCACGCCACACAAAACGACGCACGCGTAACAACGTCGCACTACCAATCAGCACCACGAGCTGCCATAGTGGATGCCATGCTGCCACGCCACGCCAGCCCAAGACAAGTGCACATACCGCAACCGCGACCACCACCACGGCGATTTGCTGACGCCGACTCAACAGTACACAATGGGCACTCACTATCGCCACACAACCCAGCATGGCAGTGAGTTCGAGCAGTGTAGCCGCATTGCCGTGTCGCCCGAGCACCACGGCCAAGACGACCACCGCAGCACCACACCAGCGCCACAACCAAGGCAGGTTGATCCAACGCAGCAAATGGGTCAACACCGCGATGGCAAATAGGCTCCACCACACCCCGATGACCGCTGGCAGATGCCATCCCGTTGGGATGAAACGCACTTCGTCGATGGCCACACCGATGGGACGCCGTGCCACCACCTGTGGTTCGGCCACGGTAAGTGTCACCGTCAGTGGTTCGCGCCATTGCAGTGGTACTGCAACTGCCACATCATACGGGGCAAATCCAGGTGATACGGTGACTGTCTGTGTGATATTGTTTACAGTTATGTCTAGTTTGGTCGGTATGTTGGCACTCGCACTCACGCGCATTGTGTATGTGCCACTGCCGAGTGCGGGGATGCGCAGCGCAGCCTGTGGCTCGCTCCAACGAAAGGTCGTCCCTGCACCATATTCGCTGTCATAGAAGTTGACCACTGTAGGCGCATCCCATTGCCCAATATCCACGCGGTACACCAGTGGTAGCGCCCATGCGCACAGCACAGCAAGCACGACCGCAATCACCGCAACATGTTGACGCCAATTATGCAGGCCGATCACGATGGCGAAACTCCTTTGTCACACTCGTCGAAAACTCCGGTGCAGGCAACATTGGCAGCGCGTTTCCTGGCAGGCTAATAATTTCGACGAGCCCTGATTTCGCCACCAGTCGCACCAAACTCCCCGTAGGTAAATAGTTATATGCTCCACGTACCGCAGTCACTGCCGGGATACCGATCATACGAATCAGAGTCGCACCCTGTGCCAGCTCGGCGCCGTTTTCGAGGACAATGCCACGACACAAGCGCGCGAGTTCAATCCACTGTGTATCAAAATGTCGCACCACCAGGATGGTTTGGCTTGGATCCACGGTTGCAGGAATCACCGATACCGGTTGTTCGAGACGCCAGACCACGCCTTCGACGACACCGTCACTCAAGCTTCGCCCCTCGAGGACGACGCGTTTGTGGCCACTGTCTGCACGCCAGCGTGATTCATCGTCAAAGCGCATCAACGCTGCCGGCACATTGAGTGATGCATGATAGTCACGCAGTGCGTTGCGTTCAACGAGCATTGATTCGGGGATGCGCCAGCCGTTACAGACACGCACAAATTCAGCAGGACTCAACAGCCACAGCATGTCGGCACTCACCAGATATCCGTCACGGACCGCATGATTGGCGCGTTGCATCAAAATACGCCGTAATCGCTCGTAGACGCGCATACTCGCCGAGCGAATGGCATCGCGGCGATACATGGCATTTGACAGGACGACCCACACCGGCCATGCCAATACACCGGCCAACGTACGTTTGATGGGGGTCAATGCAGTCGTTCCATCGAGCAGGATATGAATCATGGCTTGCGGGTTTTCGCGGTATCGCGGCATGCCAATATCGGATTCATACATGCCTCGATGACCATATCGCGCCAACAATTCCTCCCACATGCCGGTAAACACCGCATCACCTGGCAGGATGTGTTGACGCAACAATTCCATGATATCCGGGCGTTTTTGCAAGTACAGCCGTACCGGTGCCAAATCTGCCATGATATTACGATTGAGCGAGCGGTAGCGACTACTCCACTCCGCATAGATACGCCGGCGGCGCATCCATGTTTCGAGTGGGCCAATAATGCGTGCCAGCACCATCGTGGCATACATCTGCGTTACAACGGTTTCTCGCAGAATCACGATCGCATCATCCGCATTCCCATTAAATCCCCGTGCGCGCGCATACAACGTGCGCATATGGCGCAACGCGAAGCGCGGATAGGTGAGTGTATCCCAGGCCATTTTGATGATATGCCACCACTGCAGGCGGGCCCGCTGCGGTTGGTATCGAATAGGCGTCAACACCGGATCATTGAGGTCGGCCACCATCGTCCCCGGTAATCCCCACCGGCGCAACATGTCAGCGAGGAGTCCGTAGTTGATGCGTGGCCGACCCGCATATATTTCAATGAGTTGCCGTTCGGTGCTGAACGATCCGTCAATGCGAAACCATCCCGCTGACAGCGCGCTACTCGTCGATGCCAACAGCTGCGTCATAAAGTAGGTAGGCATATCTGGCATCGCATCACGCAATTCACTACTGCCGAGTCGCTCGTTGCGGCGTGGTGACTGCACCACCATGCGTAGCTGGAGGAGCCAACAGGTGGTGCCATCATCGGCCCACTCTAATTCCCACGGCTGATCGCCAAAGATGTGACGAATCTGACGGAGCAGGAATTGCAGGCGCTGTGCAAACGGCAACGTCACCGTCGCGGGCTCGCCACGCATGAGGTGGGGCAAGGTCATCGCGCTACCGGCCGTATACCCGCGCCCGAGCTGTTCACCAGAACCGGCCGTGAAATTCACTAAATCATCTTCGTAGGCTGGTTCGCTAATCGCAATACCGGCGTGTTGCGCCTCGATCATACTCATCAGCAATATGTCACGGCGCAGCTGGGGAGCAAGCGTCTGCCCTGCCGACCATACCGCACAAATCGCATTCGCCAGCGTTTGCGGGTCGCGCCGGTCAACACGCAATTTACCAATCATGTGCGGTTGCTGGATTTCGTGGTCACTATCACGCACAAACAACGGTCGCACGGCAATGCGCGGTGCCAGATTACTCATACTATGAAAAATACCCAACGCCTGCAGAAATTCATCCGTGTTGCGCGGCATCACCGTGTCGCCACGCCGGATAATTAGCTCTTGTTGCTGCACAAAACGCCATGCATCATCGAGCAACACGTAGGCGTCAGGCACAGCAATACCATGCTGACGTGCCCGATTAAGCATGACAACTTTGTCAGATACGCCGCGGCGGGTAATGGCACGCGTACCGTTTTGTAGAAGAAAAAGCGACTGCGCCATACAGGATGCGCAACTCCTGATACTACTACTCTTTGTAATAAACTATACCATACCTTGTTTGATTGTCCATTTGCTATGATGGGTATGCACCGTATTGCAATGGAATCGTCACATTGCCAGTGCAAAGGAGTCACTCATGTCACTGCGTTGGTTTCGTCGTACCACTTACTGGTATATCCCTTGCCATATCTGTGGCTGGATCATCGTATTGCTCGCAATCAGCTTTTGTGCCACCGTCGTTATTGCTGCAGATCGCCATGCACACTCGATCAGCGATATGCTCTATGGCATTTATCCATATATAGTCTGCACCATCCTCGTCATCGACCGCATCGCCGAGCGTACCAGTCATGATTAAACGTGCACCTGGGATGACTGCACTCTATGCATTTTGGGCATTAGCCGTCTGTAGTCGCGCCCTCTGGCAATACACGGTCGGACACCACTTCGCGCTACCGACCCATCTCTCCGCACTGGCCGGTGCCCTCTACGTGGCGATCGCCTATTGGGCATGGCAGGGACATACCCGTGCATTGCGCATCGGGCTCATCATCGAGTGTGGTGGTGTGATTGCCGTCAGCCTCTACGAACAATTCACCCCCATGGGGTACGCCACCGCATGGTCACACTGGGGGGCGGGATATTTCTATATTCCGCTCGTTTTGCCCATCGTAGGGTTGATAATGACGCGCGAATCCCTGCGTCGATAGACGCCGCATGTGTGGGCTAATAAGATTCGCTCCTCCGGGTACCCTCGTAATTTTTAA